>JAEUHB010000306.1 GCA_016794665.1 Opitutaceae bacterium
GCGGCGGCGCCAAGTCCGCGGTGTGGCGCCAGATCATGGCCGATGTCTTCGGCGTGCCGGTCGTCGGCATGGTGGAGGACGAAGGCGCGGCGCTCGGCGGCGCGTTGCAGGCGGCGTGGTGCGTCGCGCGCCGCGACGGCAAGCGCGCCGCGAAGATCTCCGATTTCACCGACGGCGTCGTGGCCCTCAACGAGGCGACGCGCTGCCAGCCGAGGAAGGAAAATGTCGCGCGCTACCGCGAGCTGCAGGCCGTGCAGGATGAGCTGAGCACGGCGCTGCGCGGGGTGTTTGCGAAGCACCGCGGATTGGCGAAAGCGTAGAAAATCCCGGCTCTCACGAGCCGGGCTACGGAGGGCCGGATCCAGTAGCCCGCTTCGTGAGAAGCGGGACACTTGCGCTACCCGCTACTTCTTCCGCTTGAACAAACCGTCCAGCACGGACGAGCCGCCGCTCTGGATCGCGGAGGCGCCGTCCGAGATGGCGGCGGTGGCGATCATTTTCCACAGCTCGCTGGAGTCCGGCTTGGTCGGGGTGCCGCGGACGGTGAAGGGCTGCCGCACCATCGCGTAGCCCTTGGGATCGGTCTCGGAGCCCAGCACGCGGGCCGCGCGGAGCAGGCCGCCGACGGCGCCCTTGGCGCCCATGTTGATCTCGACGGCCATCTGTTGGTCCTGAATCGGCGTGCCCGCCGCGTGGAGGATCTGGCCCTTGCCCGTGAGGCGCACGACGGACGAGGTGAACTCCAGCGCGTTGAGCCGGATGTGGAGGTCGCTGCCGCGCTCGACGCTCATCTTGAAATCGTCGATTTGGATTTCCCCGAGGGCCTTGGCGAGATCGACGGTTGTTTCGGCAGCCGCCGATGCCTGAGGCGGAGGAGTCTTGCCCAGCGCGTTGAAAATGCCGACCGCGACACTGGCTGCAGTAGAGACGCCGCCTACTACCTTGCCGGCGGTGCTCGATTTGCTCAGCGCGCGCAGCACGCCCTTTGATCCGGTAACGTCAAATTTGCCCGTCGCGCCGTCCGCGAGCGAGTCAACGGTCGCGGCGGTGCCGGCGACGGTGCCTTTGACGGTGACCTTCGTTTCCATCGAGGGCTCGTCCTTCGGATTCGCGGCCCGCAGGAACGCGCCGACATCGAAGCCCGTCACGTCCACCGTGCCGGCCATCGTGTAGGGCTTGGGCTGCGTGGCGGAGAAGGCGAGCGAGCCGCCGACCTTGAACGGCGTGCCGTTGAACGCACCGTCGAGGCTGTCGAGCGAGAGCTTGCTGTCGGTGATGATGGCCTTCCCGCGGATCGCGGAGACGGTGTAGTCCTTGCCGTAGAGCACGCGCTTGAGGTCCACCTCGGCCTGTCCGTTGACGCCTTTCCAGAACGGCTCGGTGTCGCGGGTGGGTTTCGGTGCGGGGGTGGGCGCGGGCGCCGGGCGGCCGGGGGCGGGCGCGGGAGTCTTCGGGGCCTGGGGCGAGGCCGGGGCCAGCGCGGCGAGCGGCATGAAATCGTCGACGATGATCTGATCGCCGGTGACTTTTCCGGTGAAGAGAAACGTCCGCCCGTCGGAGGCCTTGCCGAAGGTGCCGTCGACCGTGACATCGGATTTGCGCGCGGCGCTCGTGAGCGTGAGCGGGAGGACGACGGTGCCGCTGCCGTCGGCCTTCACGTTGGCGCGGAGCGTGAGATCGAGATCGCCGAGCACGCGGTTGTCCTGCTTGGCGACGAGGTTCTTGGCGGAGAGGGCGAGCTTGGCGTCGGTGGTGTCGGAAAGGCTGACCTCAAACGTCGTCGTGAGCTGACCGCGGGCGAGCGTGCAATATTCGGCGACGGCGGGCTGCTTCATCAGCGCCACGATGTCGGCCTCGAGGTTGCCCTTGGCCTTGGCGGAGAACTTCGCGCCGAGCGCGGCCTCGCCGGCGACGGCGAGCGTGGCGAGGGCGGCGTCTCCCTGCTTCACCTCGACCTTGCTGAGGTCGTAGGTGACGGCATTGCCGCGCTTGGTGGCGGAGAAACTGGCGGCGAGATCAAGCGCCTGTGCGAGCGGCTTGCCGTCGAGCGTCGCGCTCGCGCCGCGCACCGCGAAGGGCGCGGTGGTGGCGACCGTGAGATCGTCGGCGGAGCGCATTGTGATTTCGACGGTGGCGCCGGTGAACGTGCCGGAGAGCTTTGACTTGGGCACAAAGGCCTCGCCCCAAGCGAGCGGCACCTCGCCGAGGCGCACACGCGCGGCGGTGGCGGTGGGCGTGGCGACGGCAAAGGTGAGCGCATTGAGATCCGCGCGCACCGGCTGCAGCAGCTCGATCGAGGAGAGCAGGGCGCCGCCCTCGCGCGAGACGGTGGAGGTGACCTTGCTGAGCTGGAGATTTTTCCCCTCGAGGCGGCCCTCGATCGCGTTGGCGACGGTGAGCGGGCCGAGGTCGAGGCCCGCGGGCAGGTAGGGTTTGTGGGCCGCGAGGAGCTTGGCCTGAAGCTGGCCGCTGAACGTGACGACGGGCGCCTTGGCGAGGTTCGTGACCTCGGTGCTGAACGTGCCGCTCACGGCGTCGCCGGTCGGCATCGTGATGGAGAGGGCGGTGAGCTGCGCGATGACCTTGTCCGCGGCGTAGTCGAGCGACGGGCGCACCGAGAGCGTCATGCGATCGACGAGGGCTTTTTTCTGCGCGTCGCGGATGGTGACGTTGCGGAGGGTGAGCGGCTCGATCGCGCGGATGCGCACGCGGCTGCCGTCGGGCTCGGCCTCGATGGCGGAGACCTCCGAAAGATCGCCGCTCTCGATGGTGAGCCCCTTGAGCCACGGCTGGGCCCACGCGAGCGGGAGTGCTTGCACGGAGAGGCGCGCGGCCTCGGCCTTGGGATCGGCGAGGGTGAGGCGCTGATCCTTGAGCGCGAAGTTCACCTTCTGGAGCAGCCCGATTTGTGCGAACTTGCGGCCGTCGGCGGCGGAGACGTCGAGCTCGAGCGCGTCGAGGCGCACGGCCTGATCGGCGAAGGCGCCGTCAAAGCGCGAGGTGAGCGTCATCGAGCCGAGGGCGGAGAGCTCCGGCGACAGCTTTTCCAGCTTCGAGGCGATGGCCTTGAGCTGGCCGCTGGCGGTGGCGGCGGTGGTGTCGGGCTTCACGGCAAACTTGCCCGTCCCGTCGGCCGCGATCTCGGGGAGGCCGAGGCCGGAGAAGAGCGCGGCGAGCTGCTCGCTGCGAAGGCCGAGCTCCCATGTGCCGGCGATCTCGCGGGCGGCGGCGGTCCAGGCGGCGACGACCTTGAGCAAGGGCTCGACGTTTGTGCCGCGGACGAGGCCGAGGTTGACGGAGTAATTTTCGTCGCCGCCCACCTTGGGCTGCTCGGCGCGGAGGCTCAGGCGGAATTGCTCGGCGGGGATCTTCGGGCCGAGGGCGGCCGCGGTGCCCTCGATCGCGATGAGGTCGATGCGGCGGTCGGGCGTGATGCGGACGGCGAGCGTGCCGGTGGTGCGCAGGGTCTTGAGCGCGGCGCCGACCTTGGAGTCGGCCAGCTCGACATTCCACTCGAGGTTGCCCTGCTGGCCGGTCTCGATGCGCGCGCCCTTGAGGTTGAAGACGACGGTCTGGTCGTCGGGCAGCAGGGCGCGGCCCTTGACGTCGACAGTGCCGACGCGGACATCGAGCGCGAGCTGGAGCTGCTTGAGCAGGCCGTCGAAGAGCGTGGGCTTGGCCGCGGGCCCGGAGGCGGGGGCGCCGGGCGCCGGCTTGCCGCCGGCGGGAGCGGGCTGGACCTTGCGCAGATCAACGACGAGGTCCTCGACGGAGACGCTGTCGGCATTGACGCGGCGGCTCGTGAGGAAATCCCACGCGGAGTATTTCGCGTTCACGCCCTTGGCGGTGACGACCATGCCGTCCTGCTCGAACTGGAAGTCGTTCACCTCCGCGGCGGAAAAGCCGGCGCTGACACGCGAGACCTCGACTTTGGTGCCGGGTTGGCCGGAGGCGGCCTTGCGGACCGCCCAGGTCTGCACGCCGGAGTTGAGCGCGAGCACCACCGCGACGACGCCGAGCGCGCAAATGGAGCCGATGACGATGCCGGAGATCTTGAGTTTCTTGTTCATGGCGCAACGGGGACGACCGCAGCATGGTGCGATGCGCCCGGAGCGCAACCCCCGGGGCTAGGCCGATCCGCGTTGCACCGTCGCGGCGACGGCGGTGGCGACGGCGGCCTGCAGCGCGGCGATGCGCTGTGCGAGCGGCCGCGCCGAAGGTGACTCGATGGTGTAGCCGAGGCGCGCGTGATGGTGGCGCAGAAAAATGGATTCCGGCCAGGTGTCGCGCAGCAGGGGATCGGCGATGGGACGGATGATGCCGGGTTCGTCGGTAGGCCGCCCATCGATGATAATCGCAGGCTCGATCGGGCAGATCGGGGAGACGGCTTCCAGCATCGCGCGCGCCGGGCTGGGCAGGCCGAGGGCGTTGAGTTCGTAGAGGTAGAACCCGGTGGCCTCCCAATCCTCGTGCAGGCAGATCGCCAGATCGGGCGACGGCTGGCGCTGGAGCCAGGCGACGTGGGCGCGGATTTCCGTCGAGCGCGGTGATTTGAAATCGCGGTTAAGGTCGACGTCTTCGGCGTTGTGCCGTGTTCCACGCGCGAGGCCGGCGGGGTTGAGCATAGGGCAGAGCAGCCACACGGCGCGGTCGTCGAACCAGCCGCGCTCCAGCCAGTCGAGCAACGCGAGCGGCGGGGCGGGCTCGTCGCCGTGGATGCCGGCCGAGAGATAAATGCGCGGCTTCACGCCTGGCGTGCGGCGCGAGAAGGCGAGCAGCGGCACGCCGGCCGCCTCACCGAAACGTTCGACGCGAAAACCCTGCCCGCGGGCGGCGGCTTCGCAACGCGCCGCGAACTCCGCGGGCGGCGGGAAGGAGTCTTTGACAGGCGCGGCCGAATGCACGGAATCACGTTTTCCGTTTCGGTGGCTCGCGTCACCGCATTTTCATCGAGCACCCATACTTCATGCCCAACGTCCGCGTCCGCTTTGCCCCCAGTCCCACCGGTTTTTTTCACATCGGCAGTGCCCGCACGGCGCTGTTCAACTGGCTCTACGCGCGCCACACGGGCGGGACGTTCATCCTGCGCATCGAGGACACGGACAAGGAGCGCAACAGCGAGCAGTTCCTGAAGCTGATCTACGACAGCATGACCTGGCTGGGGCTTGACTGGGACGAGGGTCCGAATCCCAACGGCGGGGGCGAGCGCGGTGCATTCGGTCCCTACCGGCAGAGCCAGCGCGGTGCGATCTACGAGGCCTACAAGCAGAAGCTGCTCGCGAACGGCCGCGCTTACGAGAAGGACGGCGCGGTGTGGTTCAAGCTGCTCGGCGAGCGCTACAAGATTTTCGACGACCACCGGAAGAAGGAGGTCGAGAAAGTGAAGTGTGAGCCGGTCGTGATCGACGACCAGATCCGCGGGCGCGTCGAGCGCATGGAGGACGAGGACTTCGTCATCTTCCGGTCGGACGGGAATCCCGTTTTCCATTTCGTGAACGTCGTCGACGACATCGAGATGAAGGTCACGCACATCATCCGCGGCGAAGATCATCTCTCGAACACGAGCAAGCACGTGCGACTCTACGAAGGCTTCGGTGCGACCGCGCCGATCTTCGCGCACATCCCGCTGATTCTAAAATCGCCGGAGATGGGGCAGGGCAAGATGAGCAAGCGCGACAAGGGTGCGCTCATCGAGGAATACCAGCAGCGGCACTTCTTGCCCGAGGCGCTGGTGAACTACCTCTCGCTCCTCGGCTGGAACCCCGGCGACGACCGCGAGAAAATGCCGATCGCGGAAATCGTGCGGCTGTTCGACCTTCCGGCGGTGAACCAGTCGAATGCGAAGTTCGACGGTAAGAAGCTGGCGCATCTCAACATGACCTACCTGCTGGAGCAGCCGGCGGAGAAGTTCGTGGCGCTGGCGCGGGCGTTTTTCACGACGCAGCCCGACGGCGCCGGGGCGATGGCGAATGAAAGCTACTTCCGCGAGGTGATGCTGCTCGCGCAGCCGAAGATTAAATCGGTGGACGAGCTGGCGGCCTACACGGGGTATTTTTTCACGGAGGAGTTCGGCATCGACGCGAAGGTGAAGGAAAAGGTCTTGGCCAAGGGCGACCCCAAGGCCCGCCTTGCTGAGGTCGTCGCGGCGCTGCCGGCAATGGATTTCTCGAATGACGCCGCCATCGAGGCCGCGATCAAGACGCTCGCTGAAAGCAAAGGGCTGGGATTTGGCGACTATCAGGCGGTGACACGCCTCGCGGTCACTGGGACGAATGCCGGCCCGAGCATCACGGCGATTTTCCGGGTGCTCGGACGGGAGCGCGTGGCGGCGCGGATTGGCCGGTTTCTCGCGGGGGCGTAGCGAGTGGCTTCTGCCATGCAACAGCTCGCGTTCTTGGGGATGCTCCTCCTCGCGGGCTGCGCCGCGGGCACGCGCGAACCGGCGAATCTCTTCCCCCACAAGCAGGAGTTGCACGCCTACGTGCAGAGCGGCGCCTACGGGCGCGGCATCGCGGCGGTGGCGTCAGATGCGCAGGCTTGGGTGGCGCAGCGGGCGGCGGCCGGCGGGGTAAAGCTTACGGTGGTGTTTGACCTCGATGAGACGCTGCTGGACAACCGGGCCTACCTTTTGCGGATGGATTTTGGCTACGTGCCGCCCGAGTGGGACCGCTGGGTGGAGGAAGCTCGAGCGCCGGCACACGAGCCGGTGAAGGCGGTTTATCTCACCGCCCGCAAAGCGGGCGTGGATGTGGTGTTCCTGACCGGCCGGCGGGAGGCCGGCCGTGCCGCGACGGAACGCAATCTGCGCGTGATCGGCTGCGCCGACTTCGCGTTGCTAATCTGCAAGCCGGACGAGGACCGGCGCAGCGCGGTCGAGTTCAAGACCGCGGCTCGCCGGCGGCTCGCGGCCGAAGGTCGCACGATCATTGCGAGCCTCGGGGATCAAATGAGCGATCTGGCGGGCGGTTTTGCGGAGCGGACGTTCAAGTTGCCCAATCCTTTCTATCTGGTCGATTGAGCTAAAAAAAAAGCCACGCGAGCGCGGGCTCGCGTGGCGGTTAGTGAGTGAGGGAGGCTGGTTGATCAGGGCGTGGCCGTGGACTTCGGGCGGGTGGGCGCCACGTGGGTCACGGTGGCGGCGACAACGGGAGCCTGTTGGTGAAGCTCGCTGAGTCGGCCCTCGATTTCCTTCATGCGGGAGACGAGTTGCTCCTCGATCTTCTTGCGGTCGCTGCTGGTGACGATGCTGAGGCTGGCGGCATCGCGCACGACGTTGGCCGGCAGCGTGAGGAGGCGGGTGATGAGGCCCTGGTCCTTGAAGGAGCTGAGGTAGAGCGCGGTGATCTCGTGGGAGAGCTTCATCGCGTCCTGTGCGGCGGCCTGCGTGCGCTGGAGGTTGTTGTTCAGCTGCTGATTCTTGGCGATCTCGGAGGTGAGGACGTTGCTGACCTGATCGGAGATGCGGTTGCTGTAGGCGACGATGGCCTCGCGGGTGAGGTTCTGGTCCTTCGACATTTCGCCGAGGATGGGCTGGATGCGTTCGGCGAGGCGGCCCGAGACGCGGTCAACCTGCTCGTTCTGCTGCTTCTCGGCCTCCTCCGCGGACTTCGGGAGGGGATTGTAGGGCTGGACCTTCTTGGCGATGGCCTCGGCGAGGGCGTCCATGCGCTCGGTGTTGAGCTTCTGGACCTCCTCGTCGGAGCGGAACATGTCGGCCTCACGCTTGGCTATGGCGTCGCGGAGCAGCTTGTTGGTGGATTCGATCGACTTGCGGTTTTCCTCGGATGCGGCGCGGAGGGCGTCGTTGGAGTCGCGCAGGGGCGCGATTTCAGCCTGCTGCTTGGCGGCCATCTCCGAGACCGTCTGCTGGTGCAGCCAGAAGGCACCGGCGATGACGAGCAACGCGGTGAGAATTACGGCAGGAATCTGCTCTTTGAATTTTTGTAGCATGGGAGGGAAGGGCTGACGTTTGTCTGTCGTGTGTGGAGTGTTCGCTAGTTGTGGCTGACGGAAAGCTGCAATGCCCAAGATGACCGGGCATTTGCCGTTGTGTTCCGAACCTTGCGCGGCACGGTAGCGACATGAGTCTCAACCGGTGTGAGCAGCGGGTGTTCGACTATTTGCAGCGGCATCAGGACGAAAGACACCACTGGCAGGGAAAGTTTCAGCGGATCGCGCGGGAGGCTGGAGATGAGCGAGTTGCGGTGGATATTGTGGAACCGCAGCTGTGGGATTACTATTTGGAGCGCGGTTCGGTGGTGAAGTCCTTTCGCGAAGCAGTGGCGATAGAGGGGGCGGCGCGCACGAGCATGAAAAATCTCGCGGAGCTTCTGATGCGGCTTTGGATCCAACCACAGCCGAGGAAAAAGTCATCGGACGCAACGCGCGACGGCGGATGACCGGGGTCGGCAGCAATGGGCGCCGAGAAAAATGCGCGGACGATTGGAACTTTCGCGCAAGATGTGTTTCCTAAGACTTCACAATGAATTTTCCCATCCGCCTAGCGGTTGGGAATTGGGGTAAGTAAGAAAGCAATGGGCGGACCGCTTAGGGGTAGGCGGTCCGCCCTCTTTTTTCCCAAGACTAGAGACCAACGAGCCGCGTATTCGGCGCGCCGCGATCACGGCGCAGGCGCGGCGGTCGGTTTTGCCGCCTTGGCCTCGTGGAAATCCTGCGGTGTGGACGTCGGCATGACGTAGCCGGCGCGGATCGTGAAGTCGCCGAAGCGCTCGCCCTCGCGGCGTTCGGTGGCGTAGCGGCGGATAATCGGGCCGAGCAGGCCGACAATCTCGTTTTCCGGAACGTTGGCCTTGAAGAGGGTGTTGAGGCGGGAGCCGTTGAACGCGGCGCCTAGGTAGATGTTGTATTTTCCGGGCGATTTGCCGACGAAGCCGATTTCCGCGAGGTAGGGCCGGCCGCAGCCGTTGGGGCAGCCGGTGATGCGGAGTGTGACTTCGTCGTGGCGCAGGCCGGCGGCCTCGAACTCGGCTTCGAGCAGGGCGACGAGCTCTGGCAGGTAGCGCTCGCTCTCGGCCAAGGCCAAGCCGCAGGTCGGAAGTGCGACGCACGACATGGCGTTGAGCTTGAGGCCGGAGGCGTCGTTGGCCGTGTCGAGCCGGTGCTTGCGGAGGAGCGCCTCAATGGTCGGGCGATCGCTGGGGGCGATATTGGCTATGATGAGGTTTTGGTTCGCCGTGAGGCGGAAGTCGCCCTTGTGGGCGAGGGCGATTTCGCGGAGGGCGGTCTTGAGCGCGTAGTGGGCGTCGTCGCGGATGCGGCCGCTCATGATGTAGAGCGTGAAGTGCGAGCGACCGTCGTGGCTGCGCACCCAGCCGTAGCGGTCGCCGGTGTGCGTGAACTGGTAGGCACGCGGGGCGCCGAGGCGGTAGCCGAGGCGGGCCTCGACCTCGCTGCGGAACCAGGCGAGGCCGCGGTCCTCGATGGTGTATTTGAGGCGGGCGTGCTTGCGGTCGGTGCGGTCACCGTAGTCGCGCTGGACGACGAGGACTTTCTCGGCGACATCGACGGCCTGCTCGACGGTGCAGAAGCCGAGGATGTCGGCGATGCGCGGAAAGGTTTCGAGCTGGTTGTGCGACATGCCGAGGCCACCGCCGACGGTGACGTTGAAGCCGACGAGTTTGCCGGAGGCATCGGTGATGGCGATGTAGCCGAGGTCGTGGGCGAAGATGTCGACGTCGTTGGAGGGCGGGACGGCGACGACGATCTTGAATTTGCGGGGCAGGTAAGTGGCGCCGTAGATCGGCTCGGCCTCGGGCTCGCCGCCGCCGACGAGGTGGTCGCCGACCCAAAGTTCGTGGTAGGCGCTGGAGCGTGGCAGCAGGTGGGTGCTGATGTCGCGGGCGACCTTGTAAACCTCGCCGTGCAACTCGGAGCGCTCCGGGTTGGGGTTGCACATGACGTTGCGGTTCACGTCGCCGCACGCGGCGATGGTGTCGAGCAGGGCGCGATTGACGGAGTTGATGGTGCGCCAAAGGTTAGCCTTGAGCACGCCATGGAACTGAAATGTCTGACGCGTGGTGAGCTTGAGGGTGCCGTTGGCGCACTCGTCAGCCAGGCGATCGAGCGCGAGCCACTGGGCGGTCGTGCAGACGCCGCCTGGGAGGCGGAGTCGCGCCATGAAGCTGAAGGCCTTTTCCAGGCCGGCCTTGCGGCGCTCATTCCGGAGGTCGCGGTCGTCCTGGGCGTAGATGCCGTGGAATTTCGTCAGCTGGGCGCTGTCCTCCGTAATGCCGCCGGTCGAATGGTCGGCGAGGTCGCGGAGGATATGGCCGCGGAGGAAATTGCTGCCGGCTTTGAGCAGCTCGTTTTTATGGAGCGGCTGTTGCGCGGGCGTGGCGGTGGCGGACGTGGAACTCATGCGGAGATTTCGGCGGGGAGCGTGGAAAGAAATTCGGCCAGCGCAACGGCGAGCGTCGTGGCTGCGAGTGGGTGCGTGCCGACGAGCGGCGCGAGATGGCAGCGGGCAGGCGAGGTTGCACAAATCCGGGCGATGTCGCCCTCGGGCCCCGCATGGCGGCCGGGAGAGAGAAACAGCGGAGCCACGATGAGGCGGTGATCAGCGAGACCAGGCGCGCGCAACACGTCGGCGAGCAGGGGAGGGTGGTCGCCTTCCATCGAGGCGGCAGTGATCGAGTCGATTTCCCGGCCAAGCAGCCCGTGGACTTCTGCGGCGATGCGATCCCTGAGCGCAGCCGAGGTTGGTGAAGGGCCGCCGTGATCGACAAGCACGATGGGAGAGGTCGTGAGACCTTGCGTCGCCAACGCCTCCCGAATCCGCGCCGCAACGATGGCTGCAACGGCGCCGCGCTCGGCGAGGCCGGAAACGAAGGAAATGGCGAATGCCCCGAGCTCGCGCCGCAATTTCTCCAAGTCTTCGCGGAGCGCCGATCCGATCGCTCCCTGCGCACTGATAAAGAAAGGAACGAAGACAAATTCACGTTGCCCGAGCGCGTGCATCGCGCGAACGAAATTTCCGAGGGTCCAAGCCGGAGTGCCGTCGAGCTCGCTTGGGGGGATGCGGTCGCTGTGTTTCCATGAGACGGCGTGGACCGCCGTGCCGGTGCGCTCGGCCAAAGTCGTGGCGACCGCGCGGAGATTTCGATGCGCGGCGGCCTCAAGCGAGCCGTTGTCGATTAGCGCGATGATCATGCGGGCAGTGCCTCCGCACGGGCGGCGAACCACCCGAGTTTGACCGCCAGCCCCGCGACTTCACCGATCACGACAATCGCAGGGGCACCGAAGCCGGCGTGCTCGGATTCAAGGGCGATACGGCCAAGCGTCGTGACGAATTGGCGGTGCTCGGCTGTGGTCGCTGATTGAATCACGGCGGCGGGGGTTTCCGCAGAGAGTCCCCCGTCTTGTAGCCGGCGGGTGATGGTCTCGAGGTTTTTCATGCCCATGTAGATGCACAGGGTTGCTTCGATGCGCCCGTAGTCTTCCCAATGGATCGCGGTGTCCGGCTTGTTGGGATCTTCATGACCAGTGAGGAACACGACCGCCGAGCTATGCGCGCGGTGTGTGAGCGGGATGCCGGCGTAGGCGGCCGCTGCGAGCGCCGAGGTCACGCCTGGCACGATTTCAAAGCGGATGCCGGCCGCGGCGAGTGCCTCGGCCTCCTCGCCGCCGCGGCCGAAGATGAAGGGATCGCCGCCCTTGAGCCGCACGACGCTTTTGCCTTCGCGCGCGAGGCGAATGAGCACGCCGTCGATGTCGCGCTGCGGGCAGCAAAACCCACCGCCTTTCTTGCCCACAAAAATGAGTTCCGCACCCGGCCGGGCGAGTGTCATGATTTCCTGCGAGACGAGGTAGTCATGCACCACGGCGTCCGCTGCTTGGATTAGCCGAAAGGCCTTTAAAGTGAGCAGTTCGATGTCGCCGGGGCCGGCGCCGATGAGGAACACGCTGCCGCGGGAAGAATGTGAGTCTGAGTAAGGAGTCATGCGAGGAGGTCAGCAGCCCACGCGCCATGAAACCATGACGGTGAGGAGTTTGACAATGTCAGATGTGTCCAACATGACTTCTTTAGTAAATATGACGTGTTTTAGCCTTTACGACTTCGGCAACCGTGGCAAGCCGTCTTGTTGTCATGTCAGACTTTTCCTCCGCTGTCCTCGCTGATTGGAACGCTCAACTGCGTTCCTTCTCACCCCTTGAAGTCGTTCGCTGGGCCCTCGGCCAGGCGAGTGGCCGTGCAATCGTCTCCACAAATTTTCGCCCGTATGAGGCGGCCATTCTCCACCTCGCGGTCCAGGCGCAGCCGGACATTCCCGTGCTTTGGGTTGACCACGGCTACAATCGGCCTGCCACCTACAAGCACGCGGAGGCGCTGCGCGCCCAGCTCAAGCTGAACGTGAAGCCGTTTTTGCCCAGAATGACGGCCGCGCATCGCGACGCGATCCACGGACCGATCCCGACCACGGAACAGGAGGAGGAGTTGAAGAAGTTCAGCGCGGTAATGAAGCTAGAGCCGTTTCAACGCGGCATGAGGGAGCTCGCGCCCAAGGTTTGGATCACCGCGTTGCGCAAGGTGCAAAACCCGAATCGCGCCGGCCTCGACATTGTGTCGCACGATCAAAATTTCGGCGCGCTCAAGGTGAGCCCGCTCTTCTACCACACCGACTCCGACCTCGACGCCTACCTTGCGCTGCATCAACTGCCGAACGAGTGGGATTACTTCGATCCCGCCAAGGCGGACGAGAAGCGCGAGTGCGGCCTGCACGCCGCGTGGGGCAAGAAAGCCGTGAGCGCTTGATCTGACATGACGAGCTACCATCTCGATCACCTCCAGCACCTCGAGACCGAGGCCATCCACATCATGCGCGAGGTCGCGGGCGAATTCGAGCGCCCTGCGCTCCTCTTCTCCGGCGGCAAGGACTCCATCTGCCTCCTGCGCCTGGCCGAGAAAGCGTTTCGCCCGTCGGACCTGCCGATGCCGCTGCTCAACGTCGACACCGGCCACCATTTTCCCGAGCTAAATGAATTTCGAGACCGGCGCGCGAAGCAGCTCGGTGCGAAGTTGATCGTCCGCACGGTGGAGGACGCGATCACGAAAGGCATCGCGACTCCCGCTCCGGGTGAGATTAGCCGCAATAAGCTTCAGATCCCCACGTTGCTCGCGGCGATCGAGGAGTTTCGCTTCGATTGCTGCATCGGCGGCGCGCGGCGCGATGAGGAGAAGGCCCGTGCCAAGGAGCGCTTCTTCAGCTTCCGCGACAGCTTCGGCCAGTGGGATCCGAAGAACCAACGCCCCGAGATCTGGAATCTCTACAACGGCCGCCTCAACACCGGCGAAAACATGCGCGTGTTTCCGCTCAGCAATTGGACCGAGATGGACGTGTGGGAATACATCCAGCGCGAAAAGCTCGAGGTGCCGAACATCTACTTCAGCCACAAGCGCCGCGCCGTGCGCCGTGCCGGCCAATGGCTGCCGGTGAGCGACATCCTGCCACCAAAACCGAATGAGGAGGTCCGCGAGCTTGTCGTGCGCGTCCGCACCATCGGCGACATCATTAGCACGGGTTTGGTCGAGTCTCCGGCCACCACGGTGAGCGACATTATCGCCGAGATTGCCGCCGCGCGCGTCACCGAGCGCGGTTCGCGCGCCGACGACAAGGCCTCCGAGGCCGCGATGGAAGATCGGAAGAAGGCCGGGTATTTCTGAGCAAACGATCTTTTCCGACGACGCCATGTCTTCACTTTCCACCACCCGCGCACCGCACGTGCCGGTCGACATACTCCGCTTCAACACCTGCGGCTCCGTCGATGACGGCAAGTCCACGCTCATCGGTCGCCTGCTCTACGATTCAAAGTCGCTGATGGAGGATCAGATCGAGGCGCTCGAGCGCTCGGCCGACATCACGGGCGGCGGCCAAATCAACCTCGCCAACCTCACCGACGGCCTCCGCGCCGAGCGCGAGCAGGGCATCACGATCGATGTCGCTTACCGCTACTTCGCGACGCCGCGGCGGAAATTCATCATCGCGGACACGCCAGGCCACGTCCAATACACGCGCAACATGGTGACGGGCGCCTCCTCGGCCAACCTCTCCATCATCCTCGTCGACGCGCGCGCTGGCGTCATCGAGCAAAGCCGCCGCCACACCGCCATCGCGGCGCTGCTGCGCATCCCGCACCTCGTCGTCGCGGTGAACAAGATGGACCTCGTCGGCTGGAGCGAGGCGCGCTTCCTCGAGATTCGCGCGCAGTTCGAGGAGTTCCTCCCGCGCCTCGACATCAAGGACGTGAAGTTCATCCCGATGAGCGCGCTCAACGGCGACAACGTCGTCGACCCCTCGCCGCACACGCCTTGGTATGTCGGCCCGACGCTGCTCGGCCATCTTGAGACCGTGCACATCGCGAGCGACTGGAACCTCAACGGCTTTCGCCTCCCCGTGCAGTGGGTCAACCGCCCGAACAACCCGACCGATCACGCGCTCCACGATTTCCGCGGCTTCAGCGGCCAGATCGCCGGCGGCATTGTGCGCACGGGCCAGAAGGTGATCGCGTTTCCCGCCGGCATCGTGACCACGGTGAAACAAATTTGGACCTACGATGGCGTGGTGGCGGAAGCATTTTGCCCGCAGTCCGTCACGCTCGTGCTGGAGCATGACATCGACATCAGCCGCGGCTCGATGCTTGTCGGCCTCGAGCACCTGCCGGGTTCGCACAGCGACTTGCAGGCCGAGGTGTGCTGGATGCACCCGCGCGCGTTGCAGCCGGGAAAAAAATACTACCTCAAGCACACGACCCACACCGTGCAGGTCGCCGTCTTGGAGATCCTCAACAAGCTCAACCTCGCGACGCTTGAGTCGGAGACCGGTGCGTCGGAACTCGCGATGAATGACATCGGCGAAATCCGCCTGCGCACCGCCAAACCCATCGTGTTCGACGGCTACGCGACGAACCGCCTCACCGGGTCGTTCATCCTCATCGAGCAGGGCACCAACGCCACAGTCGCCGCCGGCATGCTGCTGCCGCCCCGCGAAATCGTGAAGCCCGAGAACGGCGACTACGTGATCTGATTCGCGCGCCCCACGCCCGTCGCCGTGAAAATCTCCGTCAAGGTCGACTATGCCTGCCGCGTGATGACGGAGCTGGCGCGGCTGCACGGCAGCGGCGAGTTGGCGCAGATCGAGCACCTCGCCCGCGTCGAGGCCGTGCCGGCCAACTTCCTCGCGCAGATCCTCCTGAGGCTTCGCGACGCCGGCCTGATTGCGAGCCGGCGAGGCAACCACGGCGGTTACGCGCTCGCGCGCCCGCCCGAGGAGATTTCACTGCACGACATCCTCGTCGCGGTCGAGGGTCACTGCCTGCACCTCAGTGGCAACCACGAGGGCCGCAGCGGCCGTCGGCTCAAGCGCGTGTGGGACGAAATCAGCGCGGCCCTCGACGCGAAGACCAGGACCTACACGCTCGATCAGCTGTGCTCCAAGGCGCCGGGCGAGATGTATTACATCTGAGCCGCGGGCGGCTCACGCGGCGCGAACGGGCTCGGTGTCGCCGTTGCCGCTGAGCAAATCGGCCTGGCCCTGCAGCGCGACGAGGCGCTCCTCGAGCTCGTGGCAGAGCCGGTCGAATTCGGGCGCTTTCAGCCGGGCCGGCACCTCGAGGATTTCGCCGAAGACGACCTCAACCCGCGAAAACGGCTTCGCGAGCATCGTCCGGTCCCAGGCGCGGCGAAAAATCCAGCGCCGGCTGGCCGAGACCGTGACGGGCAGCACCAGCCCGCCCGTGCGTTGCGCCAGGGAGATGACGCCGCCCTGCACTTTGCCCCGCGGCCCGCGCGAGCCATCAACCGCAAGGCAGGCGCCCGCGCCCGGCTTGTCCCGCACGGCGCGGATGATATCCACGATGGCCTGCAACCCGCCGCGGCCTGACGAGCCGCGCACGACGTCGAAGCCGAGCCGCTGCTCGAGCCGCGCCATCGCGTCGCCGTCGAGGCTCGTCGAGCACATCGAAAACCAGCAACGCCGGTCGCGGCCCTCGATGGTGTTGAGCAGCATGAACGCCCGGCCGTGAAGAAACGCGATCACGGGCGCGCGGCCTGAGCCGACTGCGCGATCGTAGTGCGCCCGCCCGGTTTCCCGCACCCGCCACGACAGCCGCAGTGAGCGAAGCAGTGCCAGCGCGACCTCGGGCACGACGTGACGGATCAAGGTGCGCTTCGCCCAGCCGGGCGGGCGATGCGCATTCCGGCCGCCCGCGGCTGCCTCCGGAATCTTGGCGCGCGCGTCGGCGGCCGCGAGCGAGCTGGCCTCAGGTCGTGACACGTTTCTCGAGGTGGCCGACGAGATCGCCCATCGCGCGCATCGCGGTGAGTTCCTCCGCCGCGAGCTTCACGCCAAACTCCTGCTCAATGTCGAAAATCAGATCGATGAGGATTAGCGAATCCACGCCAAACGACATCAACGAGGTCGCCTCGGTGACATCCGCGGCCGCGATTGGCGCGGAGCTTGAGTCGGCGATGACAGTGACCAGGCGCTGAAGAATTTCTTGGCGGCTCATGAACAAAGTTGGGCTGGAATGGGGACCGGCGAATCGCATCACGAATCACGGCGGAGGACGAGCACGGCGTTGCCGCCGCCGAACCCGAAGCTGTTCTTGAGCGCGAGGCTCCGATCGAGCGGGCACGGCCCGGGGCCGATGAGTTGCACTGCGCAAGCCGGGTCGGGCTGATCCAAGTTGAGATTGCGCGGGGCCAGCCGGTGCTCGAGGGCGAGGAGCGTGCCGATGGCCTCGATGATCCCGGAGGCGCCGAGGGTGTGGCCGAAGAAGGATTTCATCGCGCCCACGGGGATGCGGTCGCAATCCGCGCCGAGCGCGTCGCGGACGGCCTGGGCCTCGGTTGCGTCGTTGGCCTCGGTGCCGGTGCCGTGCGCGTTGATGTATCCGATGTCCACCGGCGAGACGCGCGCACTGGCCAGCGCCCGACGAATGGCACGGGCCTGGCCGGCGACCGAAGGGCCGGTCAGGTGCGTGGCGTCGGACGACTCGCCGTAGCCGGCGACCTCGCCGCGGATGGTAGCCCCGCGCCGCCGCGCGCTGGCGAAGGACTCGAGCACCAGCGCCCCGCCGCCCTCGCCGAGCAGTGTGCCGGCGCGGCCGGTGTCGAATGGGCGCAGCGCCCGCCCCGACTCGGCGATAGCCGACAGCACGCCGAGGTTGTTCCACATCGCGTAGTAGAAAGGCGGGAAGCTGCTGTCCGCGCCCACGCACAGCACCGCCTCGGCGTGGCCGTCGCGGATCATGCGGAAGCCGATGCCGATCGCGTTGGTCGACGATGTGCAGGCGGACACCACGGTGTAGTTCGTCCCGGTGAGTCCGTATTCTATTGAGAGGGCGGCGGCCATCGTGTTGGCCATGCAGCTCGGGATGGAGCTGGGCCGCATGCCGCGCGGACCCTTCTCCGCGAAGCGCCCGAAGGTCGCGTGCAGCGCCTCCGTCGGTCCGCAGCCGGAGCCGGCAATCACCGCGATTTCCTGCGGCCGTTCCGCGGAGCCGGGCAGGCAGCGCGCCTCGGTCAACGCCTGCCGTGCGGTTTCGGCCGCAAACTTCACCGCGCGGTCCGCGCGGCGCAGGGCCGGCGGCAGCAGCGGGTCGAGCGCGCCCGGGTCGATCGTGGCGCCGGCGAGCACCGTGTTGGTTGCGAGCTCGGGTTGGGTGAGCGCCCGGATGCCGCTGCGGCCGGCGAGCAGGCTGGCCCACACGGCCGGCACCGTGTGACCGATGGCGGTCACGAGTCCGAGCCCGGTGACGGCCACGCGCCGATCGTCGCTCATGGGCGCGGCGTTCACGAGCTCATCCACAAGCCGCCGTCGGCGTGCAGCACCTGGCCGGTGAGGTAGGAGGAATCCTCCGAAAGCAGAAACGCGACCACGCCCGCGACCTCCTCGGGCCGCGCGAGGCGGCCGAGCGGGATGCGCAGCGCGGCGCGATTCTCCTCGGTGAGCGCCGCGGTCATGTCGGTCTCGACGAGGCCGGGCGAGACGGCGTTGCAGCGGATGCCGAAGCGCGCCGCCTCGAGCGCGAGGCTCTTGGTCATGCTGACGAGCGCGGCCTTCGATGCGGCGTAGTCCGCGCCCATCCAGCCGCCGGCGCCGTGCGCGGAGATGGAGGCGATGTTCACGATCGCGCCGGACTTTTGTTTCCGCATCACGACGTAGGCGGCCTGCGAGGCAGTGAGCGCGGACTCCAGGTTGACGCGAAACGTCTCGCGCCAACCGTCGAGCGTGAGCCCGCGAAAAGCCACCGCGCGCCCGCCGCCCGCGTTGTTCACGAGGCCGTCGATCCGGCCGGCGCGGGCGACAAACGAATCGACCAGGCGGCGCGACGCCTCGGGGTCGGAGAAGTCCGCCGCGAAGCCGGTGGCGCCGCCGCCGATTTCCTGCGCCGTGCGTTCCGCCGACTCCAGCGAGCGGCCGTGCACGCCCACGAGGTCGCCGCGTGCGGCGAGCCGCTGCGCGATCGCGCGGCCGATGCCCCGGGTTGATCCGGTGACGAGAATGCAGCGGCGCGGGGCCGGCGCGGCTTCGGGCTGGAGGGCGGGTAGCGGCGAGGGCAAGCGAAGGCAGTAACTCGCAGGGAGCGGCGGCGGGCGATGAAAATCTTTCTGCCCGCGCCTCTGTGCGGCTACCACCCCATGATGTAGCGCTCGCGCCGCAGATCGGATCCGCCACGGAGCGTGCCGGTCTGTGGGTTCAAGCCCACGGCGACGACGCCGCTTTGCATCCCATACGGCCCGAGCACGCGCAGAGCGTGGCCGCGCGCGCGCAGCTCTTCCTGCACGTTGGCGGGGATGCGAGCCTCGATGTCGAGCTGGCCGGGGGCGTTGGCGTGGTTGTCGAACGAGCTGTGCGGGTGGTTCGAGTTGATGCGCGGGGCCTCGATCGCGGGCTGCAGGTCCATGCCGAACACGATCACGTTGAGCAGCACGTTGAGCACCTGCTGATCCTGGCTGTCGCCGCCGGGCGTGCTCGCCGCGAGGAACGGCATGCCGTCCTTGCGCACGACGGTGGGCGTGAGCGTGGTGCGCGGGCGTTTGCCGCCGACGAGCACATTTGGGCTGAGCGGATCGAGGTCGAAGGCCTGCATGCGGTTCGAGAGCGGCACGCCGGTGTCGCCGGCGATGAAGGCCCCGCCGAGCACCCAGCCCGAGCTGGGCGTGGCGCTGAACAGGTTGCCCGCGGCGTCGACGGTGTTGACGCACGTGGTGTCGCCGCCGCCATCGGGGTTCTTCTCGCCCTGCGGGTGCGGCATGTAGCGCTTCGCGGGCGCCTTCACGTCGCCGTCGAACGCAAACGGATCGCCGGGCCGGTAGTCGAGAAACGCCTGCGGCCCGATCAGCTTGCGACGCTCGGCGGCGTAGGCTTTGGAGAGCAGGCCCTTCATCGGCACCTTCACGAAGGCGGGGTCGCCGAGGAAGGCGTTGCGATCATCGTAGGCGAGCTTGAGCGCTTCGTGCACCGTGTGGATGTAGTCGGTGGAGTGCAGCCCCATCGTCTTGAGATCGATGCCCTCGAGGATGTTCAGCGTCATGAGCATCACCGGGCCCTGGTTCCACGCGCCGGCCTTGTTGATTTCGTAGCCGTGGAAGGTCGTGGTCGCCGGCCGCTCGACCGCGCCGTGGAAATTCGCGAGGTCCTCGTAGGTGAACACGCCGCCCTCGGCGCGGTTGGCTTCGGCGATCGTGCGTGCGATGTCGCCCTTGTAGAACGCATCGCGCCCCGCGCGAATTGCCGCCGCGCGGTCCTTGCTTTTCGAAAACGAGTCGCGCTCGGCCGCGACGATTGCGCGCAGCGTGCGCGCGAGGTTCGGCTGGCGGAAAATCTCGCCGACTTCGGTCACACGGCCGCCTGGGTAGTAGGTGTGGCCCCATTTGTAGGCCTCGGTCTGCCGGCGGTTGCTCGCCATGTTGCCGCGCAGGTATTCATACATCGAAAACCCGTCGGCGAACTCGATGGCCGGCGCCATCACCTGCGCGAGGCTCATCGTGCCGAAGCGATCGAGCGCGATCGCGAGCGCGTCCATCACCGCAGGAATCGTCGCGCCGAGCGGGCCGTTGCCATCGACTTTGCCCTTGGCCGCGAAGAGCGCGGGCGACGCGGCGCGGGGCGCCGGCCCCTGGCCGTTGATCACGTGGACGGTCTTGGTCTTCGCGTCGTGGATGATGATTGGGCACTCGCCGCCGAAGCCGAAGTGCGAAATCTCCACGACCGCCGCCGCGAAGACCGTGGCCACGCCCGCGTCGATCGCGTTGCCGCCTTGCTCCATGATGCGCACGCCGGCCGAGACCGAGTAGTGCCGCCCGGCCGCGACGATGCCACGGCTGCCAAGGATCTCAGGGCGCATGGTCTGCTGGCGCGGTGCCGGGCGCGGCGCGGCGGGGGAAGCGGGCGGGACTTGGGCGGACAAGGTCGTAGCGAAAAGGGAACCGAAAAGAAAACGGCGGGCAATCGTGGCAGTCATGGAGCGGGGCATGATTTAACCCTCAGCCCGCTCCGGGCTGCGCTCAACGCTCAAGTTCAGCTCCGATGCCGCCGCGGCCTTAGGGCTCGACCCGCGCCAGTGCCACGGCGCAGGCCTTGTAGCTCGGCTGACGCGAATGCGGATCGAATGCGGCGAACGTGAGGCGGTTCACTGTCTCGAAGTGCATCGGTAGGAAAACCTGACCCGGCTGCACCGTCGACGTGACAACGGCGATGGCTACGGCCTCCCCGCGACGCGAGCGAATCGTTACGCGATCACCGGCGGTGAGCGCGAGGCGTTCGGCGTCGTCGGGATGAATTTCCACGGTGAGATCGGTGGGCGCGAGCTTGCGGAGGACGGCGCTTTTGTCGGTGCGCGACCCGGTGTGCCACTGCGCGGAGGAGCCGCGGCCGGTGAGGAGAAGAAACGGAAACTCCGCGTCGGGGTGTTCCGGAATCGGGCGCGGGGCGTCGTAAAGAAAGCGCGCGCGGCCGTCGCTGTGGAAGAAACGTCCGTCGGAGAAAAGGCGACGTTCCTTGATTTCGGATTTCGGCGACCGGATGCCGGAAGGTTTCTGGTCTGGCTCTTTCCGGTTTCCAGTTTCCGCAATCCGAGTTTCCGGCAGCGGCCACTGGATGCCACCGCTTGCGGCGATGTGCTCGTAGTCGCGGATGCCGCTGAAATCGCAGGGCTGGCCGCGGGAGATCTCCTTGAGCAACTGGAACGCGGCCTCGGGCGTGCGCCACGCGCGGAACATCTCGCCGCAGCCCCAGGCCTCGGCGATCAGCTGGAAGATCGCAAAGTCGCTGAGCGCCTGGCCGGGCGCGCGCGCGACCTTGCGGATGACGCCGAGCCGGCGCTCGCTGTTGATCAGCACGCCTTCCTTTTCGCCCCAGCCGGCGGCGGGGAGCACGAGATCGGCGACGCGCGCGGTGTCGGTCGTCGCATACATGTCCTGCACGACGAGGAAATCGAGCTTCGCCAGGATCTCCTTGGCGCGCGTCTGATTGATCCACGAGTGCGCCGGGCTCGTCGCGATCACCCAAAGGCCGCGGATCTCGCCGCGGTCGATGGCGTCGAGGATCTGATCGTAGGCGTAGCTGGGCTTTTGCGGGATGACCGCGGCGTCGAGGCCGAGCACGCGCGCGACTTTCTCGCGGTGCGCGGGGTTGGCGAAGTCGTGGCCGCCGAGCAGCGACGTGGCGTTGCCAAACAGGCGCGAGCCCATCGCGTTGCACTGGCCCGTGATGGAGTTTGCGCCGGTGCCGGGGCGGCCGATGTGGCCTGTCATCAGCGCGAGGTTGATGATCGCCTGGGCGGTGCGCGTGGCCTCGTGGCTCTGGTGGACGATGGGCGTCAACCAGAAGGAAACGCGTTCACGCGTGGCGATGATCAGGGCGAGCCGGGCGAGCGTGGCCTCGGGAACGCCCGTCTCGCGCGCCACGCGCGAGGGCGTGAAGTCGGCGAGGAAGGCGGCGAAGGCCTCGAAGCCGCTCGTGTGCGCGGCGATGAAGTCCTTTTTCACCGCACCGCGGTCGAGCAGCAGGTGGGCGAGGCCGTAGAGGAAGACGAGGTCGCTTTTGGGGCGCAGCGCGACGTGCAGCGTGGCGGCCTGCGCCGTCTCGGTGAGGCGCGGATCGACGACGACGATCTCGGGCGAGCGACGGTTCATGATCACGCGCTGCCACATGATCGGGTGGGCGATGCAGGGGTTGGCGCCGATAAAGATCAGCGCGTCGCTCTCCTCGAAGTCGGCGTAGGTGAACGGCGGCGCGTCGAAGCCCAACGACTGTTTGTAGGCGACGTGCGAGGTTGCCATGCACTGGCGCGTGTTGCTGTCGCAGTGCAGGCCGCCCATGCCGAACTTGAACAGCGCGCCGAGCAGTGCCATCTCCTCCATCGCGATCTGGCCGGTGCTGAGGAACGCAATCGAGTGCGGACCGTGATCGCGCTGGATGCCCTTGAAGCGGGCGGTGAACTCCGCCAGCGCGCGTTCCCACGAGACGGGTGCGAGGGCGCCGGACTTGCCCGCGCGCAGCAGCGGGGTGGTGGCGCGGTCGGGCGCGGCGAGCGGCGTGAGCGCTTCCCAGCCCTTGGGGCACGCCATGCCGAGGTTGACCGGGTGGTCACGGTCGGGGCTGAGATTGATGGCCTCGCCGGCGGCGTTGAGGTGGATCTTCAGCGAGCAGCCGGTGCTGCAGAAGCCGCAGATCGAGGACGTGGTGGCCGCGGGGCGGAGCCGTGCGGGCACGTGGCCCAGGCCGAAGTCAGCGGGGTGCAGCACCATGTCGGCCGTCATCGGGCCGGTCCGGGCGTGCAGCAGTTCCTCGAGCGGCGGGATCATGCGGCGGGCAGGCCGGGCATCTTCGGCGCATCGACGGCGCGGAAAAACAGGTAACGTTCGGTGAGTTCACCCGCGATCAGCGGTATCAGCGCGAGCCAGGCGGGCGCGACCGCGAGCGCGATGAGCGCGATCATTCCGAATACGTCACGCGTCAGCGCGGCGCGCGCGAGCGGGCCGCGCTGGAGCCGGGCGGGTGTCGCGCGGCCGAAAAACGTGCGCGATTCGACGGCGAGCATGACCGCCAGCACGGCGACCGCGGCAAAGGGCGCGGCGAAGGCGAGCGCGACCGTCATCGCGGTGCCGAGGAAGCGTGGAAATGTCTGCGCCGCGCGCCAGAGCTGTCGGCGGGTATCGATGTAGATCATCGCGGAGCAGACGAGGCCGAGGCAGCCGAGTGCCGCAGCGGCCGTGACCAGCAGTTGAACGTTGAAAGTTGAAAGTTGAACGAACTGCGGAGCGAGAGCCGCGAGAGCGGTGAGAGGAATCCACGCGCCGAAGAGCATGGCTTCGCGGCTGAGCCAACTCTTGCGCCAGCCGAGGAAGATTCGCCACGCCCGCCGAGGCTGGCCGAGGTGGAAGACGCTCGCGGCAAGACCGAGCGCACCGAGGGCGGCGGCGACCGCGAGCAGTTGAGGGTGGAAGGTTGAAAGTCGAAGAACGGGAAGCGCGGCGAGCTGCAGCCCGACGGCAGCCGGGAGCAACGTGAGCATCACGACCAGCGGCCAGTGCGCGGGTTGCACGCGGAGCTGGGTGGCGTCGGCGGCGACGAGGTTTTGCGGTAGAGCGCGGCGCGAGACGTAGCGGGTGGTGGGCTGCGTGTAGTCCGGGTCCGGCGCACCGGGCAGGAAGCCGGGCTGGGCGCGCAGCTTCGTGGGCTGCGTGACCGACACGTTGACGATTGTGATCGCTTGCGTGGGACAGGCCTGCGCGCAGGCCGGGGCTTCGCCGACCGCGAGGCGGCTGTGGCACATGTCGCATTTGCGCACGATGCCGAGGCGCGCGGAAAACTTGGGCACGTCGTAGGGGCACTTCAGGACGCAGTAGCTGCAGCCGATGCACTGGTCGTCGAGGTGGCGGACAATGCCCGTGACGGGGTCCTTTTCGTAGGCGAGGACCGGGCAGCCGTTGAGGCACGCGGGGTCGGCGCAGTGGTGGCAGGCGGTCGTGACCGTCTGCGTGAACGGCTGCGCGCGGTTCGGGCTCACGAGCAGGCCGACATCGCGCCACGTCTCGTCGTCGTCGAGGCCGTTGAGCGAATGACACGCGGAAACACAGGCCTTGCAGCCCGTGCACGAATCGAGGTCGACCTCGAAGCCGTATTGCTCGCCGGGGCCGGGCCGGGTGAGCGGGATGAGCTGGGGCGCGAGGGCGGTGCCATGGTCGTGCGCCGTGGAGAAGCGGGCGACCGGGGTGTCGAGCCGCTGTTGCTCGGCGAGCAACTCGGCGAGCAGAGGGAAATTCTTCGGGGACGCGACCACGGGTCAGTAGACGTCCCGCGCGTAGCGCTTCGCGGCCTTGAGCGCCTGCACGTAGGCGGCGGCTTCGTCGGCGGATTTTTTTCCGGCGCGCTCGATCACGGCGTGCAGCGCAGCGTCGACGTCCTTCGCCATGCGGCTGGCGTCGCCGCACACGTAGAAATGCGCGCCCGCCTCAAGCCAGGCGAAGAGCTCGGTGGCGTGTTCGGTCATGCGATTCTGCACGTAGATCTTTTCCTGCTGGTCGCGCGACCATGCGAGGTCGAGGCGGGTGAGTGTGCCGTCGGCCTGCATCGCGAGGAGCTCGTCGCGGTAGATGAAATCCGCCGCCGCGCGCTGGTCGCCGAAGAAGAGCCAGTTTCTACCCTTGGCGCCGGTCGCGCGGCGCTCCTCGAGGAAAGCACGGAACGGCGCGATGCCGGTGCCGGGGCCGACCATGATCATCGGGGTGTCGCCGTTGGCGGGAGGGCGGAAGGCCTTGTTCGAATGGACGAACACGCCGACGCGCGCTTGACCGGCGACAGCGCGGTCGGCGAGGAACGTGGAGCAGACGCCCTTGCGCGCGCGGCCGGCGAGGTCGTAGCGGACGGCGCCGACGGTGAGGTGGACCTGGCCGGGATGCGCCTTGGGCGAGGAGGAGATCGAGTAGAGGCGCGGCTGGAGTTTGCGGAGCGCGCGGATGAAGTCGGCGAGGGCGGGCTTGGCTGGCGCAGCGAGCAGGGCGTCGATGACGTGGTGCGGCGTGGAAGGAGCTGCGCTCGTTGAGCTCGGCCGGCCGGCGTCGGCGACCCCGGCAACAACGGGGGCGAGCAACGCGAGGAGATCGTTGGAGGGCTTGCCGAGATCGTAGAACTCCGTGAGCGCGCGGCGGAGCGGGACGGTGGAGCCGTCGGGCGCAGGCACCGCTTCCTCGCCGTCGCAGCCGAGCGCCGCGAGCACATCGGCGACGAGCGCGGGGCAGTTGTGGGGGACGACGCCGAGCGCGTCGCCGGCCTCGTAGGCCAGGCCGGAGCCAGTGAGATCGAACTCGATATGGTTGATCTGCTTTGCCGACCCGGCGGCGCTGAGATTGCGCGAAGTGACGAGGAGGGCCGGAAAGGGGCGGGAGCGGCTGAAGCCGCTCTCATTTACGGTCTCGGATTTATGGCTTACGCTTTGGGCCGCCGCGGATGTGGACGTGGGAGTGGGTGCCTCGGCGGAGCTAAGCGCGGTGAGCGCGGCGTTGAGCCACGCGCTGAATTTCTCCTCGTAGTCGAGGTCACAGTCGGCGCGAGGGGTGATCCGCGTGGCGCCGAGTTTCTCGAAGAAGAGATCGAAGTCGGCGCCGGCTTTGCAGAATTGGGTGTAGTTGGTGTCGCCGAGGGCGAGGACGGAGAAGCGGAGGGCAGGCAAACGCGGCGAGGGCGCCGCGTCTCCAACGGCGGCGGCGAGGGCAGCGTGGAGAGCCTTGGCGTTGTCCGGCGGTTCGCCATCGCCGTAGGTGCTGGTGATGACGAGGAGGTTCTTCTCGCCGCCGAGCTGCGCGAGGCCGCACTGCGCCATGTCGAGGACGGTGGGGGCGAAGTTGCGTTTGCCGGCTTCTTTGGCGACGCGCTTGGCGAGGCCCTCGGCGGTGCCGGTCTGAGAACCGAACAGAATCGTGAGGGGAGTGAGCGGAGGCGATGCCTCGCGGGGTGAGGGCACCCCGCCTACAACCGGAGCGCGAGAAAACATGCCGGCGAAGAAGCCGTTGAGCCAGGCGCGTTGCTCGGCGCTGAAGGGGGCGCTGTCGGGAATGAACGGGACCGGCTGGCTCATGCGGAAAGGAGCTCCTGCAGTTCCTTCACGGAATGGCGGCGGGACCACGCGACGAACGTCTCGCCGCGCTGCTTCTTCGCCTCGTAGGTGACGAGGACTTTCTCGACGAGGGCATTGACCTCGGTCGCGCGCACGCCGCGGAAGATTTCGCGCGCGATCCCCTGCTCGTGGTCCATGCCGCCGCCGAGGACGACGTGGTAGCCCTCGCTGCCGTCGGCCAGCTTGGCGCCGACAAAGCCGAGGTCGCCGCAGTAGTGTTGCGCGCACGAATGCGGGCAGCCGGTGAAGTGCACGTTGACGGGCGAGCCGACGGTGACGCGGCCTTCGAGGTGCTTGAGCAGCGCGAGCGCGTGGGCCTTGGTGTCGGCCGCGGCGTATTTGCAGCCTTTGTTGCCGGTGCAGGCGACGATGCCGCCGGCAGCCGACGACGCCTCGGTGAAGAACCCCAGCCGCTGCACGCTGCGGCGGAGCGTCTCGACGAACGCATCGGGCACGTGCGGGATGACCACGTTTTGCCACACGGTGAGGCGCAGCTCGCCCTTGCCGTAGTGCGTCGCGAGATCCGCGAGCGCGTGGAGCTGCCGTGCGGTAATGCGCCCGACCGGCACGCCGATGCCGATGGAGTTGAGGCCGCGTTGCGCCTGCTTGCGCGCGCCGAGCCACGCGTGCTTCTCGACGGGGCGGCGTGGCTCGCAGGCTTCGAGTGGCAACCGCGCGAGCGGGAACGCGAGTTTCTTGCCCGTCTCGGTGAGAAACTTCTCCACGCCCCAGGCCTCGAGAAGGTATTTCAACCGCGCCTTCTTGCGATCGGTGCGGCAGCCGTTTTCGGCAAAGACGCGGATCATCGCGACGGCGAGGGCGACGGCTTCGCTCGGCTTCACGTGGAGGCCGGTGTCCTTCGCGAAATCCTTGTGGCCGGTGATGCCGCCGAGCTGCACGCGGAACGCGATCGCGCCGTCGGACTTCTGCCGCACGGCGAAGAAGCCGATGTCGTTGGTGTCGGCGGCGGCCGACATGCTGCCGCCGCTGTCGAACGCGACGTTGAACTTCCGCGGCAGGCCGTAGAGGTCGCGGTGGTTGAGGATGTAGTGGTGCAGCGCCTTCGCGTAGGGGCGCACGTCAAGCAGCTCGTCGGGCGCGAAGCCGCTGTCGGGCGAGGCGGTGACGTTGCGGATGTTGTCGGCGCCGGCGCCGCGCGAGGTGAGGCCCAGCTCCTGCACGCGCGTGAGCACACGCACGATGTCGCGCGGCTTGAATTCGCGGAGCTGCAGGTTGCCGCGCGTGGTGATGTCGACCCGGCCATTGCCCAGTTCGGCGGCGAGATCGGCGAGCCCGTGGCATTGCGCGGCGGTGATCTCGCAGGCGGGCACGCGCAGGCGGACCATGAAGCTGTCTTGCGCGGGCGCGACGTAGAAGAGGCCGTGCGTCTTGAACCGGTAGGTGTGCTCGGCGTCGGGGACTTTGTCTTCGTCGGCGTGCTTCAGCAGGCGGTCCCAGGCGTCGAGGGGGTTCTCGTCATATTTCCAACGCTCCTCCTTGCAGAGGTCGGAGAGAGGCGTGCCGTGGATATTTGGCTCAGCGGCAAGCGCGGCGAGGTTGGGTGTTCCGGCCCCGGCGGGAGCAGAGGTGATTTGGCCGGTGGCGTTGTGACCGACGAATGGTGGCAGTCCGCCGGCGCTCACGCCGGCCATGAACCCGGCCAAGTATTCCTTCTGCTCAGCTGAGAATGGCAGGGGCGGCGCGGCGTTGGCAGGGAGGATCGGCTCGGCAGGCACGCTCCAACTGAGCAAGCGAGGTGCCACGGCTGAGGCCGGCCTTCATCGACACGATGAATTGTTTCAGGCCCGGCGATGAGTCTGGCTCATGCCCGGCGTGCGTGTGCAGCGGCGGGCCTCAGCCTTTGATGCCGCGTCCTGACCGCCTTCGGGCGGCGCGCCGGAAACGGCGATCGGCAACCTGCCCCCCGGGTGGCGCGCAAAAGGGCACTTGGCTCCGCGCGAAGTCGGAGGCCCGGTGGCTCAGAGCTGCGAATACGCCGTCGGCGCAAGGAAGCGCGCGGTGTTCCTCGAGGTGTTGTCCTTGTATTGCGGGTCGTCCTTCATCTTCACCCAGCGGGGGTCTGGGCCGAACTTCGCCCACGGCGCCAGATGCCCGTCGAGGTTGGGCCCGCCCGTGATGTAGCGGAGGTGCGGGAGATTGGGGCCGGCGATGCCCTGGCCGAAGAACATCGGCGACATCCCGAGGTCGCGCATCAGCTCGGTCTCGCCATTGTCGAACATCGCCATCTTGCTCAGCGCGGCTTTCTCACTGTGGCTCTCGTAGTCACGCATCTCGAAGACGCGCGTTGGCGTGCGCTTGGTGGAGAAAGCGGGGACCTCCATCCGCGGCATGCTGGCAAACGCGCGGTAAAGCCAGGTGTCGATGCGCTCGAACGCGGGGCTCGCCTTCGCCACGCCGAGATAGGTGGCGCCGGCTTTCTGCACGGCGGTGTCGGCGCTGAGCTCGGCAGCGGTGCTCGCGAAGGACTCGAGCGACGCGTGCGGGATGAGCACCCAGAGGGGCGTGTCCGCCTTTGGCTTTGACGTGCGCGCGCGTTTGTCGACCTCGAGTTCCGTGAACACGCCGACGTTCTTGACGCCGCGCTTGGCGAGGGCGGGCAGCAGCGCTTTCTCGAGAAAGCCCTCAATCGGCGCGAGCGAGGCGCCCGGCTTCACGCGGTAGGCGCGCAGTTCGTAGTATTCGCGGGCGGCGCCGGCGGGCGCGGCGGAGGCGCGGCTCGTGGTGGCGGCGAGGGCGGAGGCCGTGAGGGAGGATTTGAGGAATGCGCGACGGGGGAGGTTCATGGGGAGAGTCGCAGCGGAACGGAATTCGCGCCGGTTGACGAGCGTCACTTGGCGCAGGCGCGAAAAAAGATATCGCCCGCGCCAAGCCGAACGCCTTCCATCCGCGGCGCGTTTCGCTCCCTTTCAACCTCCGCTCCTCGCAACATGTCCGCTCCTCTCTCGATCGCCTTCGTCGGCACCGGCGTCATGGGCCGCAGCATGGCCGGCCACCTGCAAAAGGCCGGCCACTCGCTGCACGTCTACAACCGCACGCGCGATAAGGCGCAGGCACTCGTCGACGCTGGCGCCACGTGGCACGATACCGCGGGTTCCGCCGCAGCCGCGGCCGATGTGGTGATCACGATGCTCGGCTTCCCGATTGATGTGGAGACGAGCTATCTCGGCGCCGGCGGCATCGTCGAGCGCGCCAAGCCCGGCGCGCTGCTGATCGACATGACGACTTCCAGCCCGGTGCTCGCGCGCAAGATCGCCGACGCGGCGGCCAGGCGCGGCCTCGCCTCGCTCGACGCGCCCGTCTCGGGCGGTGACCTCGGCGCGAAGGAAGCGCGGCTCGTGATCATGGTCGGCGGGGACGCCGCGGCCTTCGCGCGCGCCAAGCCCCTCTTCGAAATCATGGGCAAGAACATCGCCCTCCTCGGGGCCGCGGGCGCCGGCCAGTATTGCAAGATGGCCAACCAAATCGCCGTCGCCGTCGGCATGGTCGCTTGGGTCGAGGCGCTCGCCTATGCGAAGAAAGCCGGCCTTGATCCGGCCGCCGTCCATGCGAGCATCAGCGGCGGCGCCGCCGGCAGCTGGGCGCTCACCAACCTCGCGCCCCGCGCTCTCGCCGGCAACTTCGCGCCCGGCTTCTACGTGAAGCACATCATCAAGGACATGAAAATTGCCCTCGACAGCGCCGCGGAGCTCAAGCTCGACCTCCCCGGCCTCGCCAACGCGAAGCGGCTCTACGAGCAGGTCGCCACCCAGGGCTGGGAGGACAACGGCACCCAGGCTCTCTACAAGCTCTACACGTCGCTCTGAAGCGCCGCGAGCGGCGCAGTTGAAAGTTGAAGGCGGGACGATGAAAGACCCGAAGCCGCCAAGTTTTCGACGCACCGACTGGTTGTCCGAGTCCTTCAGCTTTCACCCTGCAACTTTCAACTCACCCAAATGAAACTCCCCCCTGATTTCCGCAAACGCGTGCTCGCCCGTGAATGGCTCTGCGGCACGTTCCTCAACCTCGGCTCACCCATCACGGTCGAGATTGCCGGCCTCGCCGGCTTCGACTGGGTGCTCATCGATCATGAGCACGGTCCCGGCGGCGAGGACACGATGCTGCATCAGCTCCAGGCGGCGTCGGCGACGCCGACGTTTCCCGTCGTGCGCATCGCGCAGAACGAGACCGTGCGGTTCAAGCGCGCCCTCGACATGGGCGCGCTCGGCGTGATGGCGCCCTACGTGAGCACCGCCGCCGAGGCGCGCCTGGCCGTGCAGGCCATGCGCTATCCGCCGCACGGCATCCGCGGCGTGGCGAAGTTCAACCGCGGCGCCGGCTTCGGCGGCGACTTCGAGGAATACTACCAGCACGGTCACGAACGCCTGCTCACCGTGATCCAGATCGAGACCGTCGAGGCGATCAACAACATCGACGCCATCGCGGCCGTCGACGGCGCCGACGTGCTCTTCGTCGGCCCCACCGATCTTTCCTACAACATGGGGATCCGCGACCAGCTCGACAGCGTGCCGTTCAAGGAAGCGCTCAGGAAGGTCGTCGACGCCGCGAAAAAGCACGGCAAGGCCGCCGGCATCCTCGTGCACCTCCCGCACCTCGTGCCGATGGTGCGCGAGATGGGCTTCACGTTCACGGCCTACGGCAGCGACGGCGGCGCCGTGCGCTCCGGCCTGCTCGGGCTGCTCGCCGCGCTGAAGGCGAAATAACGTTGCAGGGCCGCCGCGTGCCGGCGGGCCGCGGCCGGCGACAAGCGCCGGCCCTACACCCAGGTTTCTCACGAACCACGATGAAAATCACCGAGATGCACGTGACGCCGATTGTCCTCGGCGATCCGCCGTTGCTCAACGCCGCGGGGTTGCACGCTCCCTGGTGCCTCCGCACCGTCGTCGAGATCGTGGCGGACAATGGCCTGACCGGCCTCGCCGAGGTGCCCGGCAGCGCGGCGACCAACGCGAAGCTGGAGGCCGCACGCGACGTAGTCCTCGGCCGCGATCCGCGCAACTGGCACGGGCTGCGCGGCGCGCTGCGCGAGCGCTTCGGCGTCGAGTCGATTGCCGCGCGCGGCGACAAACCGTGGGACCAGCGCGCGCTCGTGCAGGTGGAGAGCGCGCTCGATGTCGCGTGCCTCGACTTGCAGGGCAAGGCCTACGGCGTGCCCGTGGCGCAGCTCCTTGGCGGCGTCGTGCGCGAGCGCGTGCCCTACGCGGCCTACCTTTTCTACAAATACGAGGGCGCCGGCGGCGATCTCGCGTTTGGCACCGATCCGAAGGCGACGGGCTGGGCCGCCGCCCGGCAAAAAGCCGCGCTCGATCCCGCGGGCGTCGTCGCGCAGGCGGAGGCGATGGTCGCCGAGTTCGGCTTCGAGTCGATCAAGCTCAAGGGCGGGTGTTTCCCGCCCGAGCAGGAAGTCGCCGCGATGAAGGCCCTGCGCGAGCGCTTCGGCCCCAAGATGCCGCTGCGCCTCGATCCCAACGCGCTCTGGACCGTCGAGACCTCGATCAAGTGGGGCAAGGAGCTCGAGGATGTGCTCGAATATTTCGAGGACCCGTGTCGCACGCAGGAGGGCATGGCCGCCGTGCGCAAGGCCCTGAAGCTTCCGCTCGCGACCAACATGTGCACGACGTCCTTCGACGATCTGCCGGGCAGCGTGCGCCATGGCTGCGAGGACATCATCCTCACCGATCACCATTTTTGGGGCGGGCTGCGCGCGTCGATGGAGCTGGCCGCGCATTGCCGCACATTTGGGCGCGGGGTCTCGATGCACTCGAACAACCACGCGGGCATCTCCTTCGCCGCGATGACGCACCTCGGCGCCGCGATGCCCAACCTCACCTACGCGCTCGACACGCACTATCCGTGGCAGTGGGAGGAGATCATCATCGGCGGCCGGATCAAGATCGAGGGTGGTTTCGTGACGCTGCCGAAGGGCCCTGGTCTCGGTGTCGAGCTCGACCGCGCTGCGCTCGCCAAGGCGCACGCGAACTTCAAGCGCGCCGGCCTCAAGGAGCGCAACGACGAGATCGAGATGCAGAAGAAGGTCCCCGGCTGGAAATTCGCGCAGACGCGGTGGTGATGGCGCTGCCGCGGCGTTCGTCGTTCCGCCTTTACGCGGTCAGAAGCAGGGTGTCGGACCGGCTGAAGCCGGAACTACGAACCAAGGCACAGAAAGCCCGGACACGTTGCCTGGGAGACGCGGGAAATATCTCGAACCGTCCACGCGCCCGCACCTAGCTTTTCCCCATGACCTCCTTCCCCCTGCGATTCTCAGGCAAGCACGTGCTCGTCACCGGCGGCGGCTCCGGCATCGGCCGCGCGATCTGCGTGCGGCTCGCGGCGGAGGGTGCGCAGGTCGCGGTGCTCGAGCGCACCGCCGCTGACGGCGAGGCGACCGTCGCGGAGATTCGCGCGGCGGGCGGCGCGGCTCGCGCTCTTGGCGCCGACGTCTCCGACACCGAGGCGATGCGCGCCGCTTTTGCCTCGCTCGAAAGACTCGACGTGCTCGTGAACAACGCCGGCATCGCGCACATCGGCAACGTCACCAACACGACCGCCGCCGACCTCGATCGCATTTATTCCGTAAACGTGAAGGGCGTCTATCACGGCTTGCACTTTGGCGTCCCGCGGCTGCTCGCGGCGGGTGGCGGCGCGATTGTGAACCTCGCGTCGCTCGCCTCGAAGGTCGGCCTCGCGGATCGGTTTGCCTACGGGATGAGCAAGGGC
>JAEUHB010000321.1 GCA_016794665.1 Opitutaceae bacterium
GGTTCGCTCGTGGAAAAATCCGTCACCACGCCTGACTACTATCCCCTCACGCTCAACTCGCTCACGCTCGCGTGCAACCAGCTGACGAACCGCGACCCCGTCGTAGCCTTTGATGAGACTACCGTTGTCCGCGCGCTCGACGGCCTGCGCGAGAAGCACCTTGCCTCGGTATTCTCCGGTGCCGAGAGCCGCGTCGCAAAATACAAGCACGCCCTCACGGATGCGCTCCTGCTCACCCCCGGCGAAGTCGGACTCCTGTGCGTGCTGATGCTGCGAGGCCCGCAAACCCTGGCCGAACTGCGCACGCGCACCGAGCGCTTCCAGCCATTCGACTCACTCGCGGAGGTCGAGCAAGCGCTCACCGCCCTCGCCGCCCACGCGGCCCAGCCGCTGGTGGTGAAACTGCCGCGTCAGCCCGGCACCAAGGAGCCGCGCTACTCGCATCTCCTCGGCGGGCCGGTCGAGGTAGCGGCAATCGCCGCCACCCCGCCACTTGAACCCGCAACCGTCGCCGTGCGAGCCGAGGACTCACGCTTCGCCAAAATCGAAACCGAAGTCGCCGCCCTGCGCACCGAAGTGGCCGCGTTGCGCGCGCAGTTCGCCGACTTTCGCAAGCAGTTTGAGTAGCCCGACTGCTCATTGCACCGGGTTGCCATCCGACTGAAGCACCCGATGCCGTCTGCGCGGCTAGTGACTGCAAGTCCAAGCCGGGAGCCGGGAAAGCCAAGGCCGCTGCAAACGCACTAAAATTGGCGCCCCCACGGGGAATCGAACCCCGCTTTGAAGATTGAGAATCTCCTGTCCTAACCGATAGACGATGAGGGCGAAAATCGGAGGCGAGAGCGTCCCGGTTTCCGAGCGCCCGTCAAGCGCGCGTTTCGGCAGAAAAAAGGCGCGCCTGCATAGGCACGCCTTGCATCAATTTTCAGGCTAACGGAGCGACGCGCTCACTTCTTCACTTTGAACGGCAGCGAAAACTTCGTCCGCTCCCAGCTGATTTCAAGTGTTCCGCCAAACGCGGCGCCATTCGTGTTCTTGACGACGATTGTCAGCTGATCGACCGACGACGACAGGGCCTCCTTCTTGAGGTCGAAACGCGCGACATCATTGTTCGTGTCCACCGGCACACCCCAGCCGCCGACCTTCTTGCTGAAGGCCAGCTTGCTCACGCCGTTTTCCGACGGGATGATGTAAAGCGTGTGGATGCCCGCGGGAATCGTGGTTCCCTGAATCTCGAGCGGATGCTGCGTCAGGATAGTCGTCGCCTCGTCGGCTCCGAGCCGGTCTGGCTTGTCCCAGGCGACCAATCCACCCCAGATCTTGCGGGGCTCACCGCCCTTGCGCGGATGGATCGCAAAGGGCCGGCCGTAGGTGATCGTGACACGGCTGCCTTCCGCTCGGCTGGGGCCGATGAAGTCGCTGTGTGTGTAGTGCGGCGTGGCGCCGCCTGTGCCGGCACCAGGGATGGGCGGGGCGGGCTGCTTTTTTGCAGGCTGCTTCTCGGCTTGCGAGAAACCTGTGGCGGCGCACGCGAGGGCAAGGGCCGCGGTGAAGGCGAGGGAGGTGAACTTATTGGTCATGGGTGATGGGGAGACTGCCAGCCTGACGAATGAGGCCTGCGATTGTCACGCCCGGAGATGTGCAACATCGGCCTTGCCGCGCGCGAGGCGCGGGAGTTGAACCGGGGCCGTGAAACCCCTGCGCCTAATCGCCCTCGGCGGCCTCATCGCCGCCTCCCCATTTGCCTTCGCCGCCTCCCCGGGGATTCACCTCGGCGTGTTCGGCCAGTCGCCCGAGGGGGCCACCATCCGTCAGTTCACCCTGACGAACGCAGCCGGCGCCACCGCCGTGATCATCAGCTATGGTGCGACGGTCGCCGATCTGCGCGTGCCCGATCGCACCGGGAAGATGGGCCCTGTGCTGAATCCCGTCGTCGCGGCCGCGGCAGGCTCGCAGATTTCATTCGCGAACTCCGCCGCCGTCATCGGCCGCGTCGCGAACCGAATCGGCAAGGGCAAGTTCACGCTCGACGGCCGCGAGGTGCAGGTGACCACCAATGCCGGCCCCAATCATATCCACGGCGGCCGGCGCGGCTTCGCCCGGGTGAACTGGAACGGCAGCCCCCTCGCCTCCCGCCTCGGCCCGGCAGTGCGCCTCACCTACACCAGTGCTGACGGCGAGGAAGGCTACCCCGGCAAGCTCGAGGTCGCGGTCACCTACACGCTCACCGACAGCAATACTCTCCGCCTGGACTACACCGCCACGACGGACAAGCCGACCCCCATCAACCTCACCAACCACGCCTATTTCAATCTCTCCGGCGGCGGCGACGTAATCGAGCACCAGATCACGATCCATGGGGGGCGTTATACGCTTTACGATGCCGCGCTCATCCCCACCGGCGAGATAGCACCGGTCGCGGGCACCGCGCTCGATTTCACCCGGCCCATGCGGTTGGGCGCGCGCTGGGACAAACTTCCCGCCAACCGCCGCTATGATCACAACTTCATCATCGAGCGCCCGGCCGGCGACACCTCGCTGGTCCGCGCTGCGAGCGTGCGCGATCCAAACTCCGGCCGCGTGATGGAAGTCTGGACCACCGAGCCCGGCGTGCAGCTCTACACCAGCCCCCTCGCCGCGCAGCCGATCGCCGACAAGTTTGGATTCTATTGCTTCGAGACGCAGCACTTCCCCGACTCGGTGAACCACCCGCACTTCCCCTCCACGATCCTCCGCCCCGGGCAGACGTTTCGTTCGACGACGGAGTATCGCTTTTCTACGTCCAAATAAGAAAGGCGGCCACGACGGCCGCCTTGTTCTCGTTCTCGCGCGCGACGCGCGTCACGCGAAAAGCTCATCAGGTCTGAAGAACCGCGCGAGTTCGGCCTTGGCGTTCTCAACGCTGTCAGAGGCATGCACGACGTTCTTCATCATCTCCGTGCCGAAGTCACCGCGGATGGTGCCCTTCGGGGCCTTGCGCGAGTCCGTCGGCCCAAGCAGATCGCGCACACGCTGCACGACGTTGATGCCCTCGAGGGCCAGGAAAATCACGGGCCGCGAGCTCATGAATTTCTCGATCTCGGGGTAGAACGGTTTGTCGGCGACGTGAGCGTAGTGCTGGCGCAGCAGGTCGGGCGTGAGGCGAGCCATCTTGCAGCCGATGACATCGAAGCCCGCAGCCTCGAAACGGCTCAACACAGTGCCCACGACGCGCTTCTCCATGGCGTCGGGTTTGAAGATAACGAACGTTCTCTGCATATGTAACGGGCCAACGTAGGCCTCGCGTCGCGTTTGAAAAGCCTAGAATCGGCGATAGTGCGCGGCGCCGTTGACGGACGGGAAGAGGGACTTCCGGCTTGCACCATCCGGCGCCGTGCGGGAATCCCTTTCCCCGACAACTCGTCCTGCACACCCGGCGCAGGCGGGCAACCCCGGCTCCCTCCCCATCATGACATCACAAATCCCCGTCCACCGAGCCGCCGCTGCATCGCGGCTGTTTGCCCTCGCATCCCTGCTGCTCGGGCTCCTCCTCGGCCTATCAACCGCGGCCACCGCGGCGACGACCGGGACGATTACTGGCACAGTCAGCAACACAGCCACACGCAATCTCCTGCCAGGAGCGCGCGTGGAGATTCCCTCCCTCGGACGAACGGCCCTCGTTGATGACACGGGCCGCTTCACCCTCGTCGAGGTCCCCGCCGGCACGCACGAAATCGTGGCCTCCTACATCGGACTCGACACGGCGCGTGCCACGATTTCGGTCGCCGCAGGACAGCGCGCGGTGCGCGATTTTGATCTCACGGCCGGGATCTACCGACTCGACGCCTTCAAGGTCACCGGCGAGCGCGAGGGCGGCGCCGCCGCCATCACTGCGCAGCGCAACGCGCCCAACACCATGAACGTCGTGGCCATGGACTCCTTCGGCCACCTGCCCAACATGAGCGCGGGCGAGGTGCTCATGCGCCTCCCCGGCGTGGCCGGCAGCCCGACCGACGAGGGCCTCGCCTACAACTTCAACATCCGCGGCATGGGCGCCGGCCTCAATACCGTTACGATCGACGGCGGTCTTGTGACATCCCTCGGCACCAGCCGCGCCTTTGAGATGCAGAGCATCTCCGCCGCGCTCTTCGATCAGCTCGAACTCACCAAGGGCCATCGCCCCGACAAGAACGCCGATTCCCTCGGTGGCACGGTGAACCTCAAGTCCCGCTCGTCGCTCAACATGAAGGAGCGCCGCCGCCTCACTTACAGCCTGTCCGCGCGCATCGCCCCGTCGTTCACCGATCAGATCCCGCAGCGCGAGGATCACCGCGAGCATCCCATGATCAACTTCGGCTACCAGGAGTTGTTCGATGTGTTCGGCGGCAGCCGCAACCTCGGGGTCATCGTCAATGCGTTCTACAGCGAAAACGCCGTCGGCTTCTTCCAGACCGATCGCGACTACCAAAACACCACGACGCAGCCCGCCTACGTCTGGAGCTACCAGACCTTCGACAACTACAACAACCGCAAGCAGCAGAGCGGGAGCATCAAGGCCGAATACCGCCTCTCCCCCAGCACGCGCATCACGATCGGCGGCACGGCCAGCGATAACTTCGAGCACTCCCGCCGCCGCTACATCACCCGCGCCTACAGCTCGCAGAACCAAAACACCGTGCCGAGTGCCACCACCAGCGTCGTGCCCGGCTGGACCGACAAGGTCACCACCATCCGTCCCGTCGCGCAGTCGTTGATCGACATGCAGAACCGCGGGCCCAACCACTACGACACCCGCCAGCGCCGCCTCGATCTCTCGATGGAGCAGGACTTCGGCCCCCTCCAGATCGACTACGCCGCCTACTACACGCGCAACAACCTGAACAACGGCAACGGCCAGGGCGGCGAGCTCACGATGCGCATCGCCGGCACCGGCTGGATCCTTGACCGCACCCAGTCGGAGCTGCACCCGCGCTTCATCCCCAACGGCGGCCTCGATTTCACCGACTGGCGCAACTACCGCCCGACCGGCGCGCTTCAAATCAGCGAAGGCGAGAACGACCAGCGCGTGCGCGAGGCGCGCTTCAACGCCACCTATCAGCTGCCCACCGCCATCCCGCTTTCGCTCAAGACAGGCGCCCAATGGCGCGAGACGCTCGCGCAGACCGTGAGCCGCAGTCGCCGCTACAACTACACCGGCACCGGCCCGCTGCCGCCCGACCCCACGCTCATCACCTACGACCAGGTCCAGACCGGCCGGATGATGCCGCAGTGGACCACCTCGATGTATGCCGGCAACCGCAAGCCGCTCGACGCGACGCTTTGGCGCGAGGACGTGTATTACGGCCTGCAACAGCGCTACACCGGCGCGCGCGACGTCACGGAGACGGTCACCGCCGGCTACCTCATGGCCCAGGGCAAGCTCGGCAAGGAGGGCTTCCTCGGCCGCACCAGCTTCCTCGGCGGCTCGCGCTGGGAGAAGACCGAGGATGTCGGCGTGGGCTACGTGCGCGCCCGCCGCGGCAGCACCGCCGCCCAGCAGGTCGCCGATCCGCTCGCCGCCGTCACCAGTGACTACGCCAATACCCGCCGCGAGATCAACGGCAGCTACACCAAGCCATTCCCGAGCATTCACCTCACCCACGACGTCACCAAGGATCTCCGCGCGCGCCTCTCCTGGTCCACCAGCTTTGGTCGCCCCGGTTTCGGTGAGCTGCTTCCGAGCGAGGGCATCAACGAGAACTCCAGCACCCTCACGGTCAACAACGCCGGCCTCCTGCCGCAAACCGCGAAGAATTGGGACGCCTCGCTCGATTACTACTTCGAGCCCGTCGGCAACATCTCCGTCGGCTTTTTCAAGAAGACGATCAAGGACTACATCGTCCGCAACATCAACGTCGGCACGATTCCCACCGGCAACGACAACGGCTACAATGGCGAATATCCCGGCTGGACGCTCCTCACCTCCGCGAACGCCGGCACGGCCTTCGTGCAGGGCTGGGAGTTCAGCTACCAGCAGCAATACACCTTCCTGCCCGGCATGCTCAAGGGCCTCAGCGGCTCCTTTAACTACACGATGATCCAGACCCACGGCAATTTCGGCACCGCCATCAACTCGACGGGCCGCGAGGTCGTTGGGTTCATCCCGAAGGCGGCCAACGCGATGCTTTCGTGGCGCTACAAGAAATTCAGCACGCGCCTGCTCTACAACTGGACCAGCGACTACATCGTCGAGTATTCGGCAGCGACCGTCGGCCGCAACCGCTGGCGCGCCGCGTTCGACACGCTGAATGTCGGCCTCGCCTATCAGGTGCGCCCGTCGGCGAGCCTAACGCTCGACGTGTCGAACATCATGAACTCCTACCAGGAAATCTACCGCGGCTTCAAAAACCAGCCGTCCACGATCATCTACAATTTCATCACGATCAACGTGGGTGTGAACGGGCGGTTCTGAGCATAAAACCGAAAACGGCATCGTAGCCGCTGGCGTTGGTAGCCCCGCTCGTGAGAGCGGGGGCCGGCGGCTGTTTAGGCATTGCTCCGTCCCGCCTCTCCCGCGGCGGGCTACGGGCGATCGGCCTCGCGCTTGCCCCCGAGCTCCTCGCGCAGCGCCCCGCCTATCTCAGGCTCCCGAAACACAAAGCCCGTCGCCACCAGGGTCGCCGGCACCGCGCGCTGGCTCGCGAGCACTGTCTCGTTGGCCATCGCGCCAAATGCGATGCGCAGCGCCCACGCCGGCACGGGCAGCACCGTCGGCCGCCGCAACGCGCGTCCCAGCGCGGCGGTGAACTGCGCGTTCGTGGCCGGCTCCGGCGCAACCACGTTAACCGCCCCCACGCACCCCGGCGCCGCGACCACGTGCACGATGGCGCGCACCCCATCCTCGAGGCTCACCCAGCTCATCCACTGCCGGCCCGAGCCGACGCGCCCGCCCAGCCCCAGCCGGAAGATCGGCAGCATTTTCGCGAGCGCCCCGCCCTGCGCCGCCAGCACGACGCCGAATCGCAACCGCGCGACCCGCGTTCCCATCGCTGCGGCGGCGTCCGTCTCGCGTTCCCACGCCACGCAGACTTCCGGGAGAAACCCGCTCCCGAAGGGTGCCGACTCGGTCAGCACCGTGTCGCCCGTGTCACCGTAGAAACCAACCGCCGAGGCGTTGACCAGCACCTTGGGCGGACTCGCGGCGCGACGCATCGCCGCGACCAACGTGCGCGTCGCCTCCACCCGGCTGCCAAGGATCGCTTGGCGCCGCCGCGCCGTCCAGCGCCCGGCACCGACATTTTCGCCCGCGAGGTTCACGACCGCTTCCATCCCTGCGAACCGCGCGTCATCCAACGTGCCTGCCGCCGGGTCCCAGGCAATCTCATCGGCAGACGCAGCGGCGCGACGCACGAGGCGATGCACCTCATGCCCCGCCGCTCGCAGCGCCGGCACCAGCGCGCTCCCAATCAACCCCGACGCTCCGGCGACAACGATCTTCATGATAGGTTATCCACGTAGCGGCAGCTCTTCGGCGGTCGCAGCCGCCTCGGGTTGCCCTTGGTTTTTCCGAATCAGCGCCGCCCGTTCGCTAATTTCCACCCGCCGCGCCGGCGCGAGGCGCGCAAGGTTTTTCACCTGCAAACTCATCCGAGGGTTGGCGGCGAGGCGCCGTTCGTGGCGCAGGAGAAAGTCCCAGTAGAGCGTCGTGAACGGGCACGCCTTTTCGCCGGTCGCGGCCTTCGGATCAAAGCGGCAGCCCGCGCAATAGTTGCTCATGCGGTCGATGTAGCTGCCGGTCGCGGCGTAGGGCTTTGAGGCCATCACGCCACCGTCGGCGTATTGCGACATCCCTAGGGTGTTCGGCAGCTCCACCCATTCAACCGCGTCCACGTAGACCGCGAGATACCACTCGTGCACGCGCCGCGGATCGACGCCGAGGAGCAAAGCGTAGAGTCCCGTCACCATCAGCCGCTGGATGTGGTGAGCATATCCGACCGCGAGGGTCTGCCCGAGGGCGCCGCGGAGGCACGCCATCGGCGTCTCGCCCGTCCAGTAAAACGGGGGCAGCGGCTCGCGCGCGCCGAGGGCGTTGCGCTCACGATAACCGGGCATCTGCATCCAATAGATCCCGCGCACATATTCGCGCCAGCCGAGGATCTGCCGAATGAACCCCTCCGCGGCCGCGAGCGGCACGCGTCCCTCGCGCCACGCCCGTTCCGCCGCCGCGATCACGTCGCGAGGATCGAGCAGTTTCAGGTTCAAGGCCGCGGAGAGGCGCGAGTGATAGAGCCATGGCTCGTCGGTCCACATCGCGTCCTGATAGCGGCCGAACTCCGCCAAGCGGTGCGCGATGAAATCATCCAGCGCTGCGCGCGCCTGCGCGGGCGTCACCGGCCAGTCGAAGCGCGCCAACTCCCCGGGGTGCCCCGCGAAGCGTCGCTCCACGAGCGCCAGCACCGCCCGAGTGGTGGCGTCGGGCGGAAACGCGCGGGGCGCCGGCCGCCGCGGCGGACCGTCGCGCCCGAAGCTACCCCGGTTTTCCGGATCAAAGTTCCACTGCCCGCCCTCCGGTTCGCCCGCGGCGTCGAGGAGCACGCGGTGCTTCCGGCGCATCTCGCGGTAGAAAAATTCCAGGCGCAGCTGCTTTCGCCCCGCGGCGT
>JAEUHB010000334.1 GCA_016794665.1 Opitutaceae bacterium
ATCGTGCTGGTCAACCCACGCGGCGATCCGATGCGCCTCCGGCGTGTGCGCGCCTTTCCAGGAACCGACGAGCGCCTCCGACTCGAGCGACGTGCGGATGGCGTAGGCGAGGTGCGCATCGGCCGGGCGATCAATCACGCCACGGATCGCGTCGAGTGCGGGCGCGCCGCCGATGTAGCTCGCGGCGATGGCCGCCTCCATGCGCACGAGGCCGCTGTCGTCGGCGGCGCGGGCGCGGAGCAGCGCGAGCGCGTCGGGCAGCGCCCCGTGCGTGAAGCGCAGCTGCCGTGTCGCGGCCGCGCGCGCCAGCGGCTCGTCGCACGCGAGCAGCTCGCGTTGCAGCGCGGCGTCAGGCGCGCCGAGCGCGCGCGACAGCCACAGCGCCTCGACTTGATGCCGGCGGAAGTCCGCGCCCTTGCGGTCGAGCCCGCGCAGCCACGCTACGCGGGCCGGCTCCACGGACTCGCGGCCGCGTCCCGCCAGCTCGCGCCGCGCGAGATCGCGGAGGCGGAACTGCGGCGACTCCAGCAGCGCCAGCAACGCCGGCACCGCCGCGCCCGCGATCTTGGGGGCCGGCGGGGGCCTCGCGCCCTTGGGCACCACGCGCCAGATGCGGCCCGAGGTGCGGTCGCGGCGCTCATCGCGCAACGAATACTGCATGTGGCCCTTGATCGGGTTATACCAGTCGCACACGTAGAGGTCGCCACGCGGGCCGAACTTCAGATCGACCGGAATGAAGCTCAGGTTGGTCGAGAAAACCGCGTCGCTGACGTAGGCCTCCTCGAAGTGATCGCCGACCTGCTTCCAGTCGTGAATCTCGATCCGGTTGGTGGGCTTGTAGCGGGCTTTGAACATTTTCCCCTGCAGTTCGCGCGGCCAGATGGGGCTGTCGACGAACTCATGGCCGCAGGTCCCCGAGTAGGCCGGCAGGCCGCGGGCCTCGACGTGCTGCGCGGGGAACGGCGGGTTGGTCGCGTGGAACGCGCTCGCGAAAATCGGGTGGCTCGCGACGTGATGGCCCCACGCGGTGAACGTGACGCCCCACGGGTTCGTGTTCGGGTAGCTGCCAAACGTCGTCAGCCGCTGCGTGGGCGGATGCAGGAGGAACCACGACGAGTTGCGTGCGCGCACGGGTCCGTAGGCGGTCTCGATCTGGCTGTTTTGGAAAATCGACTCGCGGAACAGCAAGTCGCCGTCGGGCGTGCGGATGAAGTCGTGCAGCGAGTGGTGCGAGTCCTCCGTGCCGAAGCCGGACATCACGACCCGGTGCACATCGGCGCGGTCGTCGCCATTCGTGTCCTGGAGAAAGGTGAGGTTGGGCTGCTCCGAGACATAGAGCCCGCCGCCGTCGGCGAATTCAAACGAGAGCGGCACGTGCAGCCGCTCGGCGAAGACCTTGCACGTGTCGGCCCGGCCGTCGCCATCGGTGTCCTCGAGGATCACGATTTTGTCAGCGGGCTCGCGGCCGGGATAGACATTGGGATAGGTCGTCGAGCAGCTCACCCAGAGGCGGCCGCGCGCGTCCCAACGCATCTGGATCGGCTTCGCGAGATCAGGAAACTGTTCCTCGGAGGCGAAGAGGTTCACCTCGAAACGCGGGTCGACCTTGAACGCCGTGAGCTCGGCGGCGGGTTTCATCCACTCGTTGGCGGCCTTGCTGGCGTCCACGGGCGGCATCGGCGCGACATTGGAGTCGTCGATGGCGGCCAAGACTTTTTCACCGCGGGCCAGCGCGTGGATGCGGGCGTCGCGGTTGGCGAGCATGGTGTCGAAGCCCGCCATCGCCGGGAGGAAGTCGAGGTAGCCGTAGGTCGTGTTGCGCTCACCCGTGTAGTAGTAGGTGTTGAGCGGCCGGTAGCGCCGGAAGAACTGGCGGTTCTTGTCGGCGACGGCGGCGACGAGTTCCGGCGCGACCTTTGGGGCCGGCGAGACAAACACCGCCTCGTAGAGCGCGCGGGCCAGGTAGGCGTAGCCTGCGTCGCCGAGGTGGATGCCGTTCGTGGTGAGCTGCGTCGCGGGATCGCCGATGGCCGCGCGGGTGGCGGCAAACGCGTCGACAAAACCCACGCGCTGCTCCGCGGCGACCGCCGCCATCGCGCGGGTGTAGTCCGCGAGCCGGGCGTTGTTGAGATCGGCCGCGGGGATGCCGGGGACGTTCTCGTTGGCGATCGGCGAGACGAGCACGATGCGCGGCGCGGCGCGGCCGTTGTAGGCGCTCGTCTTCAGCTGCTCGAGGAACCGCACCAACCGCGCGCGAAACTCCGCGAGCCGCGCAGTGCCGGCGAAGGACTCGTTGAAGCCGTAGGCGGCGAAGATGACGTCGGCCTTCTGCGTGGCGAGGTGCTGGTGGAGGTCGCCGAAGCCCTTCGG
>JAEUHB010000130.1 GCA_016794665.1 Opitutaceae bacterium
GCCGCTCCTGCGAGCTCTGCATCCGCGTCGATGCCCCGCAGCCGCTCGCCGCCATGAGCCAGGCCTACATTGCCTACGTCAACTGCACGCGCCCCGGTGGCGCCGCGATGACCGTCGCGTGCTGCTTCAGCCAAGGCGACAGCGACTACCTCTTCGTCGGCCGCCACGGTATCTTCTACGATCGCAAGGGCCGCGATTGGGACGCCGTCATCACCAGCATCGTCGACAATCCGATCAGCCTACGCCAAGCCTTCTGGGCGCCCTACAAAAAGTTCGTCCGCATGATCGACGAGATGGCCGCCAAACGCGCGGCCGCCGCCGAAGCCGCCTCCAACGACCGCCTCGGCAAGCTCGCCGACAAGACCGTCGCAGCTGCCGCGGACGCGGCCGCCAAGTCTGCAGCCGCCGGCCAAGGGGGAGCGGCCGCGCCCGCGGCGCCCGCCCCGGCCGCCGCCGCCAAACCTGCCACCGAGCCGAAGAAGATGGATGTCGGTGTCGTCGCCGCAATCGGTGTCGCCGTCGGCGCAATCGGCGGCGCCCTCGCCACCGTCGGCGCCAAGCTCGCCGAGATGGCGTGGTGGCAGTTCCCGTTGATCATCATCGGCGTGATGCTCGCGATCTCGATGCCATCGGTCATCATCGCCTTCCTCAAGCTGCGCCAGCGCACCATCGGCCCGATTCTCGACGCCAACGGCTGGGCCATCAACGGCCGGGTGAAAATCAATATTCCATTCGGCACCGCCCTCACTGCCCGCGCCATCCTGCCCGATGGCTCCATCCGCTCCCTCGAGGATCCCTACGAGGACAAGGAAGCGGCCGCGCGTCGCCGGAACATCATCACGATACTCGTGGTGGTGGCAGCGGCCTACCTCGCGTTGTGCTACTACCAACCGAGGTCGTCTGAGCACTGGAAAGGCTGGAACTGGCAACCCTGGGCCTCGACCAAGTAAAGATCCCAGGTCCCCCGCCCAACACCCACGGCCGCGCGACTTTGCGCGGCCTTTTTCTTTTCATCCTTCCGCCCTTGGGTCATGCAATCCCCTCAGTTCCTTTTCACCGCATGAAGATCAACGCCACCCTCACCCCGCAGAAGCTGCGCAAGAAAACCGCCCGCGTGTTCGAGCTCGCCGGCCAGAAGATCCGCGCCATCGACGCCGCGTGGGATCCCTCGAAGGGCACGCCCGTCTTCACGTGGAAGGGGAAATACACCTCCCGCGGCTGGACCGAGTGGACGCAGGGGTTCCAGTTTGGGATGGGGTTTCTCCATTTTGACGCCACGGGGGACACCGCCTCGCTCCAGCTCGCACGCGAGAAGACCGTGAAGCACATGGCCTCGCACGTCTCGCACGTCGGCGTGCATGACCACGGCTTCAACAACGTCTCCACCTACGGCAACCTCCGCCGGCTCATCCTCGAGGGCAAAATCGCGAAGGATCAGGGCGAGCTCGACTATACCGAGATCGCGCTGAAGACCTCCGGCGCCGTGCAGGCCGCGCGCCACGTCACCACGGCCTACAAGCAGCCGTGGTCCCCCACGGGCAGCGGCGCGGGCGTCGCGCCGAGCGGCTACGTCTACTCCTTCAACGGACCGCAGTCCCTCTTCGCCGACACCATCCGCTCGATGCGCTCGCTCGTCGTCGCGCACCAGCTCGGCCACGTGCTGATGGGCGAAGGCGACAAGCCGATCAACCTGCTCCATCGCGCCGTCGAGCACGCCGCGACCACCGCGCGCTTCAACGTCTTCTTCGGCACGGGCCGCGACAGCTACGATGTCCGCGGCCGCGTCGCGCACGAGAGCGTGTTCAACCGCAACGACGGTCAGTTCCGCTGCCCGAGTTCGCAGCAGGGCTACTCGCCGTTCACGACGTGGACGCGCGGCGCCGCCTGGATCATCGCCGGCTACGCCGAACAGCTCGAGTTTCTCGACACGGTCAAGGGCTCCGACCTCGACGCCGTGGGCGGCCGGCGCGCCGTGACGGATTTGTTTTTGGAAACCGCCCGGGCCGCGAGCGATTACTACATCGACGGCTACTCCGCGAAGGACGGCGTGCCCTACTGGGATTCGATGGCGCTCAACAGCCACAAGCTGGGCGACTACACCAAGAAGAACGCCGATCCCTTTAACGCGCACGAGCCGGTCGACAGCTCCGCCGCCGCGATCGCCGCGCAGGGTTTCCTGCGCCTCGGCACCTATCTCACCGCGAAGGGCGAGAAGGCTGCGGGCAAAAAATATTTCCAGGCCGGCCTCACGATCGCCGATACGCTCTTCGCCGAGCCGTATCTCTCCGCCGACAAAAAGCACCAAGGCCTGCTCCTGCACAGCGTCTATCACCGCCCCAACGGCTGGGATCACGTGCCAAAGGGCCGCAGCGTTCCTTGCGGGGAAGCCTGCATGTGGGGCGACTACCACGCGGTCGAACTCGCCCTCCTCATCTCGCGCCTCGCCGAGGGGAAATACTACACGTTCTTCTGAGCGACACTCGGCAGAATCTCTACGATCTCACGCGGGCCGAGCTCCACGCGCTGTTCGCGCGCTGGGGCTTCGCGCCGGTGCACGCCGCGCGGCTCTGGAACTACCTTTACCTCGCACTCGCGGAATCGTTTTCCGCCGAGGCGATGCCGGAATTGCCGGCGAAAATCCGGACCCGTCTCGCCGCGGAAGCTCAGCTCGGCCTTCTGCCCGCCGCCCTCGAGACGGATTCGAGCGATGGGTTCACGCGGAAATACCTCCTTCGCCTCGCCGACGGCGAAAAGATCGAGACGGTGCTGATGCGCTACACCGGCCGCGTGACGGCGTGCATCAGCTCGCAGGTCGGCTGCGCGATGGGCTGCGTGTTTTGCGCCACCGGCCAGATGGGCTACACGCGCCACCTCACGCCCGGCGAGATTGTCGCGCAGGCCATTCACGTCGCTCGGGCGCTCCGGCTCTCAACTCTCAGCGCTCAACTCTCCACTCGGCGCGAGCACGCGCCGGCTCGCCTCCGCAACATCGTGCTCATGGGCATGGGCGAGCCGCTGCACAATTACGACGCCGTGATGCACGCGATCGACATCCTGCGCGACGAGACCGGCCTAGCGATCGCCGCCGAGCGGATCACGCTCAGCACCGTCGGCGTGGTGCCCGGCATCCTGCGCCTCGCGCAGGAGATGCGGCCGATGCATCTCGCCGTCTCGCTGCACGCCGCCACGCAGGCCGAACGCGCCGCGCTCGTCCCCGTCGCGAAAAAGTGGCCGCTCGACGAACTCATGGCCGCCTGCCGCAGCTACAGCGAGACCACGGGGCGCCGCATCTTCTACGAGTGGACGCTCATCGAGGGAAAAAACGATTCGCCCGATCACGCACGCGCCGTCGGCGAGTTGCTGCGCGGCCTGCCCGCGCAGGTGAATCTCATTCCTCTGAATCCCACGACCGGTTACGACGGCGCGCCCACGCACAGCGAAGCGGCCAAGCGCTTCCAAAAAATCCTCGCCGACGAATTTGAGCTCCCGAGCACGGTGCGCCAGCGCCGTGGCATCGACATCGCCGCCGGCTGCGGCCAGCTCGCGGTGACTGCCAGTTAGTCCGCACAAAAAAGGCGCCGACCAGCGGCGCCTTGGAAAACCTAATCGACCGCGCCGATTTACGGCAGATCGGTCGAGCCCATGAGGAAACGGTCGCACTCGCGCGCGGCTCCTCGCCCCTCGTTGATCGCCCAGACCACGAGGCTTTGGCCGCGGCGGCAGTCGCCGGCGGCAAAGATATTCGGGAGGTTCGTGCGATACTTCTCGTGCTCGGCCTTGATGTTGGAGCGGGCGTCGGTCTCGAGCTTCAAGTCCTTGAGGATCGTTTGCTCGGGCCCGAGGAAGCCCATCGCGAGGAGCACGAGCTGCGCGGGCCGCGTCTTTTCCGTGCCCGGGACTTCCTGCGGCACGAACTGGCCCTTCTCGTTCTTGCCCCACTTGATCTCGACGGTGACGAGTTCCTTCACGTTGCCGTCTGGATCACCGATGAACTTCTTCACCGTGGTGAGATACACGCGCGGATCCGCGCCGAACTTCGCAGCGGCCTCTTCCTGGCCATAGTCCATCTTGTAGGTCTTGGGCCACTCCGGCCACGGGTTGTCGGCCGCGCGTTCCAGCGGCGGCTTCGGCAGAATCTCGATCTGCACGAGGCTCTTGCAGCCATGGCGCACGGAGGTGCCGACACAGTCGGTGCCGGTGTCGCCGCCGCCGATCACGACGACATCCTTGCCCTTCGCGTTGATCTTCGCGTGTTCCCCGGCGCCGTTGAGGACGGCCTTGGTGTTCTCGGTGAGGAACTCCATCGCGAAGTGCACGCCCTTGAGCGCGCGGCCCTCGATCGGGAGATCGCGCGGCTGCGTGGCGCCGGTGCAGATGACGGTCGCGTCGAATTCCTTCAGGAAAATCTCGGAGTCGACGTTCTCGCCGACGTTGGCGTTGCAGATGAACTTGATGCCTTCCTGCTCCATCAGCTTGATGCGGCGGAGCACGACCTCCTTCTTGTCGAGCTTCATGTTCGGGATGCCATACATCAGCAGGCCGCCCGGGCGATCCGCGCGCTCAAACACCGTGACCGTGTGGCCAGCCTTGTTCAGCTGGGCGGCGGCGGAGAGTCCCGCCGGGCCGGAGCCGATGACCGCGACCTTTTTCCCGGTGCGGCTCTTGGGCGGCTCAGGGAGCACCCAGCCCTCGTCCCAACCTTTGTCGATGATGGAAGCCTCGATGTTCTTGATGGTGACAGGCGGGGCGTTGATGCCGAGCACGCACGAGCCTTCGCAAGGCGCGGGGCACACCCGGCCGGTGAACTCCGGGAAGTTGTTCGTCTTGTGGAGCCGGTGCAGCGCCTCGTGCCACAGCCCGCGATACACGAGGTCGTTGAATTCCGGGATGAGGTTGTTGATGGGGCAGCCGCTGGCCATGCCGCTGATCAACTTGCCCGTGTGGCAGAACGGGATGCCGCAATCCATGCAGCGCGCGCCCTGCGTGCGGAGTTTCTTCTCCTCCATGTGGTGGTGGAACTCCTTCCAGTCCTTCACGCGCTCGGTGGGCGTGCGGTCGACGGGGAGCTCGCGGAGATATTCGATGAAGCCGGTAGGTTTGCCCATGACGGAGAAAAGCTGAGAGCTGAGAGTCTAGAGTTGGGAGCGCGAATCCATCAGTTGCCGCCGACGCGCGAGAGGTCGCGGGCGTTTTCCTCGAAGGCGGACATGATCGCCTCGTCGCCGGTGAGGCCCTGGGCCTGGGCGCGATCGATGCAGGCGAGCATGCGCTTGTAATCCTTGGGCATCACCTTCACGAACTTCGGCACGAACTTGTCCCAGTTCGCGAGCACGGCCTTGGCCTTTTCGCTCTTCGTGTAGTCGTGGTGTTTCTGGATCATCGCGCGCACGGCGGCGATTTCCTTGGCGTCCTCGAGCTTTTCGATGCCGACCATCTGGAGGTTGACGCGCTTGGGGAAGTCGCCGGCCTCGTCGAGCACGTAGCCGATGCCGCCCGACATGCCGGCGCCGAAGTTGCGGCCGGCGCGGCCGAGCACGACGACGTTGCCGCCGGTCATGTATTCGCAGCCGTTGTCGCCGATGCCCTCGACCACGACGGTGACGCCGGAGTTGCGCACCGCGAAGCGCTCGCCGCCCATGCCGCGGATGTAGGCCTCGCCGGCGCTTGCGCCGTAGAAGGCGACGTTGCCGACGATCATGTTTTCCTCGGCCTTGAACGTGGCCTTGGCGTCCGGGAAAATGATGAGCTTTCCACCGGAGAGGCCCTTGCCGAAGTAGTCGTTGGCGTCGCCCTCGATTGAGAGCGTCATGCCGTGCGTGACGAACGCGCCGAAGCTCTGGCCGGCCGAGCCCTTGAACTTGAACTTGATGGTGTCCTCGGGGAGTCCCTTGGCGCCGTGCTTCTTCGTGATCTCGCCGGAGACGATCGTGCCGGTGACGCGGTTGACATTCCGAATCGGGAGCTCAGCGACGACCTTTTCGCCGCGCTCGATCGCGGGCTTGGCGAGCGCAAGGAGCGTGGTGACGTCGAGCGAGCGGTCGATGCCGTGATCCTGCTTTTGCTGGCAGAAACGGCCGACCTCGGGCGCGACGTCGGGCTGGTAGAGAATCTTCGAGAAATCGAGCCCCTTGGCCTTCCAATGCTCGACGGCCTTCTTCGCCTCGAGGCGATCGGTGCGGCCAATCATTTCCTCGATGGTGCGGAAGCCGAGCGAGGCCATGATCTCGCGCATGTCCTCGGCGATGAACGTCATGAAGTTCACGACGTGCTCGGGCTTGCCGGCGAACTTGGCGCGGAGCTGCGGGTCCTGCGTGGCGACGCCCGCGGGGCACGTGTTCAGATGGCACACGCGCATCATGATGCAGCCCGTGGCGACGAGCGGGGCGGTCGCGAAGCCAAATTCCTCGGCGCCGAGCAGCGCGGCGATCACGACGTCGCGGCCGGTCTTGAGCTGGCCATCGGTCTCGACGGCGATGCGTGAGCGAAGGTTGTTCAGGACGAGCGTCTGGTGCGTCTCGGCGAGGCCGAGTTCCCACGGCAGGCCCGCGTGCTGCAGCGAGGTCTGCGGCGAGGCGCCGGTGCCGCCGTCGTATCCGGAGATAAGGACGACATCGGCGTGCGCCTTGGCGACGCCGGCGGCGACGGTGCCGACGCCGACCTCGGAGACGAGCTTCACGGAGATGCGCGCGTCCTTGTTGCCGTTCTTCAGGTCGTGGATCAGCTCGGCGAGATCCTCGATCGAGTAGATGTCATGGTGCGGCGGCGGGGAGATGAGACCGACGCCCGCGGTGGTGCCCCGGGTCTTGGCGACCCACGGATAGACCTTCGAGCCGGGCAGCTGCCCGCCCTCGCCGGGCTTCGCGCCCTGCGCCATCTTGATCTGCAGTTCCTTCGCGTTGACGAGGTATTCGCTCGTGACGCCGAAGCGGCCCGACGCGACCTGCTTGATCGCGGAGTTCTTCGAGTCGCCCCGCTCGTTCGTCCAGGTGAAGCGCGCGGGATCCTCGCCGCCCTCGCCGGTGTTGGACTTCCCGCCGATGCGGTTCATCGCAATCGCGAGCGTCTCGTGCGCCTCGCTGGAGATGGAGCCGTAAGACATGGCGCCGGTCTTGAAGCGCTTCATGATCGCGGCAGCGGACTCGACCTCCTCGATCGGGATCGGCGTGTTGCCGTTCTTGAAATCGAGCAGCGAGCGCAGGGTGCAGAGCGCCTTGCCCTGCTCGTTGACGAGCTTCGCGTAGGCCTGGTAGGCGGGCTTGGAATTCTGGCGCACGGCCTTTTGCAAGGCATGCACCGACTCGGGCGTGAAGAGGTGCGCCTCGCCGCTCGCGCGCCACTGGTAGAGCCCGCCCACCGGCAGCACGTGCCCGTCGACCTGGCGATCAGGATACGCCGCGCGGTGGCGCATGAGCACCTCCTGCGCAATCACGTCGAGGCCGATGCCGCCGACGCGCGACGGCGTCCAGGTGAAGTAGGCGTCCACGACGTCCTGCCGGAGGCCGAGCGCCTCGAACACCTGCGCGCCGCGGTAGCTCTGGATCGCGGAGATGCCCATCTTGGACATGACCTTGATCACGCCCTTGGACGCGGCCTTCACGAAGTTGGCGCAGCCCTTCTTGTGATCGAGGCCGGGCAGCATGCCCTCGCGGATCATGTCGTCGATCGTCTCGAAAGCGACGTAGGGATTCACGGCGGTGACGCCGTAGCCGATGAGCAGCGCGAAGTGATGCACCTCGCGCGCCTCGCCGGTCTCGATGACCAGCGAAACCTTGGTGCGGAGGCCCTCGCGAATCAGGTAGTGGTGCAAGCCGGACACGGCGAGCAGCGCGGGGATGGGCGCATAGTCCTTGGTCACGCCGCGATCCGAGAGGATGATGACGTTGACCTCGTCCTCCTCGATCATGCGGCGCGCGAGGATCGAGAGCTCCTCCATCGACTTCTCGAGGCCGACCTTGCCGCGGGCGACGCGGAAGAGGATTGGCAGCACGCCGGTCTTGAGGCCGGGAAGATTGGTGCGCCGAATCTTGGCGAACTCCTCGTTGGTGAGGACGGGCCACTTCAGCTCGACGCGGCGGCACGCCGTCGGCTGCGGGTTAAGCAGGTTGCCCTCGGAGCCGAGGCGCGATTCCGCGGAGGTGACGATCTCCTCGCGGATGGAGTCGATGGGCGGGTTGGTGACCTGCGCGAAGAGCTGCTTGAAATAATCGTAGAGCAGGCGCGGCTTGTTGGAGAGCACCGCGAGCGCGGCGTCGTTGCCCATCGAGCCGATCGCCTCGACGCCGTCCTTGGCCATCGGCGCGATAATCACGCGCTCATCCTCAAACGTGTAGCCAAACGCAATCTGGCGCTGGAGGAGCGTCGCGTGATCAGGGACCTCGACGGTCGGCGCATCGGGGAGGTCGCTCAGGTGCACGAGATGCTGCTTGATCCATTCGCCGTAGGGCTGGGCGCGCGAAATCTCGCGCTTGATCTCCTCGTCCTCGATGATGCGCCCCTGCTCGGTGTCCACGAGAAGCATGCGGCCCGGCTGGAGCCGGCCTTTTTGCACAATCTGATCGGCGGGGATATCGAGCACGCCAGCCTCCGAGGCCATGATAACGAGGCCGGCCTTGGTGACGTAGAAGCGCGACGGCCGCAGGCCGTTGCGATCAAGGATGGCGCCGATCTGCTTGCCGTCGGTGAAGCCCATCGAGGCGGGGCCGTCCCACGGTTCCATGAGGCAGGAGTGGTATTGGTAGAAGGCGCGGCGCTCCTCGTCCATCGACTCATGGTTGGACCACGGCTCGGGAATGAGCATCATCATCGCGTGCGCGAGCGGGCGGCCGGCAAGGACGAGGAGCTCGAGGGTGTTGTCGAACATCGACGAGTCCGAGCCGTTGGGATTGATGATCGGGAGGATCTTCTTGATGTCGTCGCCGAAGACCGGGCTGTCGAAGAGCGCCTCGCGGGCGTGCATCCAGTTGATGTTGCCGCGGAGGGTGTTGATTTCGCCGTTGTGCGCGAGGTAGCGGTAGGGGTGCGCGCGCTCCCAGCTGGGAAACGTGTTGGTCGAGAAACGCGAGTGCACGAGCGCCATCGCCGACTCCATCGACGGGTGCTTGAGGTCGGGGAAATAGTGATCGACCTGATCGGTCGTGAGCATGCCCTTGTAAACGAGCGTGCGCATCGAGAGGGAGGCGACATACCAGTATTCCGCGCCCGCGATGGTGGAGGTGCGAATCTCGGTGTAGGAGCGCTTGCGGATCACGTAGAGCTTCCGCTCGAACGCCAAATCGTCGGTGAGGTCCGGGCTGCGGCCGATGAAGGCCTGGCGCATGAACGGCTCGCACGAGCGGGCGGTGTCGCCAAGGGAGGCGTTGCTGGTCGGCACGGTGCGCCAGCCGAGGAAGACCTGGCCCTCCGCTTGGACGACTTCCTCGAACTTCTCCTCGACCTTGCGACGCACAGCGGGGTTGCGCGGCAGGAAGATGAGGCCCGCACCATACTGGCCAGCCTCAGGCAGCGTGATGCGCGAGGCCTTGGCGGCCTCGGCGAAGAACTTGTGCGGCATCTGGATCAGGATGCCGGCGCCGTCGCCCGTGTTGATCTCGGCGCCCGAAGCGCCGCGGTGATCGAGGTTGCGGAGAATCTGGAGGCCGTCAGCGACGGTCTGGTGCGACTTCCGGCCGTGCATGTCGACGACGAAGCCCACGCCGCAGGCCTCGTGCTCGAACCACGGATCGTAGAGGCCCTGCTTGGGCGGCAGTCCCGGGGCGCTGAAGGACTCGGGATTGATCGCGGACTGGTCGCTGGTGCGTTGGTTCATGTCGTCGGAAATTGGGTCGGGGCGTGGTCGCAGAGCAAAAAAAGGGCCGTTCTCGTCATCGGCGAGAGCGGCCCGTGAGTGTTTGCGATGCGGAGTGCTCTCAGCGTTTGAAGTTAGAAGAAGCGGATCGTCTTCGTGGCCATTTTGGCGTGCTCC
>JAEUHB010000400.1 GCA_016794665.1 Opitutaceae bacterium
TGGCATTCCACCGAAGGTCGAACCTCCTTCCAGTCATCATTGATGCACGCCCCCATCTTCGACTCCCCCGACTCCATCTACACCCTGCGCACCACCGCGTCGGGGCCCGCCGGCAAACTCCCGCTCGAGCCCGCCCAGCTCCGCGCGATGGCCAGCGGTGATCTGTTCGGCATGACGCAAAACGCCGGCATGGGCTGGTCCCCGGCCGCGATGCTCGGGAAGCAATTTCTCATTCTCAGCACGCAGGGCGGCATCCGCGCGCCCGACGGCTCGCCGATTGCGCTCGGCTACCATACCGGCCACTGGGAAGTCGGCCTGCTGATGGAGGAGGCGGCGCGCACGTTCAGCGCGCACCGCGCGATTCCATTCGCCGCCTACGTGAGCGATCCGTGCGACGGCCGCACCAACGGCACCGCCGGCATGCTCGACTCCCTCGCCTACCGCAACGACGCCGCCGTCGTCCTCCGTCGCCTCATCCGCTCGCTCCCCACGCGCCGCGGCGTGCTCGGCGTCGCCACCTGCGACAAAGGCCTGCCCGCGATGCTCCTCGCCCTCGCCGGCTCGCCTGATCTCCCGACCGTCCTCGTGCCGGGCGGCGTAACACTAATCGCCGAGGACGCCGAGGACACCGGCAAGGTCCAGACGCTCGCAACGCGTTTCGCCCGTGAGGAAATCACCCTTGATCACGCCGCCGAGATGGGCTGCAAGGCCTGCGGTTCCCCCGGCGGCGGCTGCCAGTTCATGGGCACAGCCGCCACGAGTCAGGTCGTCGCCGAGGCCCTCGGCCTCACGCTCCCGCATGGCGCGCTCGCGCCTTCCGGCGCCGAGATTTGGCGCGACCTCGCGCGCCGCTCCGCCCTCGCGCTCATCGAGCTCGAAAAGGCGGGCACCACCACGCGCGACCTCCTTTCGCCCGATTCGATCCACAACGCCCTCGTCACGCACGCGGCCTTCGGCGGCTCCACGAATCTCACGCTCCACATCCCCGCCATCGCGCACGCCGCCGGCCTCCCGCGCCCCACGGTCGACGACTGGGCGCGCATCAATCGCTCTGTCCCGCGCCTCGTCGACGTTCTCCCGAATGGCCCGAAGCACTACGCCACCGTGCAGGTCTTCCTCGCCGGCGGCGTGCCCGAGGTGATGCTCCACCTCCGCGAGGCCGGGCTGCTCAAGCTCGACGCCCGCACCGTCACCGGGCGCACCCTCGGCGAAAATCTCGCCTGGTGGGAATCCTCCGAGCGCCGCGCGCGCCTCCGCGCCAAGCTCACCGCGCTCGACGGCATCGATCCGAACGACGTCATCATGTCGCCCACCCGCGCCCGCGAGCGCGGCCTCACGAGCACCATCACGTTTCTCCGCGGCAACCTCGCCCCCGAAGGCGCGCTCGTGAAGAGCACCGCCATCGCCCCGGACGTGATCGGCGCCGATGGCGTTTACCTGCACGAAGGCCCCGCGCGCGTCTTCACCACCGAAGCCCGCGCCATTGCCGCCCTCAAATCCGGCAGCGTGAAGGCCGGCGACACCATGGTCCTCATCGGCCTCGGGCCCGGCATCGGCATGCCTGAGACCTATCAAATCACCTCCGCGCTCAAATACGTGAAGGAAGGCAAGCGTATCGCACTCGTCACCGACGGTCGCTTCTCCGGCGTCTCCACCGGCGCCTGCCTGGGCCACGTGAGCCCCGAAGCGTGGGCCGGCGGTCCCATCGGCAAGGTCCGCAACGGCGACCTCATCCGCGTCCGCATCGACACCCGCACCCTCGAAGGCTCCGTCGATGTCCTCAACATCCCCGAGCCCGAATTCGCCGCCCGTCCGATCCACCCCGATCTCGCGATGGACCCACGTGTCCCCGCCGACACCCGCCTCTGGGCCGCGCTCCAAAACGCCAGCGGCGGCCCTTGGGGCGGCTGCGTCTACGACGTGGACGAAATCGTGAAACGCCTGAAGTAAGGCGCGCGACGTCAATGCGCGACACGCTCGACCCGCGGTCACCGCGCAGCGGGGAATACGCGGGCTGCCGTTGCATGCGTGGGACCCGACCCGCAGTTCCCACCCAACCAAACGGGTCCTGCAACGCATGCGCGAGTTTCCGCGGGTCCGCAGGGTTTGAGATAAGCGCTGTTGCAATGGGATGACCGCAGATTCATCTCCGCATGCCCCTCGTTCCTCCCGGCGGCGGGTCTGCCCCGAACGCGTCGCCTCACCCCCTATCACGTCGCCACGACGCTACCGAGCACCAACCATGAACCCCCACAGTCAAACTCCTCCCTGCATCCGCCTGCTCCTTGGCGTCAGCCTGTCGTCGCTTTCCTTCCAGACCTTCGCCGCGGAGGACAAGGCCGTCGTCCTGAATCCCTTCATCGTCAGCACCGACGCCAACAAGGGCTACTACGCCTCCGAGACCCTCTCGGGCACGCAGCTGAAATCCCAGGTGCGCGACCTGGCCAACCCGATCACGATCCTCACCGAGGAGTTCATGCGCGACATCGGCGCGGTGAACTACGAGGAGGCCCTCGAGTTTCTGCCCAGCACGCAGGCGTTCAAAGGCGACACCTCCGACACGGAATCCGTCACGTCGCGCACCGGCACGCCGTTCGTCGTGCGCGGCTTTCGCTCCACATCTCTGACCAACAATTTCTTCACCAGCCGCATCAAGGTGGACAATTTCAACACCGAGACGGTCACCCAATCCCGCGGGCCCAATTCCCTGCTTTTCGGCCTCGGCTCGGTCGGCGGCGGGCTCGACGCCACCGCCAAAGCGGGGCGATTCAACGCCCATAGCTATGGTCTGGAAATGCGGTTCGACTCGGAAGGCTCGAGGCGAGCCACCTTGGACATCAACCGGATCCTCATCCCCAACAAAGTGGCGCTGCGCTTCGCCGCCTTGTCCACCGATCAGCGCACGCCGCGCGAGTTCCAGTATATGCGGCGCAACTCCGCCTACCTGAACCTGACGCTGCAGCCCTTCCGTGGCGCGACGATCAACCTCAACGCGGAGACCGGCCGGATCGACGAGCTGAATCCCCGGCCCTATCTGGCCTACGACAGCGTGTCCGCGTGGCTGAACGACCCCCGGACTCCGCTCCAGAAGGCGAATACGATCGACCGGGCCTTGGTCCAGTCCGGCACCACGGCGGCCCGCAATTCCGCCCGGAACATCATCGCCGGGGTTTCCCAGGGCTTCTCGACGACCAACTACCTCGTCTATGTGATGAACGCCCCGCAGCTGGGTGTGCAGAACTGGAATTTCAAATCCAGGGGCTCGGAGGCTTTCGTCAACGGCCTGACCCAAAACCAGACGAGCATCTCGAGCGCGACCCGCGTGCCGGGCGTGAGCTTTCCGTTCGACACCATCGTCTCCGGGCCGTCGGACTATTTCGACACCACCTACGACAAGTTCTCGGCGTCGTGGCAGCAGCAGATCCTGGCGAAGACCTTCTTCGAACTCGCCGGCGCCTACGAGACATCGAGGAACGAGGACTGGCAGCCGGTCTCGCGGGGAGACTACGAGGTCTTCATCGACAACAACTACTACCTGCCCACTCAGCTCGCGGCGAACAACCCCGATCCCACCAAGCCGCTCAACCCCTATTTCGGCACTCCCTATGTCGAGTCCAATGCCACGCTGCAGAACCGCGACACGACGATGAAACAGTTTCGCGCGACGCTGACCCGGCAGTTCGACCTGAGCCGGATCGAGCCAATCAAGGGTCTTGATTTCGGCAGATTCACGGCGGTGGCGTTCCACTACTACCGGCATGTGGACAGCTACTTTCAGCAACCGGAGGAAATGACGACCACCTCGGTGCTCGCTTCTGGAATTCTCTCGGACACGCAGAACCAGATTCGCCGGCGCTATTACCTCACGCCCGGCCAGCCGGTGACGTTTCCCGCCTTCGTCCCGAGCCAGGCCCCGATCAACCAAACGGGCAATCCGGCGGTTCCGGGCAGTGTCGTCCCCACGGTCACGTCGGCCTTCCTGCATCGCCTGAATCCCGTCTATGCGCCCGACACCACCAAGTCCTACGCCGCGATCGGCCAGTGGGAGTTGTTCTCCCGCCGGTTGATTCTCACGGGGGGAATCCGTCGCGACGAAATCAGCTCCAAGAATTTTGTCTTCGCCCAGGATCCCGTCACCCGGCTTTTCCTTGGCAGGGGCCAAGGCGCATTTGCTGCCGCGACCAAGTCTTCGGTCACCAACACCAACTACGGCGCCGTCGTCAAAGTCACGAAGTGGCTCGATGTGTTTGCCAACACGGCCACCAACACCGTGGGCGCCGGCGGCACCAACTACGACATCTTCAATCAGACCCTGCCGAATCAGGAGGGCCTAGGCTACGATCTCGGGTTGCGCGGCTTCTTCTTCGACGATCGCGTGATTCTGAAGCTCAACTATTTCAACAACGAGCTCACAAACCGCATTTCAAATCCGCTCCGGGATGGCGCCATCGGCATCGAGATGGCGCGGCAGAACGGCTACGTCGAACGATTCCTCGAGGGCATGGTCCTCAACGGCTTTGGCAGCCGGGTCGCGGGCGCACGCCGCTTCGCCGACTACCCGGGCAACGGTCTCTGGACCGACGTCGAGTCAGATCTGACGGAAGGCTACGAGATCGAGGCGACGCTCAATCCCACCAAGCAAATCCGCGTCATGCTCAACGTGTCCTACAACGACTCGAAGTTGAACGACACCTACAAGTTCACCCGCCCGTGGTATGAGCAATTCGTCAAACCCGTCCGCGACGACGCCGCGATCCGCTCGCTCATCGCCAACCCCACGTTCAACGCCACACGGACCATCGGCGACTACATCACGGGCATCGAGCGCCGCTTGAATTACCACGAGGCCCAGGTCGGCGGCGCCCGGCTGCGCGGCAACAATTGGCTCGTGAACATCGTCGGGAGCTACGCCTTCGACCACGGCCCGCTGAAGGGCACGCGCGTCGGCGGCAGCGCGCGCTGGCGTGACGCCCCCGCCATCGGCTACCCGGAACGCGGCGGCACCTTCGACGTCGCGAACGCCTTTCGCGGCAAAGACTCCTTGGTCACGGATGCATTCGTGAGCTACGCGTGGCGCCAGCGACTGCTCGACCGAAACCTGAATTGGACCGTCTCCCTCCGCGCGCGCAACCTCCTCAACGACGAGGAGCCCTATCCGGCCAGCGCCGTCGACAACGGAAGCGGCCGGGCGCACATCCTCCAACGCATCTACCAGGCTCCCCGGACTTACGAGCTCTCCGCCGGCGTTAGATTCTGAGCCCGCCGACGCGCCGCCCTGCCGATTCACTGCAGCCGTCTGCTTGCAGGTCTAACGGCGCTGTTTGTTCTTCAAGCACCGCGCACAGCGTCATCCGCCCTCGACCATGAACCTGTTATTCCGCCGTCAGTGTCGGTTACTCTCCTTCCTGGCTTTCTTGCTCGCGGCCTCGTCCGCAGCCCCGAGCCACGCGGCGACTTCGCCGCGGGCACCCAATATCGTCGTGATCCTCGCCGACGACTACGGCTACGGCAGCCTCGGCGCCTACGGCGCCGATCCGGCACTTTTGCGCACCCCGAAACTCGACCGCCTCGAGCGCCAGGGTCGGCGGTTAACGGACGCCTACACGCCGTCCTCCGTCTGCACGCCCATGCGCTATGCGCTCGTCACCGGCCGCTATTGCTGGCGCACGCCGCTCAACCACGGCGGCGTGGCCAACACCCTCGACCCGCTCCTCATCGAGACCTCGCGCCCGACGATTGCTTCGCTGTTGAAGAAACACGGCTACGCCACGGCCTTCGTCGGCAAGTGGCATCTCGGCTACGGCACCGCTCCGCGCGTGGACTACACCCAGGAGCTGAAACCCGGCCCGCTCGAACTCGGCTTCGATTACCAGTTCGCCGTGCCGCAGAATCACAACGACATCACCCGCGTCTTCGTCGAAGACCACCGCGTCGCCGGTCTGCGCTCGGCCCAGCTCGCCCCGGTGCCCGGCAAGATCGGCCTCGATGCCCCCGAACGCGACGACCCGAAGACCATGGGCGATCTCACCGACCGCGCGGTGAGCTGGCTCGATCAGCAAGCCAGCCAGCCGGCACCATTCCTCCTCTATTTCGCGCCGGTCGCCGTCCACGAGTTGATCACGCCGTCGGCCGAGGGCCAGGGCTCGAGCAAGGCCGGTCCCTACGGCGACTTCATCCACGACCTCGACCGCAGCGTCGGCCGGATCCTCGCCGTGCTTGAGAAACAAAACGCCCTCGCCAACACGCTCGTCATTTTCACCTCGGACAACGGCGGCGTGGTCAACCCCGGCAGCAAGACCGGCGCGAACAAAGTCGCCATGGACGCCGGCCTGAAAATCAACGGCACCCTGCGCGGCGGCAAACACGACATCTGGGAGGGCGGCTTCAAGGTGCCGTTCCTCGTGCGCTGGCCCGGCCGCGTGCCCGCCGGCACGGTGAGCAACGAGATGATCGGCATCGTCGATATTTTCGCGACTCTCGCCGCCGTCGTGGGCGAGGCGAAGCTCGACCGCGCCACCACCGCGCCCGACAGCGTGAACGTCCTCCCCGCGTTCCTCGGCCAGTCGTCCGCCCAGCCGCTCCGCCGCGACCTCATCCTGCAAAGCGCCAACGGCGTCTACGCAATCCGCAGCGGCCCGTGGAAGTGGATCGACGGCGTGCCGCTCGCACCCAAAGGAAAAAAAGCCCCGGCCGCCACCGGCCCGAAGGCCGACCAGTTCCGCCCGCGCCTCATCAATCTCGCCGCCGACCCCGGCGAGACGACGGATGTCTCCGCCGCTCATCCCGATATCGCGCAGCGCCTCGCCGAGACGCTCCGTCGCCACCGCGCCCAAGGGTTCAGCCGCGACTGACGCGGCTGCGCCGACCAACCCGCCGTCGTGCACCGTTGGTTTCGCCTTCCGTTCCTTCCCTTGCTCGCCCTCCTTCTCCTCTGCTGATGACCCGCTCCGTCTCCCGCTCCTTGCCCCTCGTCGCTGCCGTGGGCGCACTCCTCGGCGCCGCGGCTGCCGTGGCCGCCACGACTCCTCGCGTCGATCCCAGCACGCTCACCGGCAAGGTCATGGTCGGCTACCAAGGTTGGTTCAACGCCGAGGGCGATGGCGCAAAACGCGGCTACAACCACTGGACCCGCGGCGGCGCGAAGCCCGCCCCGGGCAACGTCCGCGTCGATATGTGGCCCGACCTCTCCGACTTCCCTGCCGCGGAGCGTTTCCCCACCGACCTCGTGCATGCCGACGGTTCACGCGCCGAGGTCTTCAGCTCGTATCTGCGCCCCACCGTCGTGCGCCACTTCGCGTGGATGCAGGAACACGGCATCGACGGCGTGTTTCTCCAGCGCTTCATCAACTCGCTCTCGCGCGGCACCTCGCTCGCGGTCAACAACGCCGTGCTCGAAAACGTCCGCGCCGGAGCCAAAGCCCACGGCCGCGCCTACGCGCTCATGTATGATTTGAGCAGCCTCGCCCCCGGCAAGGCCGACGTGCTGATCGCCGATTGGACAAATCTCCTCCGCGACACCCGGCTCACGCACGACCCCGCCTACCTGCGGCACCGGGGCAAGCCGCTCCTCGCCCTCTGGGGCTGCGGCTTCAAGGACGACAAGCCTCGCCCGACGCTGGAGGACTGGCGCCAAATCCTGACCTTTCTCAAAAACGACAAGGAGCACGGCGGCCTCGCGCTCATGATCGGGGTGCCGAGTTTTTGGCGCACGCTCACGCGCGATTCCGTTGACGACCCCGCGCTGCTCGAACTCATCCAACTCGCCGACGTGGTCTCGCCCTGGACGCCCGGCCGCTATCGCACGCCCGAGGCCGCCGCTGCCCACGCCAGCACTGTCTGGGACCCGGACATCGCGTGGTGCCGCGAGCGCAACATCGATTTCCTACCGGTCGCGTTCCCCGGCTTCAGCTGGCACAACATGAAGCCCACCACCCCGCTCAACGCGATTCCCCGCCGGCACGGGCGCTTCTTCTGGTCGCAGATCGCCGCCGCCAAGCGCGCCGGAGCCGGCATGCTCTACGTCGCCATGTTCGACGAGGTCGATGAGGCCACTGCGATTTTCAAGGTTACGAACCATCCGCCCGTCGGCCCCGGCGACGGCGTGCAATTCGCCACCTACGAAGGCCTCCCCAGCGATCACTACCTCCGCCTCACCGGCCTCGCCGCCCAAGTGATCCGCGGCGAATTGCGCGCCGCGGACGAACCGCCCATCCCCGTCCCGTCCCAACCGTGAAGCCATTCCTTCGCCTGCTGCCGCTCGCCGCGCTCAGCGTCCTGCCGCTCGTAGCCGCCGACCCCGCGAGAAAACCCAACGTCCTCCTCATCGCCGTCGACGATCTGCGCGATACCCTCGGCTGCTACGGCCACCCCGCGGCCAAGACCCCGCACATCGATCGGCTCGCCGCCCGCTCCGTGCGCTTCGATCGCGCCTACGTGCAATACCCCGTCTGCAATCCCAGCCGCAGTTCCTTCCTCACGGGCCTGCGCCCCGACCAGACCGGCATCACCGACAACCGCACGCTGCTTCGCGACCGCCTGCCCGATGTCGTCACGCTGCCACAACTCTTGAAAGCAGACGGCCGCCACGCCGCGGCCTTCGGCAAGATTTACCACCTCGGCGGCGGTCGGGACGAAGCCCTCCGCGCGAAATGGATGGACCTGCCCCGCTCCTGGCGCACCGCGCAGTCCTTCGAAGCGACCCCCCTCGGCCGAAAGAAACTCGCCGGCCGTGATCTCACCCAAGGGAAACTGGGCTGGTGCCACTGGGGCGCGATGGATGGCAGCGACGACGATCAGCCCGACGGCCAGATCGCCAGTGCCGTCAGCGCCGAGATCGAAAAGCTCGGCAACCGCCCATGGGTCATCGGCGCCGGCTTCATGAAGCCGCACGACCCCTTCGTCGCGCCGAAAAAGTATTTCGAACAGTATATCGAGGGATCACTGGCCCTGCACCGGCGGCCCGCGGACCAAACGCCGGCCCCGCCGCTTGCCGTCGGCTTCGGCGAGCTTGGCGCCGCTTTTGCCCGATTCACCGACCGCGAGCAGGAGGAATTTCTCCGCGCCTACTACGCCTGCACGTCTTTCATGGACGCGCAGGTCGGCCGCGTGCTCGCCACGCTGGACCGGCTCCAGCTCTGGGAAACGACGATCGTCGTTTTCCTCGGCGATCACGGCTACCACCTCGGCGAGCGCACGTGGTGGAACAAGAACACGCTCTTCGAGCGCAGTTGCCGCGCCCCGCTGATGATCGCCGCGCCTGGCGTCAAACCCGGTGTCGCCCGCGGTCTCGTCGAATTCGTCGATCTCTATCCCACGATTGCCGAGCTCTGCGGAATCACCCCGCCTCAAAATCTCGCCGGCCAAAGCCTCCGTCCGCTGCTGCGCGATCCGTCTGCGCCCGGAAAGCCCGCGGCCTTCACGCTCGTCACCCGCGGCGCCGCGCGCGGCGACTCGGTGCGCACCGACCGCTGGCGCTTCACTCGCTGGAGCGACGGCGCCATCGAGCTCTACGATCACGCGTCCGACCCGGAGGAAAATCGCAACGTCGCCCCCGCGCATCCCGCAGTCGTCACGAGTCTCACCGAGACGCTTCGGCTCTCCCGCGCAAAGTAGCGCCCGGCAGCGGTCGTGCGCCCTGGACTGCCATCATCGCGCCCCGTCTGCCCACCGCCTCCCGTCTTGCACCGCCTGCCTTCAGGGCCTCACTTGAGTGACTCCCCGCCCTCGTCTTTCCGCGGCGCCCAACCCCGCCTTCCTCATCCCCATCCATGAAACTCCTGCTCCCGGCTCTCACCCTCGGCCTGGCCGCCATGCTGCACGCCGCGCCGGCCAAACAGCCCAACATCATCTTCCTCATCACCGACGATCAGGGCTACGGCGACATCTCGGCGCACGGGAACCCGATCCTGAAGACGCCCAGCCTGGATCGGCTTCATGCCGCGAGCGTGCGCTTCACGGACTTCCAGGTCGCGCCCACCTGCGCGCCCACGCGCAGCCAGCTCCTCGGCGGCCGCCATGAATTCCGCAACGGCATCTCGCACACGATTCTCGAGCGCGAGCGCCTGGCCCTTGGCACCACCACGCTCGCCGATGTCCTCCGCGCCGCAGGCTACACCACGGGCATCTTCGGCAAGTGGCACCTCGGCGACGAGGCCGAGTATCGCCCGGAGCGCCGCGGCTTCGACGAGGTCTTCATCCACGGCGCGGGCGGCATCGGCCAGACGTATCCGGGTTCCTGCGGCGACGCGCCGGGCAACACCTACTTCGACCCCGCGATCTATCACAACGGGAAGTTTGAAAAGACGAAGGGCTACTGCACCGACGTCTTCTTCGCCCAAGCCACCAAGTGGATCGATGCAAATATCGCCGCGAAGAAACCGTTCTACGCCCATATCGCCACCAACGCCCCGCACGCCCCGCTCCAAGTCCGCCCCGAGGACGAGGCGCGCTACACCGGCAAGGTCCCCGAGGCCAACACCGCCAAGTTCTTCGGCATGATCGCCAACATCGACGACAACCTGGGCCGCCTCCTCGATCACCTGAAGGCCAAGGGCGTGGAGCGCGACACGCTCGTCGTCTTCATCAACGACAACGGCGGCACCGTCGGCACGCGCGTCTGGAACGCCGGCATGCGCGGCCAGAAGGGCTCGCCGTGGACCGGCGGCGTGCGCGCCGCGTCGTTCTGGTCGTGGCCCGGCCGCTTCAAGCCCGCCGACGTGCCCGCGCTCGCCGGCGCGATCGATTTCTTCCCGACGCTCGCGGAACTCGCCGGCGCCAAGCTCGACGCCAAGGTCCGCGCGCAACTCGACGGCCGCAGCCTCGTCCCGCTGCTCGAGAATCCGCGCGCGCCGTGGGCCGATCGCACGCTCGTCGCGCACGTCGGCCGCTGGCCGCTCCGCACCTCGCCCGACGCGTGGAAATTCCGCAACTGCTCCATCCGCGACTCGCGCTGGCGCCTCGTCTCGATCGACGGCGGTGACCGGCCCGCCTGGCAGCTCTTCGACCTCAAGGCCGATCCGGGCGAGCAGACCGACGTCGCCGCCACGAATCCGTCCGTCGTGCAACGCCTCGCCGCCGACTACGATCAGTGGTGGACCAAGACCCGCCCGCTCCTCGTGAATGAAAACGCCGTGCTGCCAAAGCTGAACCCGTTCAAGGAACTTTACTGGCAGCAATTCGGCGGCGGCCCGACCGAGGAGGACCTGCGCAGGATGGACTGGGAACAGTTCAGCCGCGGGCAGAACAACCCGAAGAAGAACAAGGCCAAGTAACGACGAACGGCGACGCGCGGGGAGTTCCGCCGCTACCGCGTTCGTCGCCACGCGATCAGCCCGCACGCGGCGAAACCGAAGGCATTCAGGCTCCCGTGAATCGCGCGCATCCGCGGGATGTCGAGCCACGCCGTGGCCCGCAGGGCGTAGGTGCCGGCGAGCACCATCCCGAGAAACAGCGACACGCCCGCGATCATCAGCAGGGCGCGTGTCGGCATCGCCACGCGCCGCCCGTCGATCGCCAGCCGCACGTGGAGCACGCCCACCGCCATGCCCGACAACGCGAGCCAGCCGCCGGCGGCCTTCTCGAGCGCGAGGCCCCAGCCCAGTTGCGTCGCCGTGATCCCGAGCGCCACGGCCGGCACGCCGAGCACCACGCCCACTGCGACCACCGAGGCAAACCGCACGAAAAACAATTCGCGCTGCACCCGCCCCGCAATGAGCGGCAGCACGATCCCCGCATAGTGAAAATGCACGGCCGTAAGCGTGACGATTTCCGGGGCGAAATTCAGCGGCCGCCAGCCCGCGCGATCCGCCACCACCCAGGCCCCGCCGATCGCGGCGTAGATCATCGCGCTGTCCGCGCACATCCCGTCGAACGGCCGCCGCCAGCCGTCGCGCCGCAGGCGCAGCACCGCGACCCACGCGAGCGCCGCGGTAAACAGGAACCACGGCACCGCCGCGAGCGCCGCGACCAGGCCCGGCGGGAGTAGGAGCGCCCCGGCCAGTCCCCCCGCCGGCACCAGCATGAGCAGCCGCACCCACTCCATGATCTTCCCGGGCAAACCGCCTTCGCCGTCGCCTGAAAAAAGATCAATCGCCAGCGGCACAATCACGAGCGCGGCGAACGCCAGCAGCGCCGGCGCGACCCCCATTTTTTCGGCCTCGACCGAAAGCAGGCCGAGAAACCCGGCCCAGAACGCAAATCCAACCGGCACCTGCGACGCGACGCGCATGCTTACTCCTTCCGGGCGTTCACGCCCACGGCTGCCGCGAGCATCGCGGCCTTCGACTCGCGCACAAAGCGCGCCTGCAGGCCCCGCGCGAGCGGCCGCGCCAGCCGCACCGGCCAGTAGTGGGGGCGGGAGAAAGCCAGCAGGTCATACCACACGCTGCCGTCGGCCCGGAGTTCGACGCTGAAGCGCTCCTCGCCCGACTCCACATGCGCTTCGAGCGTCCCGTAGGCGAAACCAAAACGCCGTTCGCCGGCCCCGCTTTCCTCAAGGACGTAGACGATGCGACACGCGTTCAGCCACCAGAGACCGAACGCGCGCGCCTGCATCGCCACAATCATCCCGGCGCGAATTGGCGCGTCCGCCGGCGTGATGGAGGTCCACGGCGCGGGGAACATCCGCCACGCCCGAAGCGCCGCGCACGCGCGGAGAAACATCCCCTCTCCGTCCCCAATCCGCTGCGCATTGTGATCGAGCGTGTAGCCTGCGGGCGGCCGCCCCGGAGGCATGGAGCGCGTCGCGCCCACGGGCCCGTAGCTGTGCGCGGCCTTGGCGGCCTCGAGGCTCGCCAGAAACAAACCCACCGCCGCGGCGTTCGGCGCGTCACGGAACCACAAGGGTTTGTTCGGCCCACTCATCAGCCCGAGCCAACCGCCCGGCGCAGCGCGTGTCCACCTGCCTTTCCCGCCGAATCCACTTTTTTCGGTGTAATCCGCCGCATCGTCGGCTAGCGATGGCGCATGAAGACCCGCAAGGAAATCGTCGACAACTGGCTGCCCCGCTACACCGGCCTGCCGCTCGACAAGTTCGGCCACTACATCCTGCTCACGAACTTCAACCACTACGTGCGGCTCTTCGCCGCGTGGCACGGCGTGCCGGTCGTGGGCGCCGACAAACCGATGCCCAACGCCACCGCCGGCGACATCACCATCATCAACTTTGGCATGGGCAGCGCCACCGCCGCGACCGTCATGGACCTGCTTAGCGCCCTCCCACCCAAGGCCGTGCTCTTCCTCGGCAAGTGCGGCGGCTTGAAACACCGCGCCGCGCTCGGCGATCTCATTTTGCCCATCGCCGCGATCCGCGGCGAGGGCACGAGCAACGACTATTTTCCGCCCGAGGTGCCCGCGCTCCCGGCCTTCGCGCTGCAGAAGGCCATCTCCACGACCATCCGGGATCACGCGCGCGACTACTGGACCGGCACCGTTTACACCACCAACCGCCGCGTCTGGGAGCACGACGACGAATTCAAGAAGAAGCTCACCACGATGCGCTCCCTGTGCATCGACATGGAGACCGCCACCATCTTCATGACCGCCTTCTACAACGAGATTCCCGCCGGCGCGCTCCTCCTCGTCTCAGACCAGCCGATGACGCCCGACGGGGTGAAGACGGCCGAGAGCGACCGCCGCGTGGACGAGAACTTCGTGAACGATCACCTCCGCATCGGCCTCGATTCACTGAAGCAGCTCATCAACCAGGGCCTGACGGTGAAGCACCTGAAGTTCTGAAGCGCGGCTGTTCCCGCGCTTCCGCGACTATTCCGCCACCTCGATCCCGAAGGGCACGAACGTCTCGCGCCCGTCGAGGTTCACTTGCGCCCAGACCGTGAAGCGGCCCGCGCGCGGGATCGTGAGCTTGAAGTCCAGCACCGGCTTCGCGGCGTCTGATTTCTCCCCGGCCGCCGGCTCCACCGGATGCAGGTGGGCGAAGCCGCTGCGCGCCTGGTCAAAGGCCACCAGATGCGCGAGCGCGCCCATCACGGGCTGCAGCGCCACGGCGCCGCCGTCCGCGCGCGCGATCTCGAAGCGCAGCGTGATCGGCTGGGCGGCGCGGGGCACCGCCGGCGCGGTGGTCAGCGCAAAGTGGTGGCCGGCCCGCACGGCCTCGCGGCCCGGACTCGCCGTCGTCGCGACGGCCGCGGGTTCGCCGGTTGCCGCCATGTCGGCGCTCGCATAAAGCCCACGGCCGGTCGCGGCCGGCGTAAAGTCGGCGAAGATCCGATACGCGCCCGTCAGCCGCGGCGCAAAGTCGAACCGCCATTCCCCCGGCGGCCCGGCCGGCTGCGGATGCACGTGCTGGTAGTCGCGCAGCGTCGGATCGATGATTAGCAGGTGCAGGCGCTCGGTGTGCGTGACCAGCAGATCCTCGGGCCGGAGGGGTTTTCCGTTGGCGGTGCGCAGGCGGACGATCGCAGGCGCGCCCGGTGTGACGCTCATCGTCACCGGCGACCTGACCGCCACGACCGGGATGAACTGCGGGTTGGCCGGATCGCAAAACTCGATCGCCTGCCCGGACTTCGGGTCGGTGCGAAAATCCATGTGGCTGAGGTCCGAACCCGTGGGCAGCAGGCGCAGCGCCGCGAAGACCGCGGCCGCCCCCGCCGTGATCAGCGCGACCTGCCGCCACTGGGTCGGCGCGAGGCTCATGGGCGCTTCATCTTGGCCACGAAGTCAGCCGCTTCCCACGCGCTGCCGTCCGCACGGTGCGCGATTTTCCCGTGCGGATCGACCAGCAGCGTCGCGAGCGTGTGCTTGATCAAGTCGCCCTCGAACTCCGCGATCACACCGAACTGGGTGAGCAGGTCCTTGATTGCCGTCTCGGGGCCGGTGAGGAACGAGAAGTTGGCCGTGTCGATGCCGCGGGCCTCGGCGTAGTCGCGCAGCACGCCCGGCGTGTCGAACTTGGGATCGAGCGTGATGGAGATCAGCTCGAGGCTCGTGATGCCCGCCTCGCGCGCGAGGCGCTGCACGCCGATCATCTTGGCCGTCGCCGCCGGGCACATCGTGGCGATTGGGCAGCGCGTGAAGATGAAGTTGATCATGAGCTGCCGCCCGCGGAAGCGCGACGCTTGCACCACGCGGCCCGACTGATCGTAGAGCGCGAAGTCGGGCACCGTCTCGCCGACCTCGCGGTAGGCGTTCTTGCCGCGGGCGTGCGTGTCCTGCCGCAGCACGTTGGCGCCGGCCTCCACCGTGGCGCTGATTGCGGGATCGGCGGGCCAGATTTTCTCAAGGTGAAAAAGGTCGGCGCCCTTCAAGTCGACCATCTCCGCACGGATTTTCTGGCCGGGCTTGGCGAGGGCGACGTCCCCGGCGCTGGCGGTGAACTCCATCGTCATCGCGGGCATGAAGCCCTTGATCTCGTCGTGGTGGACGATGAGCACCTTGCGCGCGGCGTCGACCTTCACGATTTCCCCGGTGAGCGGATAGCGGCCCTCCTTGGCCTCGGCCGCCGGCTTGGCGGCCGGCGCGGGCTTGGAACAACCGGCCAGCAGCGCGCCGGCCAGCAGCGCGAACGCGAGGCTATGAGATTTCATGCGCCTACGGATTCGCCGGCGGATTAGTTTGTCAAAGGGTTTGCGGCCTCCGGCGCCGGGCCTTGTGCTTCCCGACCGCTCCGCCATGCCCGCCTCCGCCCAGCGCTCCGTCGTCCACAAGCCCGCCCTCGCGATCTTCGCGGGCGTGGGCAGCGCGTGGGTGTTCGTGCTGGTGACGCTCGGGGCGTTCACGACGAGCATCGGCGCCGGCATGGCGTTTCCCGACTGGCCGCTCTCCAACGGGTCGGTGAACCCGACGGGCTGGCTGCAGGACATCTCGATGTTTGCGGAGCATTCGCACCGCCTGACCGGGGCCATCATGGGCTTCATCACGATCGGGCTCGCGGTGTGGCTCTGGCGGCGCGAGGAGCGCGCGTGGCTGCGGCAGCTCGGCTACTGGGCGCTCGGCATCGTGATCCTGCAGGGCATCATCGGCGGCCAGCGCGTGACGCTCGACCGCATCGAGGTGCCGGGCTTCCATATGACGCTCGGCCAAATGCTGCGCATCCCGCACGGCATCCTCGCGCAGGTCTACGTGTGCGTGCTCATCGCCATCGCGCTGGCCCTCACGCGCGCGTGGATCGAGCGGCCGGCGCCGCTGGGCCGGCGCGTGCGGCGGCTCGGCGTGATCTGCACGGCGCTCATGGTCGTGCAGCTCGTGATCGCGGCGACGATGCGGCACAACGGCGCGGGGCTCGCGATCCCGACCTTTCCCCACTCCACCGCGACAGGCGGCTGGCTGCCGGAGCACTGGACGTTCCCCATCACGATTCATTTCGCGCACCGCGTGATGGCCCTGGTGCTGCTGGTCGCGCTCGGCCTTTTCGCGTCGGCCGTGCGCCGCGATCCGGCCGCGACGCTGCCGCTGCGCGCGGGCGCCTCGGCGCTGATCACGCTGCTGGTGCTGCAAATCCTGCTGGGCGTGATGGTGATCCTCACCCGCCGAGGGCCGGAGATGACGACCGCCCACGTGGTCGTGGGCGCGCTCACGCTGGCGGTCACATTTGCCCTCACCTGGGCGGCGCACCGCGACGCCATCGAGGGCCCGGCGCCGCTCGCCACCCGCTCGCGCGCATGACGACCGCCACCGTCCCGCGCGCCGGTTTCCGTGACTACCTCGAGCTGACCAAGCCGCGGCTCAGCCTGCTGTCGGTCATCACGACGCTCGTGGGCTATTTTGCGGCGCGGCCGGAATCGAATCCGGCCAAGCTCGGCCTGCTGTTTGTCGCGACCGCGCTCGCCGCCGGCGGCGTGGCCGCGCTGAACCAGTGGCTCGAGGCCGACACGGATGCGCGCATGCAGCGCACCGCCGACCGCCCGATCCCGGCGGGCAGGATCCCGACCGGATCGGCCTTCGTGCTCGGGTGGCTGATGTGCGTGATCGCGCTGTTCCTGATGTTCGCGCGCGTCGACCGGCTGGCGGCGATGTTCACGCTGCTCACGGTCGTGTCCTACCTCGGCTGGTATACGCCGGCGAAGCGCCGCTCGATCTGGAGCACGGAGATCGGCGCGATCGCGGGGGCGTTTCCGCCGCTCATCGGCTGGTGCGCGGGCGAGGGCCGCGTGAGCACGCTCGGCTGGGTGCTCTTCGGCATCCTCTTTTTCTGGCAGATCCCGCACTTCATGGCGATCGCGTGGACCTACCGGCGCGAATACTCGGCGGTCAACTTTCCGATGCTGCCCGTGCGCGACGAGCAGGGCGGGCGGGTGGCCGCGTGGTCGCTCGTCAACACCATCGCCCTGGTCGCGGTGAGCCTCGTGCCCGTGTTCCTCGGGCTGGCCGGTTGGATTCACACCGCGGCGGCCGCGCTGGGCGGCGCGTGGTTCCTCTGGCGCGCGGTTGTGTTCCTGCAGCCCAAGGGTCGCGACGCGGCGGCCCGAAAACTCTTCCTCGCCTCCATCGCCTACTTGCCGCTCGTGCTCATCGCGCTCGTGGCTGACCGCCTTATTCTCCCGTGACCGTCTCGCAAATCCCGGCGCTCAATGCCGCCCTCAACGCGCTCGCCACCGTGCTCATCACGGCGGGCTTCATCCTCATCAAGTCCGGCCGCCGCGACGCGCACCGCCGCGCGATGCTGAGCGCCGGCTTCGTGTCCGCGATCTTCCTGATCGGCTACGTGACGCACAAGGCCCTGGTGCGCGGCGTGCACACGCCCTTCGGCGGCGAGGGCGGGATCCGCTACCTCTACTATTTCATCCTCTGGACGCACATCCCCCTTGCGGCGTCGATCGCCTACCTCGTGCCCAAGACCTTCCTCCTCGCGATCCGCGGTCACTACGATCGGCACAGGGCGTGGGCGCGGTGGACCTTCCCGATCTGGTATTACGTGAGCGTCACGGGCGTGCTCGTTTATTTCTTCCTCTACGTGTGGTGGCCCGCGGCGAAGTGATCGGGCGGTGGGAAATGAAAAGGCCGGGCGGGAGCCCGGCCTGATTCGCAGCGCGAGAAACAAACGGCGTGCTTACTTGACCTTAATCGTGCCCTTCATTGCCGCGAAGTGGCCAGGGAAGGAGCAGATGTAGGTGTATTCGCCGGCCGCCTCGAGCTTGAAGGTCACTTCATCCTTCTGCTTCGGACCGAGCACCTTGGTGGACGCGACGACCTTGTCCTTCATCGAGACCGGGACGTAGTTGTTGTCCTTGGCCGTCACCGCGGCGGCGCCAAACGCATTCGCGTCGGTGCCGGGCTTGAGGAGCACCCAGTTATGGCCCATCGCTTCCTTGGGCAGCGTGCCGACATTGGTGAAGACGACCTTCAGCTCTTCGCCGACCTTGGCGTCGATCGACTTGACGCTAAACTGCATCGTGTCGTTCGCCGTGATCTCGATCACGCGCGGGGCGGCGACAGCGGAGGCCGCGGCGAGCAGGCCGGTGAGCGTGAGGACGGAAAGAAAACGAGTTTTCATAGGGGCGGCCAACGTGATCCTCGGTCGCGCGACATGCAAACTCGAAGCGCGAAAAATCACCGTCTCCGGGCGGGGGATTTCAAGCGTTGCACCGCGCTAATGCGCCCCGCGCGCCCTGTTAATAAGTGCCAAGCACCCACCCGCCGCGCGGCGCCCGGCACGGAAACGCGGGAATAGGGCTTGAAATGCAATCGTCTTCCCCAACTCTCCGAGCTTTTGGATCCCTTGCTCATCAGACGTTTTCGTCTCCGCCTGACCACATGCCCACGCTCCCAACGATCCTAGCCCGATCCGGCCGCGCCGTGATCGCGCTGGCCGGCGCTTTCTGCCTGGCCGGCTGCGAAAAACTCAACTTTTGGCGCATGGACGGCCACCAATCGACGATCGTCGTCGACGGCCCCGTCGCCCGCGAGCAGCTCGATCTGTTCCTGGTTACGTGCTGGGTGTCGCTCGTGATCTTCATCGTGGTCGGGTCCGTGCTCGCGTATGCGACATTCAAGTTCCGCGCCCGCAGCGAGGCAGATGAGCACGCCGCGCCGCCCGAACAGAGCCATGGCAACCCGCTGATCGAGCTCAGCCTCATTGTCGCATCGGTGCTCGCGCTCGTCGTCATCGCGATTCCGACCGTGAAGGGAATCTGGAACACCTACGATGTGCCCGAGGCCGAGCGGAAGGACGCGTTTGAGGTCACCGCGACCGGTTTCCAGTGGTGGTTCAAGTTCGAGTATGCGAAGGAAGAGGCCCTCGTCGACAGTGCCGGCAAGAAGACCCCGCTCATCACCGCCAACGAGCTCGTCATTCCCGCGGGCCGCGCCGTGCGCATCCACCTCCGCACCTTCGATGTCATCCACTCGTTCTGGGTCCCCAAGCTCGGCGGCAAGGTCGACATGATCCCGAACCGCGCGAACATCATCTACCTCAAGGCCGACAAGCCCGGCTACTTCTGGGGCCAGTGCGCCGAATATTGCGGCGACTCCCACGCCGTGATGCGCTTCCGCGTCATCGCGCTGGAGCAAAAGGAATTCGCCGAGTGGGTCGAGAAGCAGGCGCAGCTCGGCCGCGAAGTCCCGGCCGGCAGCGGCACGACGGTCTCGCCGCAATTCGCCGCGTTGAAGAGCTTCAAGACCAACCAGGCCGGCATCACCGCCGCCTATGACAAGACGCCCCTCGACTCGTGGCGCACCAAGCAGAAGGCCGAGAGCCAGGAAGACGGCAACCTGATCGCCAAGGGCCGCGAGGTGTTTGCCGCCAAGAATTGCGGCACGTGCCATACGGTTCGCGGTCACGGCGCGGGCGGCGTCACCGCGCCGGACCTAACGCACTTTGGGTCGCGCACCACGCTTGCCGGCGGCCTGCTCGAGAATGACGAGACCCAGCTCCGCCGCTGGATCCACGACCCGTTGGCCGTGAAGCCGGGCAACAAAATGCACTTCGGAGTCGGCGCGATGGCCGGCTATATGAAGAAGAATGACAGCGGCAAGGGCTACACCCGCAACATCACCCTCACCGCCGAAGACGAGGTCGCCCTCGTCGCCTACCTCCAGAGCCTCAAGTAATCTCTCCGACTCCCTACCACATGGACGCAACCGCCCACCTCACGCATGAGGATCACGCGCCGGCGCAGCCCGCCCTCCTCAACCATCCCAAGGCCAAGACCGGCCTGATGATGTGGCTCACCACCGTCGACCACAAAAAGATCGGATTCCTCTACGGGTTCTTCGCCCTGATCTTCTTTCTGGTGGGCGGCTTCGAGGCGCTGCTGATCCGCACGCAGCTCATGGTGCCGAACAACGACTTCCTGTCGGCCGAGATGTATAACACCATGTTCACCATGCATGGCACGACGATGATCTTCCTCGCCGTGATGCCGCTGTCAGCCGCGTTCTTCAATTTCATCATGCCGCTCCAGATCGGGGCGCGCGACGTGGCGTTTCCCCGCCTGAACGCCTTCTCGCTCTGGACCTTTGTCGTCGGCGCCATCGTCCTCAACATCGGTTGGATCGGGCCCATCTTCGGCGTCGCGGGACACAACGCGCCCGACGCGGGCTGGTATGGCTACTCGCCTCTGACGAGCAAGGTCTTCAGTCCCGGCCATTCCGTCGACTACTGGATCATGGGCTTGCAGCTCCTCGGCGTCGCCTCGATCGCGGCGTCACTGAACTTCATCGTCACGATCATCAACATGCGCGCACCGGGCATGACGATGATGCGCCTGCCGGTGTTCACGTGGATGACGCTCTTCACGGCCTTCCTGATCGTGCTCTCCTTCCCCTTCATCACGATCGCGCTCGTCGAGCTGATGATGGACCGCAATTTCGGCACGAACTTCTTCGAGGTTTCCGGCGGCGGCATGCCGATTCTGTGGCAGCATCTCTTCTGGGTCTTCGGGCACCCGGAGGTTTACATCCTGATTCTGCCCGCCATGGGCATCATCTCGGAAATTCTCCCGACGTTCTCGCGCAAGCCGCTCTTCGGCTACCCGATCGTCGTGTTTTCGGGCGCCTCCATCGGCTTCCTCGGCTTTGCCGTGTGGAGCCACCACATGTTCACCACGGGCATGGGCACCGTCGCGACCGCGGCCTTCTCCCTCGCGACCATGTGCATCGCGGTGCCGACCGGCGTGAAGATCTTCAACTGGATCGGCACCCTCTGGGGCGGGCATCTGATGATGCGCACCCCCATGATGTTCGCCCTCGGCTTCGTCTGGATGTTCATGATCGGCGGTTTCTCGGGCGTCATGCACTCGGCGGCGCCGGCCGACTCGCAGCAGAACGACTCCTATTTCGTCATCGCTCACTTCCACTACGTGCTGATCGGCGGATCGATCTTCGCGCTGCTGGCAGGCCTGCACTACTGGTTCCCGCTGATGTTCGGCCGCAAGGTCTCCGAGTTCTGGGGCAAACTCTCGTTCTGGGTGATCTTCGTCGGGTTCAACGTCACGTTCTTCCCGATGCACTTCCTCGGGCTCAACGGCATGCCGCGCCGCACGTTCACCTATGATCCCAACCTCGGCTGGGACACCGCGAACTTCATCGCCACAATCGGCTCCTACGTCCTCGGCGTCGGCATGACGATCTACTTCGTGGTGCTCGCCTACACTTTCTTCAAGGGCGAGAAAGTGAAGAAGGACTACTGGGATGGCCGCACGCTCGAGTGGTCGCTCGATAATCCGCCGCCCGAATACAATTTCCGCGTCATCCCGACCGTCCACGATCGTGATGCCTGGTGGTATGAAAAGAACCACAAGGAAGAGGTTGCCGCGGAGCGCGCCGAGCACGCCAAGGCCGAGGAGGCCCACGGTGGCATCCACATGCCCTTTGGCTCCATCTGGCCGTTCGTCACCGCCATGGGCCTGTTCGTCATCTCCATCGCCGTGACGATGATGAATTCCAATCCCGAGCCCGGCATCCACGCGCGCCTCGCCACGACCTTGGTTGGGTTCCTCATCGCGTTTATCGGGATCTACTTCTGGTCGCTCGAAGGCAACGAAGGCTACCACCTCCACCTCGACAAGGACGGCAAGGTCATCGAGGACGACCACCACGCGAAGCACTGACCTCGGTCCCCGCCCACGATCCAATCTTCCAGCCCCTCTCCGAATCATGAGCAGCCACGCCGGCACCATCGACCATCACCACGACCCGACCACGTCGACGGGCATCCCGAACAAGAAGCTCCTCATGTGGACCTTCCTCGCGTCGGACTGCATGTTCTTCG
>JAEUHB010000419.1 GCA_016794665.1 Opitutaceae bacterium
GCGGCGCGCGTCGAATCGGGGCCGTCGGCGACAAACTGCACCCCGGCGTTGGTGGGATTGCGAGCCTTGATCGGCTCGAGCGTGAGCTCGACGCCCTTGGGCCACTCGTAGGCCTGGAGCGCGTCGAGCCGGCTGCCCGCCTGCAGATCGCTGATAAGGATGATGCCCCGCGGGCCGGGGGCGGCCTTGCCATCCTCGTTTTCCGCGAGCGCCTCGGCGGCGCCGACGAGGGCATTTCCGAGGTGCGTGCCCGCCCACGACGGTGTGAGCGCCGCAAGCCGGCCCACCGCCTGCGGGACGCGGTCGCCCGGTGCGGCGCGGTTCCAGTCCTCAAACGAAAGCACCGCCGTCGCCCTGTGATCGAAGGAGAAGATCGCGACTTGGTCCACGGGGGCGGCGCGGCGCAGCACCTCCTCGGCCTTCGCGCGGGCGGCGGCCCACACGCCGTCGCGCCGCATGCTCGCGCTCGTGTCGATCAGCACGACGGTGCGGCGCGGCTGCGCCGCCGTGGGATCATCGACGGGCGGCTGTTTCAGGAACGGCCGGGCAAAGCCAAACGCGAGCAGCGCCAGCGCCGCGCAACGCAGGATGAGCAGCAGGATGTCCTCGAGCCGGTGCCGCCGCGAGAGGCGCGGCGGGCTCGGTTGCAGGAACATGAGCGAGCTGAACGCCGTGCGCTCCTTGGTCGTCCGCCGCACGAGGTGGAAGATAATCGGAGCCGCGAGCGCGAGGCCGCCGAGGAGGAAAAGCGGGGCGAGGAAGTTCATGCCGCGGCTCCCTTCACGGCGCCGGGCGCGCGGCGCACGAGCCGCCCGCGCCGCATGCGCGCCTGCAGGAATTCAAACAGCGCGATCTCCATGGGCTGCGCGGTCGTGAGCGCGTGGTAGGCCACGCCGAGCTTGCGGCAGATGGCCTGCAGGGCCTCGGCGTGCGCGCGGTATTTCCGCACGTAGCCTTCGCGCGCCGCGGCGGGATCGATGTAAACCGTGCGGGCGTTCTCCACGTCCTCAAACAGCGCCGGCGCCTCGATCCCGAGATCGAGCTCCGCGGGGTCCGCGAGGTGGAAGACCGTCAGCTCGTGCCCGCCCGCCGAGAGCGCGATCAGGCTGCGCTCCAGCTTGTCGAGCGGCGCGAGGAAATCCGAGATGAGCGCCACCATCGCGCGCCGGCGGATGAGGCCGGCGATTTTCTCCAGCGGAGAAACCAGATCCGTCGCGCGGCCGCCGGCCGGTTTCTCCAGCGCGAGCATGAGCTGGCGCAGGTGGCCGAGGCGGTGGCGCGCGGGCAGATACTCGCGCACCTGCTCGTCAAAGGTCATCAGTCCGACGGCGTCGCCTTGCAGGTGGAGGAAGTAGGCGAGCGTCGCCGCCAGCGTCGCGGCATAGGCGGCCTTCGTGATACCCTTCGAGCCGTAGCCCATGGAACGGCTCAGATCGGTGACGAGGTGGACACGGAGGTTGGTCTCGTCCTCGTATTTCTTGATGAAGTAACGGTCGCTCCGCGCGTAGACCCGCCAGTCGAGGTAACGCGGATCGTCGCCCGGCGTGTATTGGCGGTATTCCGTGAACTCGACGGAGAAGCCGTGGAACGGACTGCGATGAAGCCCGTTCCAGAATCCCTCGACGACCGCGCGCGCCCGCAGCTCGAGGCTGCGGATCATCATCAACGCCTGCGGGTCGATGAGCTTGGCGCTGGCGAGCGCGGGATTGGAGGGGGCGGACATGGGGAGGTCAGGCCGCGGTTTGTGGCAGCCCGCTTCGTGAGAAGCGGGACGGTCCCGCACCAAAAGCGAGGGCGGTCCCGCCTCTCACGAGGCGGGCTACCGGAATCGCTTCGCTGGCTTTCGACATCATGCGGGCTTGCCCGGGGCCTTCACGCTGGCGACGAGACGCTTGATCACCTCGTCGATCTTGGTGCCCTCGGCCTCGGCGCGGTAGTTGAGGAGGATGCGGTGGCGCAGCGCCGGGACGGCGAGCGCCTGGATATCCTCGATCGTCACGTGGGCGCGGCCGCGCAGGAGCGCGCGGGCCTTGGCGCCGAGGATGAGGAACTGTCCGGCCCGCGTGCCCGCGCCCCAGCTGACCCACTCGTTGACGAAGTCCGGGGTGCCGGGCTGGTGCGGGCGCGACGCCGCCGCGAGCTGCACCGCGTAGCGCACCATCTCCTCCGCGACCGGAACCTTGCGCACGAGCTCGTGGAATTTCTGCACATCCTCGCCCGAGAACAGCGCCTCGATCGGCGCGGGGCGGCCGGAGGTGGTCGCGGCGACGACCCGCACCTCGTCCTCGAGCGGGAGGTAGTCGATCACGACGTTGAACATGAAGCGGTCGAGCTGGGCCTCGGGCAACGGGTAGGTGCCCTCCATCTCGATCGGGTTCTGCGTGGCGAGGACGAAGAACGGCTCCTCGAGCTTGTGCCGCACGCCGGACGCCGTGACTTGGTGCTCCTGCATCGCCTCGAGCAAGGCGGCCTGCGTCTTGGGCGGCGTGCGGTTGATCTCGTCGGCCAGCACCATGTTGGCGAAGACCGGGCCGTGCACGAAGGTGAGCTTGCGCCCGCCCTCCGGCGTGTCCTGCAGGATCTCGGTGCCGGTGATGTCGGCCGGCATGAGGTCGGGCGTGAACTGGATACGCTGGAACTTGAGGTGGAAAATCTGCGCGATGGACTTCACGAGCAGGGTCTTCGCCAAGCCAGGGGCGCCGGTAATCAGGCAGTGGCCGCCCGCGAGCAGCGCGAGCATGATCTGCTCGATCACGTCTTTCTGCCCGATGATCACCTTGCCGAGCTCAGCCTCAATGCGGGCACGGCCGGCGATGAGCCGTTCGGCGGTTTCACGCTCGGTCGCAAACGTGCTGACCGGGGGTGCAATGACGGGCGGGGCGGAGGGTTCGGGCATGCTCATTGGGAAGGGACTAGGGGACCAAGGGACCAAAATACAAAGGGACTGAAAGACGGGGAGAGGACGCGCGCAGGCTCCGAGGGTTTGCAGTCCCTTGGTCTCCTGGTCCTTTGGTCTTTTGGTCCTTCGCGCATCAGTGGGTCATCAGATAGAACACCAGGTTGACGCCGATCGGGTAGGCGATGCGTTCGGAAAAGACCGCGAAGTAGTCGGGCTGCTCGCCTTCGCGCTCCCAGCCATCCGTGATGTCGGTGTTATGGAAGGCGATCACCATGATGCGGCCCTTGTCATCGTGAAGCGCGCGCACACTGACCTGCTGAGAGCCCTCGCCGCGATCGACCTGGATGGGGGACGACGGATCCTTGGGATCATGATTGCGGTTCCAAAACTGCATGGTCGGGACCTGGATGCCCTGCATCGGGCCCTTGAGATCGAAGACCGAGTGGAAGAGCGGGTGGTCGAAGGTGAGGTCGGTCCACTCGCGCTCGGGCAGGACATGCTTCATCTGTTCGGCAAAGCCTCTCCACTCGATGATATTCCAGAAATCGATCACGGCGAGCACGCCGCCGGCGAGGAGATATTTGCGCAGGCCCGCGACCTCGGTCGGGCGCAGCTTCATGTAGCCGGGATGCTCCATCAGCAGGAACGGATAGTTGTGCAGCTCGGGATCGCTGAGCTTGAGCACACGGCCATCAGGGTCCGTGCGCATCGAGGTCATCTGCTGCAAGCGGTAGGAGAGGTTCAGGTCGGCGTCGGGAAAATCGACCCACCAGCCAAGACGGCGGCCGCGATGAAATGACGGCCTGGGCGACGACGTGGGGTCGACCTTGAAGATGGCGCGGCAAAACGTGAACACATCCTTCTCGAAACCGCGGGGATTGGTCCATTCCGGGGTTCCCGTGCTGTGCGAAGCGACCTCGCGGGCCGTCTTCACCAAATCCTCGTCGATGACACCGCTGCCTTCGGTGCGGACGAGCGAGCCGCCGAGATCATTTTCGTTGCCCCAGCCGCCCCAGCCTGGGGGCGGGCTGCCGCTGCCGCCGGAGCCGCGCGACGGACGGGGCGGCACCGTGGTCTGCGCCAAGAGTGCAACGCTCAGCCCGGCGAAGAGAATGTGGGCGCGGCGGATCATCGTCAGTGCGTCATCACGTAGAAGATGATGTTAATGCCGAGCGGATAGGCGATTTTCTCGGAGAAGTTCCTGAAGTAGTATTCATATTCGCCCTCGCGCTCCCAGCCGTCGCCGTTGTCGGTGTTGTGCGTCGCGATGACCATCATGCGGCCTTTGTCGTCGTGAATGGCGCGGTGGTGGACGGTGCGGGTGTCGCCATCGTGGCCGTATTCCCAAGTGACGCCAGTGGCCTGGCTCTCCTCGCCGGTGCGGACGTTGGGCACCTGGCCCTTGGACTTGATCTCGAAGACGCTTCGATACAGCGGGTGGTCGAGCGGGAGCTCGGCAAAGGAACGCTCGGGAAAAACGCGCTTCATATTGCGCTCGACGTTCTGCCACGCGGACTCGCCCCAGAAATCATCGAACATGAGGAAGCCGCCGTTGAGGAGATACTTTCTCAGGGCCGCTACCTCCGCCTCGTCAAAGTGCAGCCCGCCAGGCTCCACAATGTAGATCCACGGGTAGGAGCTGAGGTCGTCGGCGGTCAGGTCGATGAAGTAGCCATCCGGGTTGGTCCGGATGGAGGTCATCTGCTGCAGGCGGTAGGAGAGGTTCAGGTCCGCGTCGGGGGTGTCGGTGGTCCAGCCCGGCCCGCGGCTGCGATAGAAGCCGCCGCCATTGTTGTAGCGCACCCGGGTGAACGTGAAAGTATCCTTCTCGAAGCCGCGGGTATTTTCCCACGTGGGTGTCCCCGTGCTGTGCGAGTCGAGTTCGCGCGGCGTTTGCACCCGGTCGGCGCTGCGACCGCCCTCCGTGTAGCCGCCGCTGCGGCCAAAACGGCGTTGCGCCAGCACGAGGCCGGACAGCAGCACAGCGAGGGCGAGAAACGGGACGAGGCGCTTCATTCCAATGCCTTTCGGGTCGTGAGCTCAGGCACCGCCGGGGCGCCGGATGAAGCGCCGCCACCCGGCGCTTTTGTCCCGTTGCGCTCAAGCTTGAGCAGCAGCGCGAGCGCCTCGCGGTAGCGGGGCGTCTCCTCCAGCGCGAGCAGCAGGTGCCGGCGGGCCTCGCGATCGTCGCCGCGGTTGTTGAGGAGCGTCGCCAGCTGGAAATTGGCGTCGGCGCGCTCGGGCACGTCGAGCTGGAGGAGGGTGCGCCAGGCGACGATCGCGGTGGAGTCGTCACCCGAGGCGGTGGCAGCCTGGGCGAGAGCACGGTAGGGTGCGGGCACAAGGGGGTTGACGGCGAGGTAGCGCTCCGCGTTTCGGCGGACGACGGCCCAGTCCTTTTCGGCGGCACCGAGTTCCATCAGCCGCAGGTAGGCCTCGACCGCCTCATCGTCGGCGCCGGCCCAGGCCTCAAGCGTGCGACGCTCTCCGGCGGCATCGCCGAGCGCCTTGTGCGCCGCGATGAGCTGGCGGTGAATCGAGTCGGCGCCCTTTTGCCGCGGATAGAGCTCGAGGAGCCGCTCCAGCGGCTTGCGAGCCTCGGCCCATTTCTGTTTTTCCATCGCGCGGATCGCCTGCTGGCGCAGGAGCCAATAATTGTCGGGGTGCGCCTTCCCCCACTCCGCCAACTTGTCCTCGGCGCCCGGCACGAGGAGCTCAGCCTCGGGCTTCGTCCAATCCATGCCGGGCGCCAGCTTCTCCGCGCGTTCACGGGCGTAGGCGGCAAACTCCTTCTCAAACTCCTCCATCTCGACCGTGTGCCTGGCGATCGCGGTGTTGATTTCCGTGCCGTTGCGGAGTTCGCCGAGGATCGCGCGGATTTTCTCCAAACCGAAGCGGCCGATGAGGAATTCCACGACGAGCGAGGACTGAAGGTAGGCGAACTGGAGGTGGCGCGGGGTCTTCGGCGCGAGGAACGCGGCGCTCAGCCGGCTCACGGGCACGAGGTCGGGGCCAAGGATCATCTCCCGGTAGCGCGCGTCGATGCGCATGCCCGACGCGGGGTTGGCCTCGCGCTCCTCGTGGACGGAAATCCCTTCACTCAGCCAACGCGGCATCTTGTTTTTCGTCATCTGCAGCGTCACCACGTGGCAGAACTCGTGCCACAGCACCGACTCCCAATTCGTGGGCGACGACGCGGTCGCCGGGCTATTGGCGGTCACGACACGCCCGAAGCACACGCCCAGGAATCCCGCGACATCGGGCAGGCCAAAGGTCCGCACCGCGAAATCCCGCTGGTCCGCGAAAATCTCCACGTAGGTCGGCTTGGCGAGCTCCGCGCCGTATTTCGTGACGAGCGATTCCTTCGCGCGCCGCAGCAACGCGAGGACACGCGGCCCGTAGACCGCGACCTCGGGCGCGGCCATCCGGATGACAAAATCGTCGTCCTGCATGGCCGCGTATTTCTTCATCGTGTCCTGGAGCGTCACGAGGTTGTAGGCCTCCACGTCGTATTCGTCGCGGTCGTGGACCGCCTGCGCGAGCATCCAGCCCTCCTTCTCCTCACCCAGGCGGAGCAGATCGCTCGCCAGCTGCGCCGTCGCAGGCAAGTAGGCGGGATCGAACTCGCGGGCGCGGCGCTGGTAATCGGCGCCCTCGGCAAAACGGTATTTGGCGGAGAGCTTCTCGCCGATGAGATAGTCGACACGCGGGTTGCGGGGCCACGGGCTCAGGGCCTTCTCGCGGGCGAGCTTCTCGCCATCCGGGTTATTCTTCAGGTGCGCAATCACGGCACGGTAGGCCCACGCGTCGGCCTGCACGGGGTTAATCTCGATGATCTGGGCCAGCAGCTTTTCCGCCTCCTCGTAGGACTCGGAATCGATGTGGTGGCTGGCAAATTGCAGCAGCGTGGGCACGTGACGCTCGTTAAGCTTCAGCGCCGCCTGCAAGGCCGCGACCGCGACCGACCGATCGCCGCCGGAATAGGCCCGCCCGCGCCCCGAATGCAGATCCGGATCGTCGGGCAGCACTTTGAGGCCTTCCTCGAAAGCCCGGGCGGCGAGCTGGTAGTCGTGCTTTTCCAACGCGAGCTCGCCGCGCGCGAGATAGACGTCGCGGAGCTTGGGGTCCGCCTTCTGCACGGTCGCGAAGACTTTTTCGAGCACGTCCTTGGGATCGTAGCCGCCGGCGATGAGTGCGGCGCGGCCAAAAATCAGGAAATCCGCCGGTGCCTGATATTGCCAGCGGCTGTCGCGCACGGCCGTAAGGATGTCCTTCACAAAGCGCGCCGCCTCCTCGGGCCGGCCATTGGCGAACGCCACCTCGCGCGCGAGCCAGCGCAGGCGGATGCTGCGCGTGTCGCGGAGGAGCGCCTCCTTCATCATCGTGTCGGCCTCAGCGTAGCGGCCGGTCGCGAGCAGCGCGCGCACGAGAAGCATCGTCCACTCGGTGTTGCCTTGGCTCTCCGCGAGTTCGCCCTGGCACTGCTTGATCACGGCGGCATAGTTGCCGGCGAGGAGCGCCTTCTGGACCTCGGCCACATCCGCGGCCCTCAGCACGGTCCCGCCACCCGACAGCACCGCCAGCAACAAGGCCAGTCGCAAGGTGAGGCGGCGGGGGAAATTCATGCGGGGATGAGCGAAGCCGGCGGGGATGACGCAAGGCGCGACAAAGAGTGATGCGAGGCGCGCATCATTTCTCAAGCCTGACAGTGAAAGAGTTATTGCCAGACGATCCCCGGGCCGCGCGCATTAGATTTTCTGGCGCGCTTGCCTGCGGTTGGCGCGTCCGTTCTCGTCGCGCGATGCCGAGCCGCCTCCTGATCCTGTTCCTCGCGCTGGCGGGATTCGTCGCCCGGGCCGGTGATTTCGGCGCGCGCTTCGACGATCTCGTCCGCACCGCCACGCCGCGGCAACTCTACACCCTCCTTTACGACCTCCCCAAGGGCGGCGACCTGCACAACCACGCCGGCGGCTCCGACCGGCCGGAGTGGATGTTTGCCGTCCTCACCGATCCGGCGCGCAACGGTGGCGACGCGTTCTACGCCCGCATGCGTTTCGACTCCGACACCCCGCCCGCCGATCGCTACAAGATTATCCGCCGGCGCACCTACGAGCACCTGCCGCCGGCGACGCGGGACCGCTACGTGGCGCTGACCGACCTCACGACCGCCGAGCGCACCGAGTGGGCCAACGCCTTCCGCCTCGATGCCCCCGGCGAGGGCCGCGACGAGTTTTTTGGCGCGCTCTTCGCCCGCCGCGGCGACCTGAGCCAGAATCTCGACGCCCGCCTCGAGCTGCTCGCCGAGAACATCAAGGCCTTCGCCGCCGAGGGCCTCGCCTACCTCGAGACCCAATTCGGAGCCGATGGCATCGTGACCAACGACGGCCGCGTCCTCACCGCCGCCGAAGCCGTGCCGATCATCGAGCGCCGCCTCGCGCAGCCCGACCTCGCCACGACGGGCCTCGTCGTGCGCTTCCAAGATGTCATCGTCCGCTTCCGCCCCGACGCCGAGGCCAAGCTCGCCGAGGCCTACGCCTTCGTCGCCGCGCACCGCGATCGCTGGGTCGGCCTCAACATGGCCGGCATCGAGTCGGACCCGCGCGGTCCGCCGCGGCGCTTTTTGGAAACGTTTCGCCAGCTCCGCGCCCGCCACGGCGCCGTCGCGCTCTCGATCCACGCCGGCGAGATGGACGGCGCCGACAGCCACGTGCGCGACACCCTCGTCCTCGGCGCCAGCCGCATCGGCCACGGCGTCAACCTCATCAAGGATCCCGCCACGCTCCTGCTCCTCCAGCAGACCCGCCGCACGCTGGTCGAGATTAACCTCATCTCCAACCGCCTGCTCGGCTACGTGCCCGACCCCGCGCAACACCCCTTCCCCGAATACCTCCGCACCGGCATCCCCGTCTGCCTCAACACCGACGACCGCGGCATGTGGGACAGCAACCTCACCGACGAATACTTCACCGCCGTCACGACCTTCCGCCTCACGTGGGACGAGGTCGTGCAACTCGGCCGCGCCTCGCTCGAGCACGCCTTCGTGCAGCCCGAGGTGAAACAAAAACTCCTCGCCGCCTACGCCGCGCGCGTGGCGGCGTTCGAGCGGAAATACGGCGCGGACTCGCCCTCCGTCGCCGACGGGCTGGCAAAATTGGCCACCGTGAAACCCGTCACCTACGGCTACGCGAAACGGACGTGGGGGCTGGAGTTCTAGTCGGCTCTCGCCGTCTGCCCGAAACGCTGCCCTCAGCGAAAGTCGCGTATTTGCAGCGCAAGCAATGCTTCTCGACACGATCATATTCCTCGTGGCTTGCGTGGCGATTCCACTCTATGTGCTGAGTCGTCCATCGAAGGATAAAGCCGCGAAACAAGAGCCTCCTCCGAAGGAAAGCTCACCTATCGCCTACATCGTTGCGGGAACTCTTCTCGCGATTCCCGCCGGCACGGCATGGGTAATCGTGTGCTTTGGCTATCTGTTACCGGGCTTGGAACTCACGGAGCCGAACGTCCTGAGCACGATCAAAATCACGAAACCTATTCACAGACGCGGCCCCCGCTACAACCTCCGACTTGAGCATACGGAAACAAGTCTCCTGCTCACGATCGCAGCCTTTGTCTTCCTCGTGTTTGCACTGTTTCTTATTTTTCGCGGAGTTCGCCGAATCAGGAAATCGCCACACACCTAGCTCG
>JAEUHB010000420.1 GCA_016794665.1 Opitutaceae bacterium
GCCTCGCACATCCGGGTCTTCGACTCCAAGGGCGTTGAGGTTGCCGCCAACACCATCTGGGGCCGGGGCGGCCGCGGCGGCGATGACGACGACCGCGACGAGGACAAGGAGGACGACATTGATGACGCCAGCGACCGCGTCGGCGCGTGGCGCCTGCCGCGCGGCTCGAGCGACTCCGCTTTGCTGCTCACCCTCGCGCCCGGCGTCTACTCCGTGCACGTGACCGGTGTCGGCAACCGCACCGGCATCGCGCTCGCCGAGGTCTTCGAGGTGCGCTGAGCGGCATGTGGCGGCGCGCGTTGACCGCGGCGTGCCGCCACCGCTAGCGTCGGCGGCGTGAGCACCACGCTTTCCCCCGGCGCGCGTTTCCGCGCGGCCCTCGCCGCCGAGCGGCCGCTCCAAATCGCCGGCGCGATCAACGCCTACGCTGCTCTGCTCGCGCAGCGCGCCGGCTTCCGCGCGCTCTACCTCTCCGGCGCCGGCGTCGCCAACCACTCGCTCGGCATCCCCGACACCGGCGACACCACGCTCGCCGATGTGCTCACCGACGCCCGGCGCATCGCGCGCCGCGTCGATCTTCCGCTGCTCGTCGACATCGATACCGGCTGGGACGATCCCGCCCGCGCCGTCCGCGAACTCGCCGCCGCCGGCGTCGCCGCCGTCCACCTCGAGGATCAAATCCCCGCGAAACTCTGCGGCCACTTGCCCGGCAAACAACTTGTCGCGACCGCCGTGATGTCCGAACGCGTGCGCGCCGCCGTCGCCGGCAAACCCGATCGCGACTTCGTCGTCATGGCTCGCACCGATGCCGCCGCCGTCGAGGGTTTCCCCGCCGCCATCGCGCGCGCACAGGCCTACGTCGCCGCCGGCGCCGACATGATTTTCGCCGAGGCCCTGCGCACGCTCGACGAGTTCCGCGCCTTCACCGCCGCCGTGAGAGTGCCCGTGCTCGCGAACCTCACCGAGTTTGGCCAGACGCCGCTCTTCACGCTCGACGAACTCCGCGACGCCGGCGTCGCGCTCGCCCTTTACCCGCTCGGCGCCAGCCGCGCCGCCGCGGCGGCGTCCTTGGAATTTTACGCCACGCTCCGTCGCGCCGGCACGCAGCAAGGCGTCATCGCCACCATGCAGACGCGCCCCGATCTCTACGCGACGCTCGGCTACAAACCACCACACTCGTCCCCATGAACCCCGACATCCCCCACCCCGTCAAAAAATCCGTCGCGCTCTCCGGGGTCGTCGCGGGCAACACCGCCATCTGCACCGTCGGCCATGCCGGCGACAACCTCTACTACCGCGGCTACGATATCGCCGATCTCGCGCGCGATGCGACGTTTGAGGAGGTTGCGCACCTCCTCATCCACGGTCACCTGCCCACGCGCGACGAGCTCGCTGCGTTTCACGCCCGGCTCGCCGCGCTCCGCGGCATCCCCGCGCCGGTGCGTGCGATCCTCGAGCAGTTGCCGGCCACGGCGCACGCGATGGGCGTGTTGCGCACGGCCTGCTCCGCGCTCGGCGCCCTCGACCCCGAGCGCGCGCCCGCGGGCAGCACCGGGCCCGTCGACGCCGCGGCGGCGCGCACCATCTCGGAGCGGCTGCTCGCGAGCTTTCCGTCGATGCTGCTCTACTGGCACCACTTCGCCACGACCGGCAAACGCATCGACACCGAGACCGCCGAGCCCTCGCTCGCCGCGCATTTCCTGCGCCTCCTCCACCAGCGCACGCCCTCGCTCCTCCACGCGCGCGATCTCGACCACTCGCTCATTCTCTACGCGGAGCACGAGTTCAACGCCTCGACCTTCACCGCGCGCGTCATCGCCGGCACCGGCTCCGGGCTCTACTCGTGCGTCACCGGCGCCATCGGCGCGCTGCGCGGGCCCAAGCACGGCGGCGCCAACGAGGTCGCGCACGACATCCAGCTCCGCTACCGCACGGCCGACGAGGCCGAGGCCGACATCCGCGCCCGCCTCGCGCGTCACGAGGTCATCGTCGGCTTCGGCCACCCCGTCTACACCACCCGCGACCCGCGCAACGTGATCATCAAGGACGTCGCCCGCGAACTTTGCGCCGACGCGGGCCGCGCCACGCTTTTCGCCGTGTGCGAGCGCATCGAGCAGGTGATGGCCGCGGAAAAGAAAATGTTCGCCAACCTCGATTGGTATAGCGCGCCCGCCTACGACACGATGGGTGTGCCCACGGCGTTCTTCACGCCGCTCTTTGTCATGGCGCGCACCGCCGGCTGGTGCGCCCACGTGATTGAGCAGCGCGAGGACGGGAAGATCATCCGCCCCGGCGCCCACTACACCGGCCCCGCCCCACGCGCCTACGTGCCGATCGCGCAGCGCTAATCGGTTTCGACCTTTCGTGTCCTTCGTGTGTTTCGTGGTTCCCGCTCCGGAATGAGTTCTCACACCTCCAACGTCCGCCCGCCCCCCGATCCGCTGCTCGTCACGCTCGCCGACTA
>JAEUHB010000460.1 GCA_016794665.1 Opitutaceae bacterium
ACGGCGCGAGGCCGAGGGCGGGGCCGATGGCGCGAATGAGGACTGTCTTGGACGCCGCGCCTCCGACGACGAAGCCCGCGGTGAGCGAGGTGCCGACGGCAATCGTCTTGAGCACGGAGACATTGACGACGCGCGGGGTCGTGCTGGAAAAAGCGCCGGTGGGCGTCGCATCGTAGAGTTCCGCGATGATCGTGCCCGTGCCCGTCCCGGCGTCCTTGACCTCCACTGTGTAGCCGCCCGAAGCGAGCGCCGGCTGAAAGATCGCCGCATCCCGCGAGGTCGGCGCGGAAAACGCAAAGGCGCCGACGGAAGTGAACACCGCGCTGAGCACGGCGGTGCCGCCCCAGTCGTCGTTGGTGGCGACGGTGACGGCGGGGCTGACGCTCGTCCGGATGAGCGACATGGTCGGGTCCGGCAAAAAGGACGCGACGCCGAGCGGCGCGAGCGAGGGCCCGGCGGCGCGCACGAGCAGCGGTTTCGCGCCGCTCGTGCCGGCGCCCCCGAGGACGGCGCCCATCGTCATCGTCTCGCCGGCGTTGAGCGGCGTGAGAATTGAAAGGTTGCTGAGGCGGCCAGGGTTGCTGCTGGCACCGGCGACGGTGAGCGCGGCGGGCGCGCTCGTCGCGGTGCCGCCGCTGTTTGTGACCACGACGGTGTAGTCGCCCGCGTTGGCCGGCCCCGCCCCGACAATGACGAGGGTGGCTCCCGTTTGGCCGGCGAGATTCGCGTTGTTGAACCGCCATTGGAACGTGGGCGCGGGCGTCGCGACCACACCCACCGAGAATACAACAGTGCCCGCAGGTTCGATGGCGTGGGAGGCGGGCTGCCGGGAAATAAAGGGCGCGATCGCCGTGCTCGCCGGATCGCGCTGCTGCGGCGGCGACAAGTCGAGCGGCACGTCGCTGAATGACGGAGGCGTGGTCGCCTCGTTGAACACCCGGTGGTCGACCGGCGTGGCGGTGATGCGCTCGTTGCCGATGTAGCCGGTCGCGGGCGTCGCGATGCCGGGATAATAGACGCCGTAGGCGGGCAACTGGACGATGGAGGGGATGAGGTATTTCGAGTTCACGCCACGGGCGAACTCCATCTTGCCATCGAGCGGGAGCTTGCCGAGGAGCGCGGGCGCCGGCTCGCCGCCCGGCGTGGCGCCCAGCCCCCGCGTGATGCCCGCCGTGAAGAGCCCCTGCTCCGTCGGCACGAGGTCAGCGATGGTGTCGTCGCTGCCCGCCGAATCGTGCGCTGTCCACCACCGCATGCTGAGTCGCTCAGTCAGGCACATCACGAGCGGCGCGCGCGTGGCGAAATCCGATCCCACGATGGTGTTGCCGCTGACGTAGAGCCCGTTGGCGGTCCAAACGATTTTGTTGGCCTCGTCGTGGGGCGTGCGGCCGCCAGCGAGGTAGTCGTCGTTGAGTCCGCGGGCGTTGGATCCCGACATCGCCTCGCCGATCAGCACCGCCTTTTCGAGATCGCCGGCCGCCGGCTCGTGTTTCGCCACCAAAAGCCCGGGCCAGTCGAGCGAGGTTTGGCCGGCGAAGCGGCCGGCGGCGAAAATCGCCCCGTCGGGCGCGACGGTCACGCTGTTGTAGAACATCGGCGCGAGGGCGCGCCGCGCCCACACAACTGCGCCGGCGGGCGTCACGCGCATCAGCAGGCCGCCATTGAGCGTGGCGTCGCGCTGCGCGGAAAATTGCGCGGGGTCGGGACGGCCGTCGCTCGTCCCGCAGATGATGAGGTCGCCGCTCGGGTGGAAGGCCGCGCCCGTCACGGCGTCGTGGAGAGTGGGTGTGCCGTAGCGCTTGAAGAACGCGAGGTCGCGATTCGCGGCGTATTTCGCGATGAAGACATCGTTGCCCTCTGGCAGCGCGATGCTCCCGATCACGTAGGTCTCGCCGGTCGGTGCGGCCAGCATGGCACCAATGTAATACACTTGCCGCCCACCCGCGGCGTCCTGCGGCTGGAAAAGGCGAGCGGCCTGCGGCGCGCCCGCGCCGTTGAGCCAGGCGACGAGCGAGGTGCCGCCGCCCGTGACGAACGCCAGGCCGCCGTCCGCTGTCGGCGCGATGCGCTGCGGGCCGACGAGGAGCGCGCCCTTGGCCCAGACCACGTTGCCCTTGGCATCGAGCCGCACGATAGGCGGCGTTACCATAGCGTCGGTGGTCATGAAGACGTCCTCACTGCTGCCCGCCACCCGCGCGACTTTCAGCGCGCTCGGGGCACCGAGGCCCGCCAGCCGCGCCCAGCGCGTCTCGCCCCCCGAGACCGGATTGAACGAGCCGGGCGGCGCGCCGCCGGGCCGCCCGCTGCCGTGGGGCACGGGGCCGGAGGCCTTCGGGCTGGGGAAGCGCACGGCGTCGGAGACCGAATCCGCGAGTGCGGCGATGTCGAAGCCGAGCACCTTGAGGCGGAATTGCGTGATGGTCTTGAAGTCGAAGTCGAGCGACCACCACGGGTCGTTCGCCGGGTTGAGCTCGAAATTTGCCGACACCCGCGCGCCGACATACGGGCCCGCCGAGCGGTTGACCTGCACCTCCAGTCCCGACTCGAAAAAAGCGGAAGCCGTGAAGGCGAGCGAATCGTTCAGCATCGGGTTGCTCACCTTCAGCGGCTGGGACGTCTGGAACGAGCGGTAGCGGAATTGATCACTTGGCGGTCGCGAACCGTCCCACGACATCACGCAACCCGCCTCGAAAGAACCGTGGATCGGGATAATGACGGCGGTGGGCGCATCGACGCGCACGCCGACCTTGCCCTTGAAAAAGGGCGCGATCTCGATCGGCACCGGGCCGATGGCAAAGGTGATCGTCGGCAGCGGAACCGAGAAGAGGCTGCGCTCCTCGTCGAGCAGGTGCCGCGTCTGCGCGCCCGCGGTCAGGCGCATTGTGAGCTCGGTCTTCGTGGCGAGCTTCACGGTGATTCGCGGCGAGAGCAGGCGGCGGAAGCGGAACCGGATTTCGATGTTCAACGCATCAAGCAGCGCCTCGCCGTCGAGCGTGATGCCGGGGGCGATCGCGACGTCGTTGAACGGCACGTGGATCGAGCCGAAGCCGAAGGCCGCCCGGCCCTGGAACTCCGGCAGCAGCCGCAGCGGGCTGCGCGGCGTGATCTCCCCCGGCGGGCCCGGTCGCCTGAAGTCCGGCGCCACGCCGGTGTCGTGGTTCGTGAAGGCGCTGCTGGCATTATTGCCAAACGCCGGGCGGTAGATGTCCCGGAACGTCACGCCCGGCGGCAGAGTCTGCGAGAGCTCGATCGCGTCGAGCGCCCCGCCGACCATCGTGCCCACGTCGAGCACGTCCAGGATGTCCACGTGCCGGCCCGTGACATTTACGCCGCTCCCCTGCGCGGCGACGGTGACGACTTGGAAAATCCGCGTCGTGCCGTCGGCGCTCACGTCGGAAGAGCACACGTAGTCGCTCAACACCGGGGGCGGGACCAGACCGGGTTCCGAGCCGTTGTTGCGCCGCAGCCGGTAGACAAAAACGCTCTCGACCAGCAAGTCGCCCGGCCGCAGCGACGCGAGCAGCGGCGTGCTCGTGGAAAACGAAAGCTGCGCCAGCGGCCCGATCCTCGACTCGCCCCGAAACGCCGCGTCCGTCGGCGCGTCCACCGCGACGGGCCGCTCCTTGAACTGGAACAGCTCGATGGCCGCGGGCCGCAGGCGCTGGCCCGCGAGCACCTCGGTCACGGTCCGGTTGCGCCTCGCCGCCGGCACGCGCACCTCGTAGGGCTGCGCCCGCGTCGTCATGCCGCCCGGTGGCAGATCCGGCATGAGGGCGGAGCCGACCGGCACGCCCACGCCGGTCCACTCGGCGTTCACCGGCTCCCACTCGATCTTCACCTCCTCGTAGTAGCCTTGGCCGTTGTTTTTCAGCCGCAGGGTGAAGCCGAGACGGATGAAGCCGTTGCCCTCGTCCACCTCGCTCGCGAGCGCGATAGCCTCCAGCGCAATCTCGCTCGTCTCGGCTTCGAAGAACGGCCCGTCGAGGCCGGGCAGGATGTTGGCAAACTGCGGCCGGCCCGCGCCGCCGCCCGTGAGCCGCGTGCCCAAACCGGTGACGGCTTTGAAGTCCGCCGGCGCGGCAAGACCGGCGAAAGGCAAGAGGAGCAGCGCCACCCAGCGAAGCAGGGAAGTAACGGGACGCACGTGGTGGAGAGACTTGAGGTGGGAGGGACTGAGCCAGGGAGTGCCGTCCATGCGCGGAATGACATGAGACTCGAACTCTCCTACCGGTGCTCTGCCCCCTTTCCGCGCAAAGTTTCAGAAAATCTGTGAGAGTATTTGCCGGCAGCAGAATCGCCCCACTCGCACCGTGGTATCGTCCGACGACGAAACCAAATCACCGAGGAGCGCGCGTTGGCTTCGGGCGGCAGCACGAGGAGGGCACGCCAACATCGACGAGGGCGCGCGCCGGCTCCCATCGCCTCGGGCACCGGGGCACACGTCGCTGCCACGAAGGGCGCCGGGATACGCCCGACCGCAAGCGCCGGCGTCAGCCGACAAAGGTGTAGTCGTAAGGCGCGCGGAGTTCGCGCGCGACGTGGGCGTTGCCCTCGGCCGCATGGGCGCCGGTGAATTTCTCCGCCTCGGCGTCCCAGGTGAGCGTGCGGCCGGTGCGCAGCGAGATGGCGCCAAGGTGGCACATGTTGGCCGAGCGGTGTCCGGTCTCGGCGTCGCAGATCGGGGCTTTCCGCGACTTCACGCAGTCGAAGAAATTCTCCATGTGGTTCTTGCTCTCGTAGAGCCGCACCGCGCCCTCGGGCAGCGGGGCCTTCAGGATCTCGGGATCGCTCGCGACGATGCGATCGCGGTTCACCCAGAGCCAGCCTTGCGTGCCCTCGAAGCGAATGCCGTTGCGCTGGCCGTCCGCGACGACCTTGCCGCCGTAGATCGAGTCGTCGCGCGTGGTGTGGATGTTGAGGTTAACGCCGTTGGCGTAGGTGTAGTTCACCTCGTAGTCGCTGAAGGTAGTGTAGCCGCCGGGAATCGGCTGAGCGAGGACGCGGGAGGCGACCTGCGTCGGCGCGACCAGGCCGATGGCCCAGTAGGCGATGTCGTTGTGGTGCGCGCCCCAGTCGGTCATGGTGCCGCCGGAATACTCATACCAGAACCGGAACGTGCGATGGCAGCGCTGCGGCACGTAGGCCGTGAACGGCGCGGGCCCGAGCCAGAAGTCCCAGTTCAGCTCGGCCGGCACCTCAGCCGAGGCGAACGGCCCCTCGCGCAGTCCAGCCGGCAGCCAAACGTCGGCGGAGAGGAGCTTCCCGAGGCGGGCGTTGCGCACGAGCTCGCACGCGAGCCGGAACCGCTGCGAGCTGCGCTGCTGCGTGCCCGTCTGCAAAATGACACCGCTCTGCTTCACTTCGCGCACGAGCCGACGGCCCTCGTCGATCGTGAGCGTCAGCGGCTTCTCGGCGTAGACGTCCTTTTTCGCGCGCGCGGCGCCCAGGTTGACGAGGGTGTGCCAGTGATCGGGCGTGCCGTTGACGAGCGCGTGCACATCCTTGCGCTCGAGCACGCGGCGGAAGTCGGCGACGATCTCGGGTGCGGGTTTGCCCTCGGCCTTGAGCTTCGCGGCAGCCTCCGCGGCGCGCTTCGCGTCAACGTCGCACACAACGAGGATGTCGCCCCAGTTGGCGGCGTTGCGCGCGTCGCCGGTCCCCTGCCCGCCGGCGCCGATGAGGGCCACGCCGGGACGATCGTTGGCGGCAGGTTCCTTCGGGGCTGGCGATTCGGCGGCGGCCAGCTGGCGCTCGACAAACCACAGCGGCAGCCCGGACACCGCGGCGGCCGTGGTGCAACGACGGAGAAACGCGCGGCGGGAGACGTGGAAATTCTTCATGGGGTGAAAGCGGGGTGGCAGGCGAAGCTACGGCGGGCGGCGCGCGGGCGGCAAGCGCGCGATCGATTCCGCAGCCGCGAGCGCCCGCGAGTGGATGAGCACGCCGGACCACTCGCTCACGCTCGCGGCTACGAGGTGGCGGCAGGCCTGCGCTCTTCGACCAACACCGCCCTCAGCTCACCGCCGGATAGCTGCCGAGCCACTTCACGAGCGGGCAGAACTTCCGCAGCTCGGCGATCGCGGCCTTCATCGGCGGGTCGTCATGGTGACCGGTGATATCGAGGAAGAAATAGTAGTCCCACGGGCGCTTCTTGCTCGGGCGCGACTCGATCTTCGAGAGGTTGATGCCGCGCTCGGCGAGGGGCATGAGCATCTTGAGCAACGCGCCGGAGTGCGACGCGGCCTCGTCGCCAAGGGAGACGAGCAGGCTCGTGATGTCGTTGCCGCCGCCGACCGCACCGGATGCTTTCTTGCCGATGACGAAGAACCGCGTGGTGTTGTCGGCCTTGTCCTGGATGTTCCGCGCGACGACCGGCACGCCATAGTGCTCGGCCGCGAGCTCACCCGCGATGGCCGCCGTGCCGGGTTCATTCTTGGCCATCTGCACCGCGCGTGACGTGCTCGGCGCATCGACGAGCCGCGCCTGCGGGAGGTGGCGCTGGAGCCAATGCCGGCACTGGGCGATCGCCTGATCCTTGGAGTAGACGCACTCGATCTCCTCGAGCGGCGAGAGCGAGATCAGGGCGTGGTTAATCTCGAGGTAGATCTGCGCGACGATCTTGAGATCGCTCTCGACGAAGCTGTCGAGGGCCTCGCGCACGGAGCCCTCGGTGGAATTCTCGATCGGGATGACGGCGTAGTCAGTCTCGCCCTTCTCGACGGCGGTGAAGATGTCGCTCACGGTGGCCATGCCGTGATAGGTCACACTCGCGCCGAACTTCTTGAGCGCGGCGGCGTGGGTGTTGCTCGCCTCGGGTCCGAGGTAGGCGATGAGAAGCGGCTTCTCGAGCGCGATCGCGGCCGACATGATCTCGCGGTAGATCGCGCGGAGCGCCTCGTTCTTGATCGGGCCCTGGTTCTGGCCGGTGACCTTGCGAAAGACGGCGTCCTCGCGTTCGGCCACATAGATTTGGCCGCCGGCGCTGCGCTTGAGCTTGCCGATCTCGGCGGCGAGTGCGAGGCGCTGGTTCAGGAGTTCGACCAGCTGCTTGTCGAGCGAGTCGATTTTTTCGCGGATCGGGCCGAGTTCCATGTCAGTTGCCAGCGGCAGGGGCTGATTTCTCCGGCGCGGCGCCCTCGAGGGGGAGCTGCTCGTCAGCGAGACCCATGTCGGTGTCGGTCGGCCTGTGGGGGCTGGCCGAGGTCTTGAGCCACTCGTCGATCTGGCGCGAGGAGAGGACGTCGGACGCGGGCAACTCGTCGAGGGACTTGATGCCGACAAACTCCAAGAACTGATCAGTCGTCCCGTATTGGATCGGGCGGCCCGGCGAATCCGCGCGGCCGACGATGTAGACGAGTTCGCGCTCGATCAGCTTGTTGAGGCCGGCCTCGGCCGACACGCCGCGAATCGTCTCAATCTCGCCGCGGGTGACGGGCTGGCGATAGGCGATGACGGCGAGCGTCTCGACCGCCGACTGGCTGAGCTTAACCGGCGGCGGCTCCTGCCGGAGGATGCGCACCCAGCGCGCAAAGCGCGGATGGGTCACAAGCCGGTAGCCGGCGCTGCCCTCGATGAGGAGGAGTCCGTCGTCGCTCGCGCGCAGCTCGGCGCCAATCGCATCCATCGCCTCGCGGATCTGCGTGCCGGTGATGAGGGTGGGGACATCGCTGTAGAGCTCCGGGTCCTGCGGCGGCTCGGCGATGACCTCGGCGGGTTCCTCGACGGGGAACGCGGTCGTGGCGCCGTGAGGCGCGGAACCGTTGGAGCCATTTGCTCCGTCGGCGCCGTTGGCCCCGGCCGAAGCAACGGCCGGTTCATCCGTGACCGCATCGGACTCACCAAGCGGCAACTGCGCGTCGTGAAACCGCGTGAACGCCGCCTGAATGTCCTTAATCGCGAGCGGCTGGCTCGACGAGAGCAGGAGCGCCTTGAGCACTTTTTTCAGGTTGAAGGCCATGCGGTAAAATCGCCCCGAGTGATGCGGCCACCGCAAAGCCATGCAATCCCCAAAACGTCACCGGCTTCATCGCGTCGCACGCGCACCCTCACCGGCACAGTGCCGCGTCCGTTTCTCACGCCAGCCGCTTCCGCACTTGCTCGCGCCCCGCTCCGGGCTCTCAACTCTCCGCTCGCAATTCTCCGCCGCCTTTCCACCCCACCCTTTCCCTCCATGTGCCAAACCGCCAACTCCCTCCGCCCGCACTCCTCCGTCGTCGTCGACGGCAATGACCGCGCCCCTGCCCGCTCCATGCTGCGCGCCGTCGGCTTCACCGACGAGGATTTCAAGAAGCCCCAGATCGCCGTCGCCGCGTCCGCCAGCAACATGACGCCCTGCAACGTCCACCTCGGCGACCTCAGCGAGCACGCGCAAAAGGGCATCGATGCCGCCGGCGGCAAATCGGTTTATTTCAACACCATCACGGTCACCGACGGCATCAGCATGGGCACGCAGGGCATGCGCTACTCCCTCGTCTCGCGCGACGTGATCGCCGACTCGATCGAGACCGCCGTCGCCGCCGAAGGCTTCGACGGCCTCGTCGCGATCGGTGGCTGCGACAAAAACATGCCCGGTTGCATGATGGCCATCGCGCGCCTCAACCGCCCCGCGGTCTTCATCTACGGCGGCAGCATTCTCCCCGGCTTCACGCCCGGCGACTGCGACCACAAGAAGCCCCTCGACATCGTCTCCGTCTTCGAAGCCGTCGGCAAACACGCCAAGGGCGAAATCGATGCCGCCGGCCTCAAGGAGATCGAGTCCGCCGCCATCCCCGGCCCCGGCTCCTGCGGCGGCATGTATACTGCCAACACCATGGCGACCTGCATCGAGGCTCTCGGCATGAGCCTGCCCAACAGCAGCGCGCAGCTCGCCGTCGGCAAAGAGAAGCGCGAGGACTGCGAACGCGCCGGCGCCGCCGTCATGGCCATGCTCAAGAAGGGCACGAAGCCCCGCGACATCCTCACGCGCCAGGCCTTCGAGAACGCCATCACCGTCTGCCTCGCGCTGGGCGGCTCAACCAATCTCATCCTCCACCTCCTCGCCATCGCCCACTGCGCTGAGGTCCCGCTCACGCTCGAGGATTTTAAGACCATCGGCGCGCGCGTCCCGCTTCTCGCCGACGTGAAGCCCTTCGGCAAATACGGCATGGCCCACCTCATTCGCATCGGCGGCATCCGCCCGATGATGAAGATCCTCCTCGATCGTGGCCTGCTCCACGGCAACTGCCTGACCGTCTCCGGCGAGACCATCGCCGAGTCCCTCAAAGACGTGAAGCCCTACCCGTCCTACCCCGACCAGCAGGACGTCATCCGCCCCTGGGATCAGCCGATCAAGAAAGACACCCACCTCCGCGTCCTCCACGGCAACTTGGCCCCCGGCGGCGCTGTTGGCAAAATCACCGGCAAGGAAGGTCTCTACTTCAAAGGCCCCGCCAAAGTTTACGAAGGCGAGGAAGACGCGCTGAAGGGCGTGCTCCGCGGTGACGTCGTCAAGGGCGACGTGGTCGTCATCCGCAACGAAGGCCCTGTCGGCGGCCCCGGCATGCGCGAGATGCTCTCACCCACCAGCGCCATCGCTGGCCGCGGCCTGATCAAGGACGTCGCGCTCATCACCGACGGCCGCTTCTCCGGCGGCTCGCACGGCTTCGACGTCGGCCACATCACGCCCGAAGCCGCCAAGGGCGGCCCCATCGGCATCGTGAAAAACGGCGATATCATCGAAATCGACGCCGTGAAAAATACGATGAGCCTCCTCATCCCGGAGGCCGACTACGCCTCCCGCATGAAGGCCTACAAGCCGCTCCCGCCGAAGGAAACCCGCGGCGTCCTCGCCAAATACGCGAAGCTGGTGAGCACGGCGTCTGAGGGCGCGGTAACGGACAAAAACCTCTAAAGCCTAATCGAAAGCCAATTCCTCTTCGTCGAAGAAGTGTTTGTCGGTTCTCAAGACTTCTTCGAGGGCGTCCACCGTCTTGTCTAACAGCCCGAGTCTATCCTTTGGCGGAAGAGTCTGATCCCTCAGCAGGCTATACTCACCTTCGAGGGCCTCGACGAGGCGTTCCACACGAGCGCGATGTCGATGAACTTTCCGATCGTAGCTGTCCGCGTTCAAATCAGCATGCCGGGCGATCTCTTCGGCGAGAAATTTATCTCGCAGCCAAGTATCAGCTGAGACCGCGGACAGATATTCCAATCGCTTAAAGAGAACCCGTAGATGGAT
>JAEUHB010000466.1 GCA_016794665.1 Opitutaceae bacterium
TAGGCTGAGCCCGATCGGACTAGGGCCGCGATGCTCGCCGCGGCTTCCGCGGGTGCGAGTGCCGTGGTGTCGAGACGCAAGCGAGGGGCGGGAATCGCAGGTGTGACGAACGCGCCGGCGTCGCGCACCTGCCGATAGAGCGCGAGGTCGATGAGTTTGCCGTCGCGCCGGCGGGAGTCGGAGCCGAGGCGCCGCTCGATCTCGGCCTCGGGCGCCGTCAGTTCGACCGGAATCACTTCGCCGCCGGCCGCGGCGATCTCGGCGAAGAGTTCGTCGATGAAGCGCTGGGGGACGGTGTTCTCGGGGTTGAACGTGAAAATGAGCACCGGCAGGCGGTCGGCCAGCGCGCGCCGAAAGCCGACCCACCACAGCTGCTCGCGCAACGCGACAAAACCCGGCGTGCCGAATTCGCAGAGCGAAAGGGCGAGGTTCACGGCGAGATGGTTGTGGAAGAGCCGCCAGCCGGTGAGGCGCGCGAGTTCGCGCGCGATCGTGACTTTGCCCACCGCGGGCCGTCCAAAAAGAAAGACGAGTTTCATGGGGCGAGAATGGGCGGGGGCCGGACTCCGGGTCAGCGACTACCTTGCTGCGGGGGAATACAGCACCTGCTCCAAATTCGCGACCAGCACCCGCGCGCCCTTGCGCACGAAGGCGTGACCTTCGGCGGCGAGTTTCTTTTCGAGGGCGGGCACGCCGCCGGGAAACTTGGGGTTCAGCTCCCCGCCCTTCTTGAGCGTCCGCCAGTAGGGCGTGATCTCGCGCTCGCCGGCGAGAAACGCCTCCTCCGCCGCGCGGGCGGCGATGCAGGAAAAAATTCCGGTCGTGATGGGGCAGCCGGCCGCGGCCTTGTGCTTCCGGGCCACCGCGGCGCGCAGCTCGTTGATCGTGGTGACGCGGCCCTTGGGAACGGTGCGCATCAGGGCGTCGATGTCGCGCGGAGCGGGGATGGCGAGGGTGGCTCCGCCCCAGCGGGCGCGGCCGGCCGGGGGAATTTTCACGACCTTGGGGAGGCCGTTGCCGCGCGCGAGTTTCTCGCGCCACGATTTGGCCTGTTTCGCCGCCATGGGTGCGGGGTCGCCGTCAACGCTGCTCGAGCCAGATGGCCTCGGCGGTCTCGAAGAGGTTGGTCGCTTTTTTCGTGACGCGCGGCGTGATGAACTCCGTGCGCGGGGCAAAGGCCGGCTGCGTGCGGGGGAGGGGCGTGATGCCGCCGCCCGCGACCGTGAAGGCGAACTTTCTGAGCACAGCGCCGTCGGACTGGCGGGTCACGACCAGCTCATGCCGGCCGTCGGCCAGCAGGTCGGAGGCGGTGAAGGCCCTGGCCGCATGCGACTGCCGATCCTCGTGCGGGTGGAAGAGCGGAAGCTCCGCGCGCCGGTAGTGGCCGGCGGCGATGTGGCCCTGGGACTTTTTGCTGCGCGCGATGGCGGCGCCGTTGCGCAGCAAGGTCACCGCAAACATATCCTGCCGCGCCGTCCCGGCGAGGTCCGCGCCGCCGGTCCAAAGCGTGAGGTAGGGAATCGCCTGATCGCGGAGCGGCTTCATGGTGAGGTGCGCGTAGCGCGGCCACGGGCCCTCGAACACAAACGCCCGCTGGGCGCCGGCGTAGGGATCGGCTCCGCCCGATGCAGCCTTGAGGGAGAAGGGCAGCCGGGTCGCCGGTTGGCCCGCGATGCTGAAGACCAAGGCGTAGGTGCCTGGACCGGGCAGCCGCACCTCGGCCGGTCCCTTGATGCGCACGCGGGCGAACGCCGCCGATTGGGCCTGATAGTCCTCGAAGAAGGCGAAGCCGGCGACGGCCTTGCCATTTGCGTCGACGACGGAGGCTTCGCCACGAAACGGCGCCGCCGGCGCGTGGACGACGACGTGGTCGCCGAAACGCACCGTCGCGGTCGCGCCATTGCAAAAGGTGTCGAGCACGGATTCCCATTCGAAGACCGGCGAGGGAGCCTGCGCGCGTGCGGCAATGGCGCAGGTGAGCGCGGCGAGGGAAACGGAGCCGATGAGCCGCAGGAGTTCGCGAGGATGCATCATGGGGGAGACCGGAACCGACGTGGCGACAAGCCCGCGGCCCGGAGCCGAATGGGACCGCGAGTCGCTCCGTTTGTGGAGACAAAAAGTGGCCGGGGTTCCGCGAGGCGCTCGATGCCCGACCCTCTCCTGCGCAGGCCCGCGAGCCCGGGCACGCCGGCGGCCGGTCAGGTGATTACTTCTTCGCCCATGTATCCTTGAGCGAGATCGTGCGGTTGAAGACCAGCTTCCCCGGCGCGCTGTCCTTGGAGTCGAGGGCGAAGTAGCCGAGGCGCTCGAATTGAAAACGGTCGGCCAGGGTGGCGTTGGCGAGCGAAGGTTCGAGCTTGGCGGTGACGACCTCGAGCGAGTGCGGGTTCACGACCTTCAGGAAATCCTCCTCGGCGCCGGGCTCCGCAACGTGGAAGAGCCGGTCGTAGAGCCGCACCTCGGCGTCGATGGCCTGCGACGCGCTGACCCAATGGATCGTGCCCTTCACCTTGCGGTCGACGTTGGGCTGGCCGTGGCGGGTGGAGAGATCGGCGGTGCAGCGGAGTTCGGTGATCACGCCGGTCGCGTCCTTCACAATTTCGTCGAGCTTGATGATGCAGGCGTATTTCAGGCGGACCTCGCCGCCGGGCTTGAGGCGGAAATATTTCGGCGGCGGGACCTCGGCAAAGTCGTCGCTCTCGATGAAGATCTCGCGGGTCAGCGCGATCGGGCGGGAGGTCGGGTTTTCGCTTTGCGGGTCGTTGGTGGCCTCGCAGGCGATGGTCTCGCCGGGCGCGATGTTCGTGAGGACGAGCTTGATCGGCTTGAGGACGGCGAGGCGGCGCGCGGCGATCGCGTTGAGGTCGTGGCGGACGGCGTTCTCGAACACGGCGACCTCGGTCACGGAGTCGAACTTGGTGACGCCGATGCCGGTGACAAACGTGCGGAGCGCGCTGGCCGGGATGCCGCGGCGGCGCAGGCCGGAGAGAGTGGGCATGCGCGGATCGTCCCAGCCGGAGACGACCTTTTCCGTCACGAGGGTGAGCAGCTTGCGCTTCGAGACGAGGGTGTAGCCGAGGTGGAGCTTGGCGAATTCGTATTGGTGCGGCAGCGCGCGCGGGAGATCGAGGCTCTGGAGGAGCCAGTCGTAGAGCGGGCGGTGGACCTCGAACTCCAGCGTGCAGACGCTGTGCGTGACGCCCTCGATGTAGTCGCTCAGGCAGTGGGCGAAATCGTAGAGTGGGTAGATGCACCACTTGTCGCCGGCGTGGTGGTGCGGGACGTGACGGATGCGGTAGAGCAGGGGGTCGCGCAGCCAGACGTTGGGGGCGGCCATGTCGATCTTGGCGCGGAGGGAACGGGCGCCGTTGGGAAACTCGCCGGCGCGCATCCGCCCGAAGAGATCGAGGTTCTCGGCGACCGGCCGATTGCGGAAGGGCGAGTCGCGACCGGGCTTGTCCGGCGCGCCGCGGTAGGCGTCGGTTTCCTCGGGGCTCAGGTCGCAGACGTAGGCCTTGCCTCGCTTGATCAACTCCACGGCGTAAGCGTGGATTTGATCGAAATAGTCGCTGGCGAAGAACGGCTCGGCGCGGGCCGGGCTGGCGGCGAGCTGGGCGGAGAGAGCCGCCGGCTCGATCGAGCCGAGGAAGAAGTCGGGCTTGCCGTTGCTCGTGATGGCGGCGGGGTGGGCGCCCTTGGGCTTGAAGCCGAGGCAGTGGTCGGCCCAGCCGGCGATCAGCCACTGCACATCCGCGGTGATGGACTCGACGTATTCGATGTCCTCCTTGACGGGATTGGTGTCGTCGAAGCGGAGGTTGCACTGGCCGCCGTTCTCGCGGGCGAGGCCGAAGTTCAGGCAGATCGACTTGGCGTGGCCGATGTGGAGGTAGCCGTTCGGCTCCGGCGGAAAGCGGGTGACGATCTTCGGGTAGCGTCTTTCCGCGACATGCTGCGCGACGAGGTCGCGGATGAAATCGCTGGGCGCAGCGGGGGCCGCGGGGGCGGCGCCCGGATCGTTGGGCTCGACGGACATAAGCCGCGACGTTGCGAAGCGCCCGCGCGCGCGGCAACGATTTGTTTCAACCTGCGAGCAAGCCGGCTTGCGCTTCGGTCCGCGTGTTCATGGCCGTGCCATGCGTAGCCTTGTGCTTCGGCGGACGAGCCCGTGCTTCGCCCTGTGGGGTTCGCAGGGCATGCTTCGCCTTCGCTTCGCTCAGGCGAAGCATGGTGCGAGCGCCGGGAGTCGAACCCGGATCAATGGCTTCGGAGGCCACTACACTATCCATTGTGCTACGCTCGCAGGGTGAACGGCGGCGATGAAGCGGTTGGGCGCGGCGAGCGTCAAGCCTGCGGCTTCTCGGCCTTCGATTCCCGCCAGGCGCGCCATGTCTCCCACACGATCGGCAGCACGGAGAGGATGATGATGGCGAGGATCACGAGCTTGAAGTTCTTCTGCACAAACGGCTGGTTGCCGAACCAGAAGCCCGCGTAGATGAAAAAGTAGATCCAGATGAAGCCGCCGATGACGTTGTAGGCGATGAACCGCGAGTAGGTCATCGAGCCGACGCCCGCGACGAACGGCACAAACGTGCGCACGATGGGCACGAAGCGCGCGAGGATGATGGCGCGGCCGCCGTATTTCTCGAAGAAGGCGTGCGCGCGCTCGAGGTGCTTCTTGCGCAGGAAGACGGAGTCCTCGCGCTTGAAGACAGCGGGGCCGATCTTTGAGCCGATCCAGTAGTTGAGCGTGTCGCCGATCACGGCGGCGATGAAGAGCAGGCCGGCCATGAGGTGGACGTTCAGGCCGGTCTCCGGCTTGGCGCAGAGGGCGCCGGCGGCGAAGAGCAGCGAGTCGCCCGGCAGGAACGGCGTCACCACCAGCCCCGTCTCGGCAAAGATGATCGCGAACAGGATCACGTAGGTCCACGTCCCGTAGTCGCGCACGATTTCAACGAGGTGCTGGTCGATGTGCAGGATGAAATCGATGAGCTTCTTGATGAGGTCGATCATGGCGCGATGGGTGGTTGGAGGCGGGGCACAAAAAAGGCAGGCAGCGGAGACTGCCTGCCCGAAAGGGGAGGGGCGGGGCTTAGACCTCGGGCTTGGTCTTCCGAAGGCCGGTCACGCGGTCGCCCGCTTTCCATTGGCCACGCTTCTTGAGGATCTCAAGGCGCTCAAAGCGCTTCAGGACGTTGCGTTTGACGACGAGGCCGGAGGGGCCTTGGAGGCTCTTGTGCTGTGACATGGCGTTGGAAAGGGAGCGGTTTCGACTCGTTAAAGGGTCGGAGGGTGGACGGCGGCCGCCGCCCATGACAAGTATTTTTCCGCGACGTGTTCGGCGCGGACGACGAGCCACTCCGGAGTGTCGTAGGGGTGTGCCGCAAGCACTTGCTGTTCAAGGGCGGTGAGCTGGGCCGGCAGGCACTTGAGCGTGAGGCGAAACTCCTCGCCGCGCTCAACTTTGCCTTTCCAGCGGTAGTTCGACACGACGGGTCCGTCGATCTGCACGCACGCGGCGAGGCCGGACTCGACGGCCCGTGCCGCCAGCCGCTCGGCGTCGGCGCGGGTGGCGACGGTCGTCCAGGCGATGAACATGGCGCGACCGTCGGCCGCGCCCGGCGGGCGGGCAAGCCGGGAATTCGCCCTTGACGGGCTCCGGCGCGGGCGTTGCCCTTGCCGGTTTTCATCCCGCAGTTCCTGCCAAACCATATGAGAGACGAATACATCAAGGACGCGCTCAAGGCGATCAACGATCCCAACATCCTCATCAACGTGATCTCCCGGCGCGTGAAGCAGCTCAAGCGCGGCAACCGCCCGCTCGTGGAGTCGCTGGAGAAACTCTCGCCGGAAGACACGGCCCTCCGTGAGGTCATCGAGGGCAAGATCAGCCACGAGCTCGCGAACTGAGCCGACGCGGCGTTTGCAACTTCGGGCGGCCCGGTTCTGCTGAGCGGAACGGGCCGCTTTTTTTTGGATCCGCCTCCACCTCGCCCCCCACCATGGCCGCGCAAAAGAAAGACGCCACCCGCTTCACCGAAATTCGGAATGCGAAGGCGCTGCGCGACTATGCGATCGACGAGCGTTTCGAGGCGGGCATCCAGCTTCGCGGCACCGAGGTCAAGTCGATCCGCGCCGGCAAGGCCCAGATCAGCGATGCGTTTGCCCGCGTCGAGAAGGGCGAGGTCTGGCTGCACAACGCGCACATCGAGCAATACGCGTTCGGCAACATCCACAACCACGAGGCGAAGCGAATCCGGAAGCTCCTCCTGCACCGGCGGCACATCGAGAAGATTCGCGTGGCCCTCGAGACCGGCGGCCGGGCGCTCGTGCCGCTGCGGATGTATTTCAAGGAGGCACTCGTGAAGGTCGAGGTCGGCCTCGGCACGGGCAAGAAGCAGTTTGACCGGCGCGACGACCTCAAGAAGCGCGTCGTGCAGCGGGAAATCGATCAGGCGATGAAGCAGCGGCGCGGCTGAAGCGCGCCGCCGCCCACCCGGCGGTTACTCCGCGACCTTGAAGTCGTTGAGCTTCCAGCGGGCCTTGCGGGCCTCGGCGGCGATTTCGTTGAAGGCGTTGATCTCGGCTTCGCTGAAGAGCAGGCCGCCGTTCTTGGCGCAGCGCGCGGCGGCCTGCGCCTCGAGCTGGCCGGGCAGCATGCAGCCCTCGTTGCCGTGGCCGAGGATGTCGGCGATGACGGCCTTCACGTTCTGTGCCTGGTTGCGGCCCTTGGCGAACGCACCGGCGCTCATCGCCTCCGGCTTCCACACCTGGAAGAAGAACGCGCACGTGCCCTTCTCGCCCTCGGTGATTTTGTCCCAGCGGTTGCGCAGCGTGGGGACCGAGCCGCCGATGAAGGCGCCGATGATTTCGTTCATGAGCGCGAGGCCGTAGCCCTTGTGCGCGCCGAACGGGATCAGGTATTTCGCCCTCGCGGGATCGGTGGTGGGCGCGCCGTTTTCGTCGACGGCGGCGTTGGGCGGGAGCTGCTTGCCCTCGCGGAGGAGCTGTTGCACGCGGCCCATCGCGACGACCGAGGTGGCCCAGTCGATGACGATCGGGTAGCCGATGGCGTCGGTGGTGGGGAAGCCCCACGAGTGCGGGTTGGTGCCTAGGGTGGGGAACTTGCCGCCGAAGGGCACGACTTCCGCGAGCGCGGCGGTGCAGTTGGTGTAGGCGATGTAGCCGCGCTTCGCGGCGTCCATGACGTAGCCGCCGCCCCAGAGGTAGTGGAAGGCATTGTCGACGGAGACCATGCCGACGCCGTATTTGTCGGCGAGCTTGATGGCTTGCTCGATCGCGGCGTAGCCGGTGGCCTGGCCGAGCTTGCGGTTGGCGTTCCACACCTGCGAGGCGCGGAAGGGCGTCTTGATTTTCTCGAGCTTCGCCTTCGGCACACAGCCGCCGGCGGCGGAGCCGAGGAAGTGATCGAGGTGGAGGGCCTTGAGGGCGTTGTGCGTGCGGATGCCGTGGCGCGAAGCCTCGGCGCAAAAGCGCGCGCCGGCGGCGGCTTCCTGCGATGAGTAACCGCGCTTCTTGTAGGCGGCGGCGACCAGCGCGTTATGCTGTTCCTCGGGGACGACGTAGAAGGTTTCCATGGGAAAAGTTGAAAGATGAAAGTTGAAGGTTGAAAGATGCGGAGAGTTGGCGGCCAGTGGTCTGAGTCTTTCAACTTTCAACCCCCGGCTTTCAACTCAAGCGCGTCGTCACACCACGCGCTTGACCGGCACCTCGGGGTTCACCTGCGCGAGCGGCTTGTCGCCGTGCATCGCGAGGATGAGGTTCTTTACGGCGGCGACGGCCTGACGTTGCACGCTCTCAGCGGTGCGCGAGCCGATGTGCGGCGTGACGATCGCGTTCGGGAGCTTGAGCAGCGGGTGATCGGCGCGCGGCGGTTCCTCGTCGAGCACGTCGGTGCCGTAGCCGCCGACCTGGCCGGACTTGAGCGCCTCGACCATGTCGGCCGTGTGGACGATCTCGCCGCGGGCGCAGTTGAGGATGAGCACGCCCTTCTTCATCTTCGGGAAACTCTTCGCGCTGATCATGTCGCGCGTCTCGGGCGTGAGGTTCGTGTGCAGCGAGATGTAGTCGGAGGCGGCGTAGATTTCGTCGAGGGTGGCCGCGCGCTTCACGCCGTTGGCGTTGGCGAACTTCTCGTCCCAATAGACGTCGAACGCGACCACCTTCATGCCGAAGGCGCGCGCGCGGATGGCGACCTCCTTGCCGATGCGGCCGAGGCCGACGATGCCGATGGTCTTGTCGAGGAGCTCGTGGCCGGTCTTGCGCTTCCAGCCGCCGGCGCGCGTCGAGTCGGTGTGGAAGAAGAAATTTTTCTCAAGCGCCAGCAGCAGCAGGAAGGTGTGCTCGGCGACGGTGGTGTGGTTGACGCCCGGGGTGAAGAGCAGCGGCAGGCCGAACTCGGTGCAGGACTTCACGTCGATCTTGTCGACGCCGATGCCGTATTTGGAGAGCACCTTGAGCCTCGGGCGGGCCTTCTCGAGCACCTTGCGCGTGATCAGATCGTCGCCGCAGATGTAGCCATCGATGTCACCGACGAGCGCGAGCGTGTCGGCCTCGTTGAGCGGGCCCCGGGCGCGGATGACTTCCCAGCCGGTGTCCGCGAGAAGCTTGTGGTGCTCGCCCGGCGTATCTTGGAACGAGGTCGTGGTGAGGAGGATTTTCGTCATGTGCGGTGAGAAACGAAAGGTGACACTCGCACACCGGCCCGCGGGAAGGAAAGCGAAAGTTTGGCATGACAGAACGGCCAGAGGCGGATTCGTTCTGCCGGATGAGTCCGAGTGCTTGGGCAACCGCCACACAGAACCTGAAACGCCGCCTTGGCGCGCGAGTCGTGCGCACGGACGAGGCCTCGTGCCGTGCGGCGTCGTTCGACAGCAGCAAGATCCCTTTTCCCCCCGAAGCGGTGATTTTTCCGCGCGAGGAGGCTGACATCGGCGCAGTCCTCGCGCTCGCGAACAAGCACGGTGTGCCCGTGACGACCCGCGGGCGCGGCACGACCCTGATGGGTTCGGCGGCGCCCGTGCACGGCGGCTGGGTGATCGACATGCTCGGGCTGAACCAAATCGCGATCAAGGAGGAGGCGGGCATGGCGCACGTGGGGGCGGGTGCGAAGGTCGCCGACATCCAGCGCGCGGCGGAGGCCAAGGGCTGGTTCTACCCGCCCGATCCGTCGTCCCGGGAATACTGCACCATCGGCGGCAACATCGCGTGCAATGCCGGTGGCATGCACGGCGGAAAATACGGCGTGACGCGCGACTTCGTCGTGGCCCTGCGCGGGTTTCTGCCGACGGGTGAATATGTGGAGTGGGGCACGGCCACGAAGAAATTTTCCGCGGGCTTCAACATGCGCGATCTCTGGATCGGGAGCGAGGGCATGCTCGGCGTCGTGACGGGCGCGGTGCTGAAACTCATCCCGCAGCCGGCGGCGCGGTGGACGCTGCTCACTTCGTTTCGCGACGAGACGCGCGCGCTGCAGGCGGCGCTGGGGCTGTTCCGTTCACGCGTGCAACCGGCGATCTGCGAGTTCCTCGATCGCGAGAGCGTGCTGTGCGCGGAGCGCGCGACGAAGCAGACCGTGTTTGCCGGGCAGGCGGGCCGGCCGGTGATTCTCCTGGAGCTTGCGGGATCCAAGCCCGAGGTCCGCGAGCAGAGCAAGGCGGTGCTCGCGTGGGCCGCGGCGAACGCGACCGCGCATCGCGTGGCGCGCAACCGCGACGAGGCCGAGCAACTCTGGGCCGTGCGGCGCAAGTGCTCGGGCGCGATGTTCGAGCTCGGTGACGCGAAGCTGAACGAGGACATCGTCATCCCGATGCGCAGCTACGTGAAGTTTGCGCGGTTCCTCGTGCGGCTGAAGCGCGAGTCGGGCCTGCACGTGCCGACGTTTGGCCACCTGGCGGACGGCAACCTGCACGTGAACATCATGTATCACCGCGCCGACAAGGCTGAGTCGCGCGCCGCGGAGAAGGCGGTCCAGTTGCTCATGGAAACCGTGGTTTCGCTTGGCGGTGCGATTTCCGGCGAACACGGCATCGGGCTGGCGAAGACGCCCTTCCTGCGCCTCCAGCATTCACCGGCACAGGTGCGCGCGATGCAGGCCGTGAAGCGTGCGCTTGATCCGCGCGGGATTTTGAACCCGGGAAAAATGTTCGAGGTGTTTCACGTCTGGAAGCACGAGAAGCTGATCGTGCATCTGCCGTGGGACCACAAGTGAGCGGACCTGGCCGCTAGCCATGGCCGCCGGCTAGCAGCGCGAGCACCCGGGCCGTGTCGGAGAGATCGTCGAGCACGACGTCGGGGGCGTGCGCGCGGAGCTCGTCCGCGGTCGAGCTGCCGGTGGCGACGGCGAGCGTCCGGGCGCCGATGACGCGGCCGCACGCGATGTCGTGCGGGGTGTCGCCGATCACCCAGGTGCGCGCGGGAGGGAAATCGAGGCCGCAGGCGGCGCGGGCGCGACGCACGGCGTGCGGGCCGAGCTCGTTGCGGAACTCGCTGTCGTCGCCAAACGCGCCGAACGTGAAGTGTCCCCAGAGGCCGTGGCGGGCGAGCTTGGCAAGCGCCCCCCGGCGCTTGTTGCCGGTCAGGAGGCCCTGGGCAAATGCCCCGTGCCCCTCGGCGGCGCGCAGGATCTCGCGCACGCCGGGCAGCACGCGCGCGTGGGGGTTGTGCAGCATGGCGGGCAGCTCACTGAGATAACCTTCGAAGAAGCGCGTGAAGTTGGCCTCGGTCGCGGGGATCCCGAAGCGCAGGAACACCTCGCGCATGATCCAGGTGTCGGTGCGGCCGGCGAAGTCGATGGTCGCGAGGGAGCCGTCGACCCCGAACACGTTTTTCAGCGCGGCTTGCAGGGCCTTCATGCCCGCGCCGCCGGAGGCGATGAGCGTGCCGTCGATGTCCCAGAGGAGGAGCGTGGTCGTTTGCACAGAGGCGGAAAAGGCAGCCGGCTGTTCCGTGGCTGGCGAGCAAAAGCTCAGCGTCGCAGCGCCGTGAACACCGTGCCGCCCAGGATGAGGGCCGCGCCGACGATTTCCTGGGGCGTGAACCGCTCGGCAAAAAACGTCGCGCCGC
>JAEUHB010000470.1 GCA_016794665.1 Opitutaceae bacterium
CGATCATCACCGTGCCGCACGACATCCTCGCCAAGGCCGCCAAGATGTTCGGCCAGGACCTGACCGAGCTCTCGCTCGACACCGTGAAGACCTTCTCGAAGGACGCCATCGACTGCGGCTTCAAGCTCTAGTCCCGCTTCACCCAGCCCGCCCACGAGCCCCGCGATTCACACGCCAGGCCCGCGCCCCGCATCGGGCGCACTCCGGTCTTCCTTTCGTGTGTTTCGTGTGTTTCGTGGGCTCTTCGTTTCTCCAGCGTGAACATCCTTTTCGTCAACTACGGCGACTTCACCACCAACAGCCTCAACCACATCGGCGGCTTCGCGAACACGCTCTGCGCGGCCGGCCATGCGTGCGTCGTCGCCGTGCCGGAGCGCAAGGAGACGCTGCGCCATGTCGCCGCGCCGCTGTTCATCGCCGCGACCTACGAGGAGCTGCTCACGCAGCCGAAGGTTTTCCCCGATGGCCGTCCCGCCGATCTCATCCATGCGTGGACACCCCGCGAGGGCGTGCGGAAATTCGTCCTCGCTTACCAGCGTCGTCTCGCCGCGCCCGCGCGCTTGCTCATCCATCTTGAGGACAACGAGCGCTACCTGATCGAGTCCTACACGGGCAAAACCTTCGCCGAGTTGCGCGATGCCCCGCTGGCCGAAACCGAAAAGTGGCTCGTCGACGGCCTGCCGCACCCGATTCGCCACGAGAGCTTCCTGCGCACCGCCGACGGCGTCACGCATATCATCGATCGGCTGGCGGAGTTTGCGCCCGCCGGCACGCCCACGCACCTACTGTTCCCCGGCGTCGATTTCTCCGCCTACCGCCCGCAGCCGGCCGACGATCACCTGCGCCGCGAGATCGGCCTCAAGCCGGGCGAGAAGGTCATCGTCTTCACCGGCAGCAACACCTTCGCCAACGAGCCCGAACTGCGCCAACTCTACGTCGCCGTCGCGCTGCTCAATCAGCGCGGCACGCCCACGCGCCTCGTGCGCACGGGCTTTAATTCCCCGCAGTTCATCGCCGGCCTCTCCGATGACCTGAAGAAACACGCCCTCGATCTCGGCTTCGTGGAGAAGGCCAAGCTGCCGCGCCTCCTCGCCCTCGCCGATGTGCTCGTGCAGCCCGGCCGGCCCGGCGCGTTCAACGACTATCGCCTGCCCTCGAAGCTCCCGGAGTTCCTCGCCAGCGGCCGCCCCGTGTTGCTCCCGCCGTCCAACCTCGCCGCGCTCATGCACGATGGCCGCGAGGCGCTCTTCCTCCCGGCCACCGGCACGCCCGCCGATATCGCCGATGCGTGCGCGCGGCTCTTCGCCGACGCCTCGTTGCGCGCGCAGCTCAGCGAGCACGGCCCGCGTTTCGCGCACCGGCACTTCGACCTCGCCGCCAACAGCCGCACGCTCCTCGCGTTCTACGAGGCCGCGCTCAAGAAGCCTTCCGCCGTCGACTGGTCGCTCGCCCACACTCCGGGCACGGACGAGATCGTGCTCGTCGCCGATCGCCTGCGGCGCACCGCCGGCTCCGCGCCGCTCGCCGCCGACACCGATCTGCTCGGCCGCCTCGCCCGCGACCAGATCGAGCGCCTCGAGGCCGCCGCCGCCCGCCGCATCCGCGAGGTCGAGACGGACCGTGATGCCGTCCTTGCGCGCGAAAAGCTCACGGCCCAGCACGTGAAAAACATCGAGGACCTCCTTGCCGCCGCGCGCCAGCACGCCGCCGGCCTCGAGGAGTCCCGCACGATGACGCAGACCTACGCCGACAACATCGCGAAGGAGTGCGAGCACCACAAACGTCGCCGCGATCAGGCCGAGATTCTGCTTCGCACCGGGCGCCAGCAAGTGACCGCCTACGAAAACGCCCTCCTCGGCGCCGACGCCGAGATTCTCGCACTCAAGGACACGATCTCGGCCACCGAGGAAAAACTCACCACCTCCCGCGACGAGACTGCCGCCGCGCTCGCGCACACCTCCGCCCTCCAGGCTCAGCACGCCGCCGAACTCGCCGCCGCCGCCGCGCGTCTCGCGGAGCAGCAGGCCGTCACCAAGTCGCGCGACGAAAAAATCGCGACGATGCAATCGTCGTTCTCATGGAAGGCCACCGCGCCGCTCCGCGCGCTGCGCCGGCGCTTCCTCGACAAGCCCGCCCTGCCCGCGGTTTCGCCCGCGCTCCTCGGCAACATCGACTATCCCCAGGATTGGTCGGCGATCGCGCCCACGCTCAACGTCCGCGGTTGGTCGCTCCACCGCGACCGCGTGCCGCTCAAGGCCATCCGCGCCCGTCTCGGCGAGGTCCCGGGCCGCGCGATCTTCGGTGATGAGCGCCTCGACGTGCTCGACCATTTCCGGGACTTCCCCGGCGCCGAACGTTGCGGCTGGCAGGTAAAGGTCGATGTGCCCCGCCGCGGCACGCACCACCTCGTCGTTGAGGTGCAGGATGAAAAGGACGTCTGGCACGTCGCCGTCTCTCGCGCTATCCAGCGCACGGCCGACGCCGCGCCTCCCCCGCCCAACACCTACGCCGCGTGGGTCGCCGCCTACGACACGCTTACTCCGGAGATTGCCGACCAAATCCGAGCCAAGCTCGCGAAGCTGAAGAAGCGCCCGCTCATCTCCGTCATCATTCCCGTCTATCACGACAAGCCCGAGCAAGAGACGTGGCTCGTCGAGGCGATCGAGTCGGTTCGCAATCAGATCTACGAGAACTGGGAACTCTGCATCTCGGACGACGCGTCCAAGGCCCCGCACGTCCGCAAGGTCCTCGAGCGCTTCGCGAAAAAGGATCCGCGCCGCATCAAGGTCGTCTACCGCGAGACCAACGGCCACATCTCCGCCAATTCCAACTCCGCCCTCGCGCTCGCGCACGGTGAGTTCATCGCGCTCCTCGATCACGACGACGTGATCCGTCCGCATGCGCTCGCCTGCGTCGCCCTCGAGCTCGATTCGCATCCTCACGCCGACCTCATCTACAGCGACGAGGACAAGATCGACGAGAACGGCCACCGCTACGACCACTACTTCAAGCCCGACTGGAACCCGGACCTGTTCAACGTCCAGAACTACGTCAGCCACCTCGGCGTGTATCGCACGCACCTCGTCCGCGAGGTCGGCGGCTTCCGCATCGGCTACGAGGGCTCGCAGGACTGGGATCTCGCCCACCGCGTGATTGAGCGCAGCGCACCCGACCGCATCCGCCACATCCCGAAGGTCCTTTACCACTGGCGCAGCGTGCCCGGCTCCACCGCGACGATCATCAGCGCGAAGAACTACGCCAATACCGCCGCGCAGAAAGTCCTCACTGAGCATTTCGTGCGCGCCGGCATCGACGCCACGCTCTCGCCGACCAAGGGCAGCTACTGGCGCGTCCACTACCCGATCCCGTCGACTGCGCCGCGCGTCACGCTCATCATCCCGACGCGCAACCGGCTCAACGTCCTCCAGCCCTGCGTCGAGAGCCTGCTCGCCAAGACCACCTACGCCAACTTCGAGCTGCTCATTGTCGACAACGACAGCGACGATTCCGAAACGCTCAAATACCTCGCAGAGCTTCGCTCGCGCGAACGCGTTCGCGTCGTGAGCTTCCCGGGCGAATTCAATTTCTCCGCGATCAATAATTTCGGCGTGAGCCAGACCGACGCGCCGGTCGTCGGCCTGCTCAACAACGATCTCGAGGTCATCCACGGCGACTGGCTCGACGAAATGGTGAGCCACGCCCTGCGCCCCGAGATCGGCTGCGTCGGCGCCAAGCTCTACTACCCCGACGACAAGATTCAGCACGCCGGCGTGATCCTCGGCATCGGCGGCGTGGCCGCTCACGCGTGGCAGACGCACCCCCGCGGCCACGCGGGTCAGGCGCATCGCAACTTCCTCCAGCAAAATCTCAGCGCCGTCACCGCCGCCTGCCTCGTCATCCGCCGCGAAGTGTTTCTCAAGGCCGGCGGGCTGGATGAGAAACTGCGCGTGGCGTTCAACGACGTCGATTTCTGCCTGAAAGTCCGCGCCGCCGGCTACCGCAACCTGTGGACGCCCTACGCCGAGCTCTACCACCACGAGAGCGCGAGCCGCGGCAAGGAAGACACGCTTGAGAAGCGCGACCGTTTCCGCGGCGAAGTGGAAATCGTGACCGAGCGCTGGGGCGACGCCCTCGTGAACGATCCCGCCTACAACCCGAACCTCACGCTCACGATCAACGACTTCACCCTCGCCGTCCCCCCGCGCGAGTGGGGGCCGTTGAAGTAGGGCCGGTTGAATTCACCGCGGATTACGCGGATATCACGGATAGGTTCCAAGCCACTGTGCCTTTATCCGCGCCATCCGCGTAATCCGCGGTCAAAAACTTTCCGTCCATGGCCGACCTTATCCACGAAAAACTCAGCGAGGACATCATCGGCGCCGCGATGAAAGTGCTGAACACGCTCAAGCCCGGCCTCGACGAAAAGCTCTACGAGAACGCCCTTGTCATTGAACTCACCAAGCGTGGCCACCGCGTCGACCAGCAGAGACGTTTCTCGGTTCACTACGAGGGCCAGCTCATTGGCAACCTCGTCCCCGATCTCATCGTCGATGATGTCGTGGTCGTGGACCCCAAGGTCGTTGCGGATTTCACCGACAGCCATCTCGCGCAAATGACGGGCTATCTCGCCATCACCGGCCTTCAGCTCGCGCTTCTGCTGAATTTTAAGTTCGCCCAGCTGGGCTGGAAACGCGTGGTTCGGACTCAATCGTCCAAACCATGATTTTGACCGCGGATTACACGGATATCACGGATAGATTCCAAAACACTGTGCCTTTATCCGCGCCATCCGCGTAATCCGCGGTCAAAAAAACTCATGCCCGCCCACCTCGACGAACCCATCGCTGGCGCTCCGGTTGATCCGTTGTGCTTCTGCGTTCGCGGTTGGCTGTGGATTGAGGCGGCGCAGGCGCAAATCGCGGCGGTCGAGATCTCCGCGGACGGTGCCACGCTCGGCGAGACGGTTGCGCTCTACGCGCGACCAGACGTAACCGCGGCGCTTGCGCTGGGACCGGGCAGCGCGACGGGTTTCGAGCTGTTTGCGCATCACGCAAACTTTGCGCCCGGACAACCCTTCGAGATCCAGCTGCGAGCGCGGCTCCGCGACGGCTCGCGCACGGCTGTCCTGGCCACGCATGTCGTGCGGCCCATCGCGCGGGACTATCGCACGAACCATTTCGGCGTGTTGCTTGATCGAGCGACGACCGCGGTCCAGCGGCACGAGAACATCTTCGCGACCGGGCCCTCACTCGCCGAAGGCAGCGGCGAACTCGCGCTCCTGCTCCGTCGCTATCTCGGCGCACCGCCGCGGCGCGTCATCGATGTGGGCTGCGGCCTCGGCTCCTACGGCCGCGGCCTGCTCGCCGACGGCTACGACTGGATCGGCGCCGAGATCGATGCGGCCGATTGCGCGGAGCTCACGCGGCTCGGATTGCCGCACCGTCACGTCGATGGACGCACGCTGCCGTTTGCGGACGGCGCGTTTGACGCAGCGCTTTGTCTCGAGGTGTTGGAACACATCGAGGAGACGCGGCCGTTCCTGCGCGAAGTCCACCGCGTGGCGCCGCGCCAGCTGATCGTGTCCGTGCCCAACTGCGAGCTGCTCGGTTATCTCTGGGATCATCTCGCGACGCCATGGCACATGCTGGAATCGACCCACGTGAATTTCTTCACGCGCTGGAGCCTCGGAGCCTTGCTGCGCGAATTCTACCCGCGCGTGGAGCTGCGTTTCTACAATCCTTATCCTTTGAAGACGGTCGAGGGCACGCCCCTGCATTACAACCTCCTCGCCATCGCGAGCGCCGACGCATGAGCCTCGCGGAACACATCCATGCTCAGATCAGCCCCGGCGAAATCGGCGCGGACCTCGGCTTCGGCCTCGCGGCATCCGCCCGCCTCGACCCGGCCCCGATCCGCGTGGAGTGGCTCAGCGCCCGCGACGGCGCTCCGGCCCGCGCCGACTTTTTCGGCCTGCCGGATCGCCTGCCGTTCCACGAGCACGCGCTCGACTACCTCGTCGCCGCCCGTGCGCTGGAGCACGCGGCCCATCCGGCCGCCGCCGCGGCGGAGTGGCATCGCGTCGTGCGGCCCGGCGGCCTCGTGTGCGTGGTCGAGGCCCTGCGGCCGGCCGTGCTGCGCACCCTCCTCACCCAGCAGCCGGAGTCGCAACCGCGCCTGCTCTGGGAGGTGGCCGGAATCACCGAGACGCCGCGCGCCACGCTCACCCTCCTGCGCGTGCACAAGGGCTGGCTCGCACGCGCCCAGTCCGAGGTGTTTCGCCTGCGCGCCAAAGGCCACCCGCGCGCCGCGCTGCGCGACGACGCCCAGTCCTTCGCCGAATGGGCCGCCAACACGCGGGGCTGAGCGCCGCGTGTTCTTCGCCGTTGCAGCCCGCCGCGGCGCGCGCGAGAAAGCACGCGCATGTCCCTCCATTGGAAAATCGACGAGTGCGGCGCCTACCCCGGCCGCATGCGGATCAGCGGCTGGTGCTTTCAGGCCACGCCCCGCATCGCAAGGATCGAGGCGGTCTTTCCCGACCCGGCCACCGTTGTGCCGCTCGCCAGCTACGGCCTCGCCAGCCCCGACGTCGCGGCCGGCGTTGATCCCGCGGCGACGCACGCGCGTTTCGATGAATGGATCGCGGTGCCCGACGCCGCGCTCGGCTACGACTTCGCGCTGCGGTTCACGTTTGCCGACGGCACGACGGCCACGAGCGGCTCCGCGCTCGGCAACGCCACCGCCGGCGACCCGTATTTCGAGAGCTTCGGGAAATTCCTCGGGCTGCTGAACGGCTTCAAGCACGGCACCGTGCTTGAGATCGGATCGCGCGCGCGATCGGCGCTGACCAACCGCCAGCATATCCCGCCGCATCTCGACTACGTGGGGCTCGACATCTTGCCCGGCCCCAACGTCGACGTCGTGGGCGACGCCCACCGTCTCACGGAGCTTTTCGCCGGCCGTCGTTTCGTGGCGGCGATGTCGTTCTCGGTGTTCGAGCACCTCGCGATGCCGTGGAAGGTCGCGCTCGAGCTCAACCGCGTGCTTGAGCCCGGCGGCCTCGTGTTTTCCCAGACGCACCACACGTGGCCGCTGCACGAGGAGCCGTGGGATTTCTGGCGTTTCTCCCAGACCTCATGGCAGACGCTTTTCAACCCCGCCACCGGCTTTGAGGTCGTCGAGGCCGTGTGCGGCGAGCCCGCGCGCATCCACGCCTGCCGCACCAACCCCGTCACGCGCGATCTGCCGAATTTCCGCAATGCCTTCCTTGGCTCCGCCTCGACGGTGCGGAAAATCTCCGACACCTCGCTGACCTGGCCCGTGCCCGTCGAGGTCGCCGCGCGCGACTCCTATCCCGCCGGCGAACTCACCAGGCCCCCCGTGCACCCGGTGAACGCCTTCCAGCGTGCGTAGCCCGCCCCGTGCCCGATCCGCACTCGTGGCGGCGCTCGCCGCCTGCCTCTTCGCGCTGATCGCCGGCGCGAAGTGGGAAACTCTTCACCGCTACGGCTCGCCCATGCCGGACTGGGATCAATGGGACGCCGAGGGCGCGCATCTGCTCATCCCGTGGATCGAGGGCCGCGACTTCCTCACGCAGCTCGTCACGCCGCACAACGAGCACCGCGTGGTCCTCACGAAGCTGCAGAACCTCGCGCTCTACCTCGTCTCCGGCCAGTGGGACGCGCGCCTCCAATCCGTGGTCAACGCCCTGCTCCACACTGGGCTCGGCGTGGGCATGTGGCTCGGCGCGCGGCGCTGCGTCGGCGGCGCGTGGCAGGCGGCGCTCTTCGTCATCGTTGCCGCGCTTTTCGCCCCGCCGGTCGCGTGGGAAAACGTGCGCGGCGGTTTCCACTCGCAACAATACTGGCTCGTGAGCCTCTCCGTGGTGGCGGTGGCGACGCTGCCATTTTCCCCGGCCGGGGCACCACGCTGGTGGGCCGGCTTGCTTGCGGCGACGCTCGCGTTGGGCTCGATGGCGTCAGGCTTCCTGGCCGCGTTCACCGTGCTGCTGGTCGTCGGCTGGCGGACTGCGCGCCGGGAGGTTCCGTGGCGCGCCGCCTGGCCGACGCTCGCTGCCTGCGCTACGATCGTCGCGATCGGTCTGGCGATCCGGGTCGCGCCCGAAGGCCATTCGCATATGCGGGCAGCGTCCGTCGGAGGTTTTCTCCTCTCCACGTTGCACAGCTTGGAGTGGCCGCTGCGCGGCGCGCCGTGGGCCGGCCTCATTCTCTGGCTGCCGTGGGGCGTCGCCGCGTGGCGCGCGCTTGCGGGCCGCGCTGACCGCGCCGGCCAAGTCATCGCCGCGTTGGGCCTCTGGGTCATCGGGCAAATCCTGGCCGCCGCCTACGCGCGCGGTGCCGGCGGCGACTACCCGTCGTCGCGCTACATGGACACCCTGGCCGTGGGACTCTTCGTCAACGCCCTCGCGTTGGCGCGGCTTCTTCCCCGCGTCACGCTCCCGCGCGCTGCGCGCTGGGCACTCAGGACCGGCGCCGTGGCGTGGCTGGCAATTTTCGGCACCGGCTTGGTGACGCATCTCGCCAGCGTAGCCCGGTTCGACCTGCCTGCCTCCCGGCGCTACTACGATCGCGCCGAGGCCAACGTCGCCGCCTACGTCGCAACGGGTGACCGACGGCATCTCGCCGGACCCGACGTGCCGCACCCTGATCCCGACGCGCTTGCCCGTTGGCTCGATCATCCCGGCATTCGCGCCGCGTTGCCCGTGCCGCTCCGGACGTCGGCTGAGATGAGTGTGCCGTCGTATTGGGCGTGGCAGGCCACCACACACGGACTCCTCATCGCGGCGCTGGCCGGCGGGGGCGCATTGCTCCTCGGCGCGGTGGCTTGGCGGTCCGCCAGACGGGCCCCGCGCTAAGAGTCTTGTCGCCCCCGCCCGCGGCCACCGACACTGGCCCCCCACCGCATGAGGTTCTTCACGCTTCCAGCCCTGCTCGCCGCCGCTCTCCTGAGCGTCGTCGTGACGCTGCCATTCATGCCCTTCGCGCGGAAGGGCGGAGATGGGTTCTTCCTCGAGGCGCGCGTATCCTCGACCGTCCCCGGCGTTTTGCAGGCCTATTTCGACGACGGCGGCGGAGCCCGCGAGGCGCTCTCCGCGCGCGCCCAGTTCGAGGCCTCAGCCCGACCGGTGGTCGTGCGCCTGCCGCTGCCGATCGGCACCTACCGGGCGCTGCGCCTCGACCCGCTCGATCGCGGGGGGCGTGTTACGCTCCGAAATCCGCGCATTGTGTCGTCGCGCGAACGCACCGTGGCGGAGCTGGCGCCGCGCGCCTTCCAGGCCGCGCATCAAATCGAGTCCCTGCGGGTCATCGACGACGGCCTCGAGATCGTCGTCAACCCCGCGCACAACGATCCGCAGCTTCT
>JAEUHB010000486.1 GCA_016794665.1 Opitutaceae bacterium
GTCGAGCGCGGCGCGACCGCGAAGATGATTTGCACGCTCGATCAAAAAGTGCCGTTCGAGGGCACCGCCGTCGCGCAGCTCACCGGCCTCCCCGACAATGTCACCGCGCAGCCCGTCGAGATCACGAAGGACAGCAAGCAGGCCGTCTTTGAAATCGTGACCACCGACAAGAGCCCCCTCGGCATGCGGAAAACGATCGCGTGCGCCGTCACGATCACGCAGTCCGGCGAGCCCATCGCGCACGTGCTCGCGCCCGGCAGCATGCTGCGCATCGATCCACCCCGCGCGAAACCCGCCGCGGTCGCCGCCACCAAGGAATGAGCCCCGTTTCCCCCATGCCTTGTCATTCTGAGCGCAGCGAAGAATCCAGCAGGAGCAACGAAGCCTTCATGCGCCGCGAGCCTCCAAGTGGATTCTTCGCTGCGCTCAGAATGACAATCGGGGGCTTTGCGCTGGGCGCCGCGCTTCCTCTCTTCGCCGCCGCCCCCGCGCTGACCGACGTGAAGGTCTTCCCCGCCGACGTGAACCTCCGCACCCGCCACGATCGCCAGTCGATCGTCGTGCAGGCCACCTACGCCGACGGCGTCACGCGCGATGTCACCGCGCAGGCCAGCTACGCCCTCGGCAACAAGGCGCTCGCGAAACTCGACCAGGCGATCCTCGCGCCGCTCGCCGACGGCACGACCGAGCTGCGCGTGACGTTCTCCGGCAAGACCCTCGTCGTCCCCGTGAAGGTGGAAAAATCACAGGAGGAGCCGCCCATCAGCTTCCTCAACGACGTGATGCCCGTCTTCACCAAGGCCGGCTGCAACACCGGCGGCTGCCACGGCTCCTCGCGCGGCAAGGACGGCTTCCGCCTCTCCCTCTTCGGCTACGATCCCGACGGCGATCATTTTCGGCTCACACGCGAGTTCATCGCGCGCCGCGTCAATCTCGCCGTGCCCGAGGAGAGCCTCTTGCTCGAGAAAGCCACCAACAAGGTGCCTCACACCGGCGGCGATCGCCTCAAGGAAGGCGACGAGCTCTATCGCACGCTCCTTGCCTGGCTGAAAGCTGGCGCACCGAAGGACGCGCCCGGCGTCGCGCGCATCGTGCGGCTCGAGGTGAATCCCGCGCAGTCGGTGCTCGAGGGCACGGGCGAGGCCCAGCAGCTCAGCGCGCGCGCGTTCTACTCCGATGGCACCGACCGCGACGTGACGCGCCTCACGGCGTTCATGAGCAACAACGACGTCGCCGTGAAGGTCACCGACACCGGCCGCGCCATCGCGGGCGTGCGCGGCGAGGCGTTCATCACCGCGCGCTTCGAGGATCAGGCGGCCGGCGTGCAGGTGCTCTCGATTCCCAAGGGCCTTAACTTCACGTGGCCGGCCGTCGCGGAAACGAACTACATCGACACCGCCGTGAACGCGAAGCTGCGCAAGCTGCGCATCGCGCCGTCGGAGTTGAGCGACGACGCCACGTTCCTCCGCCGCGTCTTCCTCGACATCACCGGCACGCTGCCGACGGCCGACGACGCGCGGAAATTCCTCGCCGACTCGTCCCCGAAGAAACGCGCCGCCGTCATCGACGATCTGCTCGGCCGCCGCGAGTTCACCGATCTCTGGGTGATGCGCTGGGCCGAGCTGCTCCAGATTCGCAGCGCCGATCAGCAGGTGCTGATGAGCGCCAAGTCCGCGGTCCAATACTTCGATTGGCTCGAGGAGCAGATCGCCGCCAACGTCCCCGTGGACCAGATGGTGCGCAGCCTCATCACCGCCACCGGCCCGAGCTTCGAGAACCCCGCCGCCAATTTCTACAAGATTGAGCGCGACACGCTGAAGCTCACCGAGAACGCCGCGCAGGCGTTCATGGGCGTCCGCATCCAGTGCGCGCAATGCCACAACCACCCGTTCGATCGCTGGACGATGAACGACTACTACAGCTTCGCCGCGTTCTTCGCGCAGATCGGGCGCAAGCCCGGCGAGGATCCGCGCGAGACCATCATCACCAACAGCGGCGGCGGTGGCGTGAAGCACCCCGTGGGCGGCAAGGACATGGCACCCAAGTTCCTCGGCGGCCCCCAGCCCGAGATCGCCAAGGGCGCCGACCGCCGGCAGGTCCTCGCCGACTGGCTCACCTCGCCGCAGAACCCCTACTTCGCGCGCAACGTCGCCAACATCGTGTGGGCGCATTTCTTCGGCAAAGGCATCGTCGATCCGATCGACGACATCCGCGTGAGCAACCCGCCCTCCAATCCCGCGCTCCTCGATCAACTCGCCGCCAAGCTCACCGCGTATCGCTACGATTTCCGCGCGCTCATCCGCGACATCTGCAATTCGCGCACCTACCAGCTCAGCGCCGTCGCCAACGCCACCAACGCCGGCGACGACATTAATTTTTCCAAGTCCGCCGTGCGCCGCATCCGCGCCGAGGTGCTGCTCGACGCCCTCAGCGACGTCACCGGCGCCGCCGAGAAAATCCGCGGCCTTCCGCAAGGCGGCCGCGCCGTCGAGATCGCCGACGGGCGCACGAGCAACTATTTCCTCACCACCTTTGGCCGCGCCACGCGCGAGACTCCGTGCTCCTGCGAGGTGAAGATGGAGCCCAACCTCTCGCAGGCCCTGCACCTCCTCAACGGCGAGGCCGTCAACGCCAAGGTGGTCAGCGGCGGCCTCGTGAAGAAGCGCCTCAAGGAGGGCCGCACGCCGCCCGAGATCATCGAGGAGCTCTACCTCCGCGTGTTCACCCGCCTGCCCACCGCGACGGAAAAGGAAAAACTCCAGGCTTTCTTCGGCGAAGGGAAAAACCCCGAGACCGTGCTCAATGACCTCTTCTGGTCGCTGCTCAACGCGAAGGAGTTCGTGTTCAATCACTGATGCGCGTCATGGATTCCGAGTCGCCTCTTCTTCGTGGCCGCGAGCGTGAGCGAGCCGGTGGGCGTGTCGGCTCGCTGGCGCTCGCCGCTACCAGCCTAGCGCTCCTTCCCCTCTTCGCCTCCGCCGCCGAGCCGGCGAAGAAGGTCACCTTCGAGGACGACGTCGTCCCGATCTTCCGCGACAACTGTCTCAAGTGCCACAACCCCGACAAACTGAAGGGCGACCTCGATCTCACGTCGTTCGGCAACACGCTAAAGGGCGGCGGCAGCGGTGCCGCCGTCAACGCCGGTGATCCCGAGGGCAGCCAGCTCTTCAAGTCGATCACGCACGCGGACGAGCCCACGATGCCGCCCAACGCAAAGCTCGCGCCGCGGGAAATCGCCATCATCCGCGACTGGATCGCGGGCGGCCTGCTCCAGGGGCAGAACAGCAAGGCCATCGCCGGCGCCAAGCCGGCCGTCGATCTCGCGATCAAGTCCGGGTCGGTCGGACGGCCCGAGGGCCCGCCGCCGCTGCCCGGCCGCCTTGCCTTTGATCCCGTCGTGCGCGCCGCGCGCGGATCGGCGCTCGCCGCCGTCGCCGCCAGCCCGTGGGCTCCGGTCGTCGCCCTTGCCGGTGCGCGCCAGATTGTGCTGCACCGGACGGACGACCTTGAGTTTCTCGGCGTGCTGCCGTTTCCCGACGGATCTCCGGCCGACGTGAAGTTCAGTCGCAACGGCAAGCTCCTCCTCGCCGGCGGCGGCCGCGGCGGCAAGTCCGGCCTCGTCACCGTCTGGGACATCGCGACCACCGAGCGGGTCATCACCATCGGCGATCAGTTCGACACCGTGCTCGCCGCCGACCTCAGCGCCAACCAACAGTGGATCGCCCTCGGCGGCCCGGATCGCGTGCTGAAGATTTACGGCACCAAGGACGGCGCGCTCGAGCACCGGCTGAAGAAGCACACCGACTGGGTGACCGCGGTGGAATTTTCCCCCGACGGCAAGGTGCTCGCGAGCGGCGACCGCAACGGCGGCCTCATCCTCTGGGACGCCGCCAACGGCCAGGAGATGTTCACCCTCCCCGGCCACAAGGGCGCGATCACCGCGATCTCGTGGCGCGACGACGCCGAGATGCTCGTCTCCGCCAGCGAGGATGGCACGCTCAAGCTCTGGAAAGCCCGCGACGGCGCGTCGCTCCGCAGCCTAAACGCCCACCCCGGGGGCGTGCTCGCCGCGCGCTTCGCCCACGACGACCGCATCGTCTCCTCCGGCCGCGACAACAAGGTGCAGATCTGGAACACCACGGGGAAGAACGTCGCGACCGCCGCGTTCACCGGCGATCTGCCGAACCGCGTCGCCTTCAGCGACGACGGCAAACGGATCATCGCGAGCGACTGGCAGGGCCGCGTGCTGGTGTTCGACGCCACCAGTGGCAAGGCCGTCGGCGAACTCGACTCCGCGCCCCCGCCCCTCGCCGAGCGCGTCGCGCGTGACGCCCGCCGCATCACTGAACTCCAGGCCACAATCGATCAGGCGCCGGCGCGGAAAGCCATCCTCGACGCGGAGGCCGCCGTCGCGCAGGCCAACGCCGACCTCGAACGGAAGGCACTCGCCAATGCGCGCGCCAAGGGCGTGACCGATCCCGCCGGGCTCAAGGCGCTCAACGAACGCGTCGCCGCCGCCACCAAGCAGGCCACGGAAGCCGCCAAGCAAGCCGCGGAAGCGGGCAAGGTGGTGGACGAGGCCCGCGAGAAAATCGCCGCGACGAAAAGGTCGCTGGAGAGATGGCAGGCGGTCTTGAAAGAGCAGCCACCATCGCCCACCGGGTCGAAAGTGTCGGTGCGCGAGTAACAGCTTGGTTTGTGTAGCCCTGCTCGTGAGAGCAGGGAGCGAAGGACAGGAAATGTGGTTCGTCCCGCCTCTCACGAGGCGGGCTACCAGAAAAGCGAATCGACCGGTTCAGCGTTGAGCGCGCCGCCCCGAGCGTAGAGCGTGGCCGCCTTGCCTGAAGCCACCTCCAGTTTCCTCGGCCTGCCCGCGCCCCTGTGGCAATCGCTGTGGCTCACGCTGCGGCTCGCGGCGCTTACCACGCTTATCCTCGGCGTAATTGGCCTGCCGCTGGCGCACTGGCTGAACACCACGCGCTGGCGACTCGCGCCGGCGATCGAGGCGCTCGTGGCGCTGCCCATCGTCCTGCCGCCAACCGTCATCGGCTTCTACCTCCTTGTTGCCTTTTCGCCAGCGCACGCACCCGGCAGCTGGTGGAGCGATCTACTCGGGGCGCACTTCGCGTTTTCGTTCCCGGGGCTTGTCGTCGCCTCGGTGTTTTATTCGCTGCCCTTCGCGGTGCAGCCGTTCCAAGCCGCGCTCCGCGCCGTGCCGCGCGATCAACTCGATGCGGGCGCGGCGCTCGGGGCCTCGCCGGCAAATGTCTTCCTGCGCCTGCACGCGCCGCTCGCCTGGCGCGGAATCGCGGCGGGGCTTACGCTGGCGTTTGCGCACACGCTTGGCGAGTTCGGCGTCGTCCTGATGATCGGCGGCTCGATTCCGGGCGAGACACGTGTCGCCAGCATCGCCCTCTACGACGAGGTCCAGGCGCTCTCCTACCCGCGGGCCCATGCGTTCGCCGCGGTATTGCTCGTGCTGTCGTTCGCGCTGCTGCTCGCCGTCACCCTGCTGCAGCGCCGCCGTGGGCCCGCCGCTTGACGCGTCTGCCATAATCGCCCCTCGTCCCGGACAGCGCATGAACACCACCACCTTCCCGAGCCTGCTCCGCCGCCTCGTCGCGGCGAGCGGCGCGGCGTTGGTGCTGGCGCTCTCAATCTTTGCCGCGAGCCCGCAGGCGCACGCGTGGCTGCACGACGCCGGTCATCACGGGCATGCGCACCACCACGATGAGGCCCAAGGCCGCGAGGATGGGTGCGCGGTCGTGCTCTTCGCCGGCGGCGTCGCGCTGCCCGTCGGGCCGGCCGCGCCGTTGCCGCCCCTCTCGCGCTCGGCGATCGAGCCGCGGCGGCCGGCGATGGAGATTTTTTTGGTTTCGCCCCGCTATCGGTTTCAACCGGAACGCGGACCGCCGGCGAATCGGATTAGCTAGGTTGTGCGCCGCCGCGCCTGCGCGCACGGCGTGCCCTGAAATGCGTTCCGCGCTGCGCGGATGCTTCCGTCCCGTCCGTTCAATCCGAATCACCATGTCCTTTTCCTATCTTCGTCTTTCCGTTTCCTCATCACTCGGCCTCGCCTTCGCGCTTTGCGCGGCGGCCACCGGAGCTGCCCAAGCCGCCTCGGCGCCTCCGGCGCCAGCCCATTCGCATACTCCCGCTGCACCCTCCCATGGCGACAGCGTCGTCACGCTCGATCAGTTCGTCACTTCGGTGGCGCCGTTCGAACGCAACCAAGTCGATCTCGCGCAGGCCACCACGGTGCTCGCCGGCCGCGCCTTGCGGCTGAAGCAACAAGCGACGCTCGGCGAGACGCTGAGCGCCGAGGTCGGCGTTAACGCCACCTCGTTCGGTCCCGGCGCGAGCCGCCCCATTATCCGCGGGCTGGGGGGAGACCGCATCCGAGTGCTCGAAAACAGCGTCGGCACGCTCGACGCCTCCGTCGCCAGCCCCGATCACGCGGTCAGCGTGGAGCCGTTCCTCGTCGACCGCATCGAGATCGTGCGCGGGCCCGCGTCGCTCCTCTACGGCAGCAACGCCGTCGGCGGCGTCGTCAACGTCATCACGCACCGCATCGAGACCGACCTGCCAACCGAGCCCGTGCGCGGCTCCGCCGAGGTGCGCCGCGGCACCGCGGCCGACGAGTGGGCCGGCGGCGGCGTGCTCGATCTGGCGCTGCGGCCCGGCGCGGAGCGCGCGTTTGTGCTGCACCTCGACGGTTTTCGCCGCACCGCGAAGAACCTCCGCATCCCCGGCTTCGCCGAAAGCGCGCGCGTGCGCGCCGAGGAGACGGCCGAGGCCCGCGCGCATGGCGAGCCCGCGCCCGGGTTTGCGCGCGACCGCCTGCCCAACAGCGCGCTGAACAACACCAGCGCGGCCGCGGGCCTGTCCTATGTCTCCAAGACCTTGCACCTCGGCGTGAGCCACAGTGGCTTCGACAGCGACTACGGCGTGCCCGGCCACGCGCACGAGGAAGAGGCCGCCGCACCCGGAGACGCCGAGGGCGTGCGCATCGGCCTGCGCCAGCGCCGCACGGACGTGCAGGGCGAGTGGCATGGCGGCACCGGCTTTGTGCGCCACGCGCGCTTCAAGTTCGGCCACGCCCGCTACAGGCACACCGAATTCGAACCCGACGGCGCCGTGGGCACGGTGTTCACCAACCGCGGCCATGAGGCCCGTGTCGAGTTGCTGCATGGCGACGGCAAGCCGCTCAGCGGCGCCTTC
>JAEUHB010000487.1 GCA_016794665.1 Opitutaceae bacterium
AGCGGTCTCGCATGGCGGCTATTTTCCCGCTGGCTTCGAGGTCTACCCCGACTTGCTCGAGAAAGCGGGCTACACCATCGGTCTCACCGGCAAGGGCTGGGGGCCGGGCGATTTCAAGACCCTCGCGCAGCGGACGCGCAATCCCTCGGGCCCGAACTTCGACGAGCACCGCAGCACGCCGCCCGCCTCCGGCATTGGGCGCAACGACTACGGAAAAAACTTCGACGCCTTCCTCGCGCAGAAAGCGAAGGACAAGCCGTTCTGTTTCTGGATGGGCTTCCAAGAACCGCACCGGGCCTACGAGCTCAACTCCGGCGTGCGCCTCGGCAAGCAACTCGCCGATGTCACGGTGCCGCCCTACCTGCCGGACACCGCGCTCGTGCGCGGCGATCTCGCGGATTACGCGATTGAGGTCGAGTGGGCGGATGCGTTCATCGGCAAGGCGCTCGCCTCGCTCGAGGCGCGCGGCGAATTGGAAAACACGCTCGTCGTGATCACCTCCGATCACGGGATGCCGTTTCCCTACGTGAAGGGGCAGATCCACGAGGACGGCTTCCGCCTTCCGCTCGCGATGCGCTGGGGCAAGGCGATCAAGCCCGGCCGCGTCGTCGAGGATTTCATCAACGTGCGCGACTTCGCGCCGACGTATCTGGAACTCGCCGGCCTCGCGCCGCACCCGCAGATGACCGGCCGCAGCCTCGCCGCGATGCTGCGCTCGCCCGCCTCCGGCTGGATCGAGAACCGGAACGAGATGCTCGCCGGCAAGGAACGCCATGACCTCGGGCGGCCCAACGATCTCGGGTATCCGGTGCGCGCGCTCCGCACGAGGGATTTTCTCTACGTGCATAATTTCCATCCCGACCGCTGGCCGGCCGGAAATCCCGAGACCGACTTCGGCAACTGCGACCCGAGTCCGTCGAAGGAGCTGCTCAAGGCGCTCGGCGGCCACTTCTACGATCTCTCCTTCGGCAAGCGCCTGCCGGACGAGCTCTACGACCTCCGCAAGGATCCCTCCGGCGTGAACAACCTCGCGCACGACCTCGCGCACTCGGCCACGTTGCTCGCGATGCGCACGCGCCTGATGCAGTTGCTCACCGAGGAGCAGGATCCGCGCGCCCTCGGCGAGGCCGCGATCTTCGACACCTACAAATACGTCGGCGGCCGCGCCAAGGGCTACGAGACCTGGCTGAAGGCGCAGGAGGAAAAGCAAAAGCTCTCCACGATTGAGGGCGCGCCGGCCGCCGCGCCCGCCGCCGCGAAAAAGAACAACCGCAAGAAGCAGGCGGAGGCGAAGCAGCCCTAGGCTGCTCACGGTGAGCTGATGAATGCCGACAATCGAACCTCGAACATGAGACTCTCTCCCGTCATGAAGCCCTTCACTTGCCTGCTCCTCTGCGCTGCGGCGCTGTTGTTGGCCCCGAAATCCGGTGCCGTTGAATCAGGCCAATCTGCGCCGGATTTCACCTTCACCGACGCGGCCGGCAAGGCACGCAAGCTCTCGGACTATCGCGGCACGGTGGTTGTGCTGGAATGGCTCAATCCCGCGTGCCCGGTCGTGGGCCGGCACTACCGCAGCGGCAACATGCAGGCCACGCAGAAGGCCGCCGCGGACGACGGCGCGGTCTGGCTGCAGATCAACTCCAGCTCGATGGGCGATCTCGATGCGGCGGCCTCGGCGGAGTGGCAGAAGAAGCAGGGCGTCGTCGCGGCGGCCTACATCCGCGACCAGAGCGGCGATCTCGGCCGGCTCTTCGCGGCGGAAACGACGCCGCATGTCTACGTCATCGCGAAGGACGGCACGTTGGCTTACCAAGGAGCTATCGACGATCAACCGACGGCGAGTCTGGCGAACACCACTTCGGCGCACAATTACGTGACGGCGGCGCTGGCGGCGTTAAAGGCGGGCAAGCCCGTGGAGAAACCGCAAACCAAGCCCTACGGCTGTGGCGTGAAATACGGCGGGTAGGGCGCAGAGTGGGTTGAAGTAGGGCGGGGTCTGTGACCCGCCCTTTCGCACGCTGAGTCTTCGACCGAGGGCGGGTCACAGACACCGCCCTACCACAGGCGCGGCAGGTTACCGCCCGAGCCTCAACCGGCGGAGACTTTTTCCAGCTTCACCAGCCGCCCGAACGCGACCCACTCCGCGACGAAGATGCTGCCATCTTGGTCGAAGGCGGCGTCGTGCGGGCAGACAAATTTGCCGGCTGTGAACTGGTCGCTCGGCTTCGTGCGCAAGGTGCGAACCTCGGTCTTTGTCGTCCAGCCGTCGCCTAGGTTGGCGATGGTGTTGTAGTTCTCGTCGATGAGCGTCACGCGCGCATCGAGATCGGGAATGACGGCGAGTTTGCCCTGCTGATCGAAGTGACGCGGCGATCGCACCGCCGTTGGCAGGAAACGACGGTGTTGTCCGTCGAGGCTCAGCGCTTGCAGGCGGCCCGGTTTCTCGCCCTTGGGATCGTTCTCGCCGATGACGAGCAACGGCTCCGCGCCGCGACGGTCGACGAACAGGCCGTGCGGGTGCTGCGTGCGGCCGGCGTCCTCGCCGGGCCCGCCGAAGGTGCGCACGTAGCGGCCGTCGCGTGTGTAGTGATGGATGAAATAAGAGCCGTAGCCGTCGGCGAGGTAGACATCGCCGTTGGGCGCGACGGCGACATTCGACGGGCGGTATTTGAGGTCGGGTTTGTCCTTATACCACTCCGGCTTCTCGACGTGCCAGATCACCTGGCCCTCGAGCGTCATCTTGAAAAGCCCGCGCTGAAGATCAGTGACGTAGAGGAGTTCGCGGCCGTTCTCGACGACGAGATCGAATCCATGTGCGCCGCCGAAAAATTGATCGCCCCACGAGCGCACAAAATTGCCCTTCGCATCAAACACGACGACGCAGTCCTTGCTCGGCGATTCCTTGCGCGAAGTGTGGAAGACATGCACGTGCCGGTTGCGATCGACCACGACACCGTGGGTGAGGCCCCACTGGATTTGCGGCGGCAGCTTGGCCCAGCGGTCGTTGAACCGATAGCGGTGCTTGCCCTCACCGACGATGACGGGATCAGGTTCACGCGCGGCCGTGAGGCGTGGCGCGATGGTGATCGTGGCAAGCGTGGCGATAAAACCGCGGCGAGTGGTGGCCATTGGATCGGAAATGGCGGCGAGGCGGTGAAATGTCGAGAGAGCGAACGAGCGAGCGGGGCTTAGAGTGGGGCGACGCCGTCGAAGCGCACCACCGCACGCTGTTGCGCGCGCGACTCGGCCAGCGGCACCATGAAACGCGCTTCCCAGTCGTCGAGCCCGGCGGGATCGATGAGCACCTGGGCAATGTCCCACTCGGCGTCGGCAGGTTCGTGCAACCAATGCGTATGCGCCGCGGCGCGGCCGGCGGGGTCGAGTCGGAAGCGCGTGCGGGCGTCGAAGTAGGGCGCGAAGGCGGCCTCGATGCGCTTCGCCTCGGGTGAGAGCGGGGCGCCCTCGGCGGCGCCGCCGGCCTCGCCGGTGGCCAGGCGCGAGGCGGCGCTCTCCCAATCGCGCGCCGCGACATCCTGGAGAAGGCCGAAGATCGCCGTGCGCACGAGGCGCCGGAAGGCAGTCTCGTCGCGCGTGATGTCGTAGCTCGAAGGGCGCGCGGGTTTGTCGGCGGCGGCTGTTAAGGCGAGGTCGGGATTTTTCAGCCGCTCCCATTCCTCGAGCAAGCTGGAGTCGATGCCGCGGATGAGCTCGCGGAAATAATCCTCCATCTCGGCGACCTCCTCGGTCTTCGCCGATGAAGGGACGGTTTGCGCGAGGACCTTCCAGACTTGCGACAGGTGACGAAGCAACAGGCCCTCGACGCGCTGAAGGCCGTAGTCGCGGATGTAGTCGGCGAAGCTCAGGTAGCGCTCGAACATCTCGCGCGCGATCGACTTGGGACGGACGTTCTCCTGCTCGACCCACGGGTGTGCCGCAGCGAACGCGTTGAAGCTGTCGTAGAGAAACTCGCGCAGCGGCTTCGGGTGCTCGACCTGCTCCAGCTTCTCCATGCGCTCGGCATACTCGATGCCGGCGGCGCGCATCTCCTCGAGCTTCTCCGTTTTCAGCTTGGAGATTTGCTGGCGCAGGATCGCGTCGGGGTCCTCGACGATGGCCTCGCAGAGCGTGAGCACGTCGAACGGGTAGTCGGGCGACTCGCGGTCGAGCTTCGGCAGCGTGTCGATGAGGTAGAGGGAGAGCGCCTGGTGCAGGGAAAAATCGTCCTGCAGCTCGACGTTGACGCGGAGTTTTCTGCCCGACTCGTAGCTGCGAGCGTGAGCGAGTGGCGGTCCATCCACTCGCTCACGCTCGCGGCTACCAGGCAGGATCTCCACGATCTTGCGATCGACGAGGGCGCGGAAGAGCTGCCACGCGCGCTTGCGGTGCGCGCGCTTGCGGTGGTCGGTCTCGTGGCAGTCGCGGATGAGGCGCTGGAGCGCCCGGCAGCCGTCGCCGTCGCGGCCGAGCACGAGCAGCAGCATGCCGTGCGACACCTCGAAGCGTGACTGCAGTTCCTCCGGCGGCGCGGTGCGCAGGCGTTCGAACGTCTTCGCATCCCAGCCGACGGAGCCCTCGGGCGCGCTTTGCTTCACTAGCTTCTTTTTCTTCGTGGGATCGCGGGCGGCCTTTTCCTCGGCGCGCTTGTTTTCGATCATGTGTTCGGGCGCCTGGATGACGACGTAGCCCTTATCGTCGTAACCCTTGCGGCCGGCGCGGCCGGAGATTTGGCGGAAGTCGCGCACGCTCAGGATCGCGGCCTTCTTGCCGTCGTATTTCCAGAGCTGCGTGAAGACGACGGTGCGGATCGGGACGTTGATGCCAACGCCGAGGGTGTCGGTGCCGCAGATGATCTTGAGCAGGCCTTTCTGCGCGAGCTGCTCGACCAGGATGCGGTATTTCGGGAGGAGGCCCGCGTGGTGGACGCCGATGCCGTGGCGCAGCCAGCGGCGCATTTCCTTGCCGTAGGGACTGGTGAAGCGCGCGCGCTCGAG
>JAEUHB010000014.1 GCA_016794665.1 Opitutaceae bacterium
AGCGAGCGCAGTGCTTTCATGGCGGGGAGGGCACGAGGCTGGGTCGCCAACTCAGAATCGCACCGTGTTCGTCCACGCCCACACGCGCGGTGCATTCATCACGCGGGCGTTGTCCGGCGTGCCGTCAGCGAGATTGGGGAATGTCGTGACCGACACTTTGTTCATCACGTTGGAAACGTTGATTCGGCTTTGCAGCGTGAAGCGCTTGCTGATGCGCCACTCGTAGCCGGCAAAGGCCATCGCCAGCGTGTTGTCAGGCAAGGTAAACAGGCGCCGCTGGGGCGCCGCTGGATTGGATCGGTCGGTGTAATAGTAGGCCAGCCGGTCGAACGAGAGCTGCACATTGCCGCCGACGGACAATCCCCGGAACCTGCCCTCCGGGACGCGGTAGTTCATCGTATACGAGAGGGAATTGACCGGAAAATCGGTCGTGCGGTCGCCGCCTTTGCGCACCAAGAAGGTCGAGCCCGTCGGCGGAGTGAAGCCGAGTTGGTGCCGCGCGATCGGCAAGCCGGTTACGCCCGTCCCGACGGTGGGAGTGTTGAGGAACAGCGCGGCGGCGTTGGTGATGGCGCCGCTGTTGGGGTCGAGCGTGGCGCGGTAGTTGCCGTTCGCATCGCCCCGGCGCAGGATGTCGACGGTCAATGCCTGGGTTGCGACTCCCGGTGTGGGGCTGAGCGGATTCCACGGCCGGACGGCGGTGGAAACGGGCACGAGCAAGGGGCTGCCGTTGCCAAGCGTGACCTGCCCGGCGGCGTTGGCATTGAACTGGTCGTTGTAGAGAATCGGGAGCGAGACATCCGCGCCCTCATTGGCGTTGATGTGGGAGAAGCTGGCTTGAATCCGCAGGCCGCGGATCGGGGCGGCAACCAGGGTGACTTCATAGCCCTTCGTTTTCCGATCGAAGGCGTAGGCCAAGCCGCCGTTGGCGCGGCCGTTCACCGCGCTGGCGGCGTCGACGATTGCCTTCGCCTCAGCCGAGAGGTTGGCCGTGTTGTTCTTCGCCTTCGAATCGTAGACCGAGACGGTCCCGCTCAGCCGCTCGCCCCAGAGCTTGAACTTCAAGCCGATCTCATCGCCGACGCCCGAGCCCGGCGGCATCGCGGTGTTCATCGTGCTCAGGCCGTTGGACACCAGGAAGGACGTGCCGTGGCTGTAGTAGGCGGTGAGATTTCGCCAGAATCGCCAATTGAGGCCGAGCATGTGTGAGCCTCGGCCGAGTGTCCGGCCTTCGTCGGGCCGGGGGACGAGCACGTCCTCCAAGTCGTCGTAGCGATAGCCGATCAGAGTATCGACTTTGCCGTCGAACCACTCGCCCGAGAGTGTCCCGAAGAGGGCATCGTCATTCACGATGCGATAATTGATCCCGGAGGAGCCGTTGCTGAAGCCGAGCGGATTGTCGGCCGCGATAAACTGCGGAAACTGGTTGCGCACGAAATCGCGGCGGTAGCGGCGCCCGTTCAGCTCGATTACATCCGCGGGGCTCACGCGGAAAATGTCCGGCCCGTCGAAACCTTGGGTGCCAGGCGCCCACCACACGCTGGGCATGACGGTGCGGCCCGAATTGCCGTTGTTGAGCTGCGCTGCGTTGCGGATAAACTGGCCGCTCGCGTCGATCTCATACCAACGCTCGGCCAACTGGTCGCTCTTCCGGGTGCGGGTCTCGGCCCCGAGCGTCAGCTCATGCTTCACGCCGCGAATCGTGGGCAGCTTCATGTTGGCGATTCCGCGCCAGACGCGATCGCTGGTGCGAAATGGGTTCACGCTCGGTGAGAGTTGCAACGCCCATTCGCCGGTGGGATTTCCGCCGAGGCCCGGAGGCGTCAGCAATGGCGCCGGCGCGCTGTTGTGCACCAACCGGTCGGCCCGCGCCAGCCCGCCTTGGACGATCACTGACAGCCACGGCTTGATCTCGGACTCGATCTGGGCCGAAGCAATGGTCGAGCCGCGGATTTCGCCCACGACGTCCGTGCCGAACGCGTCGGCGTTCTCGAAATTCAACGCGCCGCGGAAGATGTCGCGCGCGCGACCCTGCTGCAGGAGCAGTCGCAGCGGGAGGTTGTTGCGTGAGCCAAAAGTCGGATCGTTGGCCGGCGCCGAAAGCCTCGCGGTAAAAGGATCCGTCGAGGTGCGTGTGGTGTGCTCGTAGTCGGCCCGCACGGTGAGGCGGCGATCCAGGCGCCAGGCGCCAGAAGCGAAAATCCCCTTGGACTCGATCTGGTTGTTGACCCGCCAGAAACGGTCCGCGCCGTCGAACGCGCTGACCAGCAACCCCACTCGCTGCTTGGTTCCGGGAATTTCGCCACTGCCGTTCGCCTCGATCTCGGCGCGGGTGGAGCCTTCGTTGTCGAGGCGGTAGGTGGCCCTCAGGCTGTTGCGGGTGAGGATGGGGCGCTTCGAGTTTACCACGATGATGCCCGAGACGTTGGTGGCGCCGTAGAGGAGAGCTTGCGGTCCGCGGATGACCTCGATCCGATCGGTGCTGAAACCATCGTTGGTCGAGGTCGCGGGCCGGTTATCGAAGAGGCCATTGCGCATCAGTCCCACGGAAAGCCCGCGGAGGGTGCCGACGGTTGTGCCGAGCCGATCGCCCGGTTGATCGCCCGAGGCATCGGAGGTGCCGGCCGCGGCCATGAACGCCCCGGTGCCCGCCGCGAAGGTGACCATCTCCCGGAGCTCGTGCGCGCCGAGATCATCGAGCAGCGTGCGGTTCAAAATCTCGGCGGAAAGTGGCATGCGCAGCAGTTCCTTGCGCGTGCCGGTGATCGAAATGGAGGAGGAGGAGCCGTAGGAGTCATCCTTGGACTCCGAGACTTCGAAAGGGGTGAGTTCGATTGCCTCCGCCGAGCCGGCGACGCGCGACGTCTCAGGTCGGGGCGACGATTGGGCCTGGGTGTTCCGGGCGATTCCGCACGCGATTACCGCCAGCCAGAACCGAGGTGCGGGAAAATAACGGACCGGTGAAATCAGGGCCATGGGGTAGTGGGGTTTAGGGGTAAGAGAAAGATGGCGCGCTCGCTAAGTGAGGACGCCTTTCACCACGTGCCCATGCACATCGGTGAGCCGGTATTGGCGGCCTTGGAACTTGTAGGTCAGGCGCTCGTGGTCGATGCCGAGCTGGTGGAGAATGGTCGCCTGCAGGTCGTGGATGTGAACGGGGTTTTCGGCGACGTTGAAGCCGAAGTCGTCGCTCGCGCCGTAGGTGGTGCCCGCCTTTATGCCGGCGCCGGCCATCCAAATGGAGAAGGCCTTGCCGTGGTGGTCGCGGCCATACCGCTCGCGGTTCGCCTGGCCCTGCGCGTAGGGCGTGCGGCCGAATTCGCCGCCCCAGATCACGAGCGTATCGTCGAGCAAGCCGCGCTGCTTGAGATCGCGCACGAGGGCGGCGCTCGGCTGATCGACGTCCTTGGCGATCTGCGGGAGCTGCTCGTGCAGGCTGCCGTGATGATCCCAGTCGCGATGGTAGAGCTGGATGAAGCGCACGCCGCGCTCGGCGAGACGGCGCGCGAGGAGGCAGTTGCGCGCAAAGGAGCCGGGCGTCTCGACCTCCGGGCCGTAGCTCTCGCGCACGGCGGCGCTCTCGCCCTTGAGGTCCATCAACTCGGGCACGCTGGCCTGCATGCGGTAGGCGAGCTCGAACTGCGCGATGCGCGTCTCGACCTCGGGGTCGCCGCTCTGCGCGTGCTGGAGCCGGTTGAGCTCGCCGATGCCGTCGAGCATCGTGCGGCGGCGGGCGCGGGTCAGGCCCTCGGGATCATTGAGGTAGAGCACGGGCTCGCCGGCGCTGCGGAATTGCACGCCCTGATGCGCGCTCGGCAGGAAGCCGCTACCCCACAGCCGCGCGAGCAGGCCCTGGCCGGCGCGCTTGGTGTTGACGGACACGAGCACGACGAACGCGGGGAGGTTGTCGCTCAGCCGGCCGAGCCCGTAGTCCACCCACGCGCCCATGCTCGGGCGGCCGGGCAATTGGCTGCCGCTCTGGAAAAACGTGATCGCCGGATCGTGGTTGATCGCCTCGGTGTGCAGCGAGCGCAGGACGCAAATCTCGTCGGCGATGTCGCGCGTGTGGGGCAGGAGATCGCTGATGCGCGTGCCGCATTTCCCGCCGGGCTGGAACGCGAACCTGCTCGGCTGCACCGCGAGCCGCGCCTGCGAGGCGACCATCCCGGTGATGCGCTGGCCGCGGCGGACCGAGTCAGGCAGGTCCTCGTTGAAGCGCGCGGCGAGCACCGGTTTTTCGTCGAGGAGGTCGAGGTGCGACGGTCCCCCGGATTGGAAGAGGCAAAAGACGCGCTTGGCCTTCGGGGCGAAATGAGGGAGCCCCGGCAGCGCCCCGATGGGCGCCGTGGCCGGCGCGGATGCCGCGCGCGCATCACGCGTGAACAACGAGGCCAGCGCGGCGGAGCCGAGGCCCAGTCCGGTCTGCGCGAGGAAGTCGCGGCGCGAGTGAAACCGCTGGTAGTTTTGGCAGGACATGGCGCTCAGTTCTTCGTGATCGTTTCGTCGAGGCTCAGGATCATGCTGGCGACGCTCGCGGCGGCGGCGAGTTCGGCGGGAGGGAGCGACGGATCGGCGGCGGTGGCGCCGACGCGGAGGAGCGCGGCGGCGTCGGCGGGCGTGGTGGAGAAATCGATGCGCAAGCGCGCGAGCGCCGCCGTGAGCACCCGCGTCTCCTCCGGCCGCGGCTGGCGCGCGGTCGCGAGCCGGAAGGCGAACGCCACGCGCGCGTCGTCGTCACCGCCACCCTCACGGAGCATCCGCGCGCCGAGGTGACGCGCAGCCTCCAGCAGCCCCGGCTCGTTCCAGAGCACGAGGGCCTGGAGCGGCGTGTTGGTGCGCGAGCGGCGCACCGTGCAGAACTCGCGGTCGGGCGCATCGAACGCGATCATCGCCGGGTGCGGCACGGTGCGTTTCCAAAACGTGTAGAGGCTGCGACGGTGGAGGTCGGCGCCCGCGCTCGGCGTCCAGGTCGTCCCGGGATAAGCGGCGCCGACCACGATGCCCGTGTAGAGTGATTCCGGCTGATAGGGAAACACGCTTGGCCCCCCGATGCGCGACGCGAGCAAGCCGGAGACCGCGAGCGCCTGATCGCGGATCAGCTCGGCGGGGAGGCGCACGCGCGGGCCGCGCGCGAGCAGGCGATTCTCGGGATCGCGCGCGAGCAGGGCGGGGGACACCGCGCTCGTCTGACGGTAGGTGGCGGAGAGCACGGCCCGCTTGAAGAACGCCTTCACATCCCAGCCGCCGTCGACGAAATCGCGTGCGAGCCAGTCGAGCAGCTCGGGGTGGCTCGGCCACTCGCTTTGCGAGCCGAAGTCCTCGAGCGTCTTCACGAGGCCGGTGCCAAAGAGGTGCGCCCAGAAGCGGTTCACGACCACGCGCGCCGTGAGCGGATGATCGCGCTGCGTGAGCCACTGCGCGAGGCCGAGGCGGTTGCGCGGAGCGCCGGCGGGCCACGGCGCGAGCAGGGCTTCGGGAACGCCGGGCTCGACGCGCTCGCCCGGCGCATCGTAGTTGCCGCGCGTGAGCACATGCGCGGGACGCGGCGTCGGCAGCTCCTCCATCACCATCGCGGTGGGCAGGCTGCGGCGGAGGGCGAGGTGTTCTTCCCAGAGGGCGTTGCGCTGCCGGAATCGCTCGCTCCCGGCGAGGTTCGCGAAACGCGCGGCAGCGGCCGGCGAGAGTTCGTTGGCTGCGGCGAAAAACTCGGCGCGGACGGAATCCGTCGTGATCGCGGAAGCGAAGCCGCGTAGCTGCCGCAGTTCACCGCGCCAACGCGCGCTCTCCGGCGCGTTGTCAGCACCGACGATCCAGTCGCGCTTCGGCGGCTCGGCTTGCTGGCCGTCGTGGAGCACGTGCAGCGCGACCTCGGTGCCATCGATCCAGAGGCGGAGTGCGGCGGCATTCTTCCCGCCCGCATAACTGAGCGCGACGTGCCGCCACACGCCCGGCCGAATCCCGGCGCCCTGGCTGCGCGCTACGGTCGCATACATCGGGAAACGATCGCTCAGGCGGACCTCGATCTCGCCATTGACAAGGCGGAGTTCGCGGCCTTTGCCGAATTGCGTGTCGGCGGGATTGCCGCGGTGGTTGAGCGCAGAGAGCAGCGGGGCGTCGCGGGGGTTGTCGCCGTCGGGTCGCAGCCAGAACGCGACGGCGGCGCCGGTCTTGGCGGTGAAGTCGAGCTTGGCCGCGGGGACCACGGGCGCGATCTCGTCGGAGGGCGGAGCGTCGTAGGGCGCCAGCAGTGGCGAGCTTTTTCTTTCTTCCAGCCGCGCGATTTCTGCGTGCGCGCTCGCGGCGGACGGCTGGGAATTTGCCGATTTGCGGAGTTCGGCATCGAGTGCGGCAATTCTCTTCTCCTGTTCCGCGAGCGTGGCCTGCTGCGCGCGTGTGGGCGCGGGGATCATCGGGACGGCGTTGGCGACGCGTCCGTCCTCGCCGTGTTCGGGGACGTTGTTGAAGAAGGCGAAGAGTCGGAAGTAGTCGCGCTGGCTGACGGGGTCGAACTTGTGGTCGTGGCACTTGGCGCATTCCATCGTGAGGCCGAGCCAGGAGGTGCTGAGCGTCCGCACGCGGTCGGCGACATATTCGACGCGGTATTCCTCCCCGATGATGCCGCCCTCGGAATTGATGACGTGATTGCGGCCGAAGCCGGTGGCGATGCGCTGCTCGAGGGTGGGCTTGGGGAGCAAGTCGCCTGCGAGCTGCTCGGTGATGAAGCGGTCGTAGGGCAGGTTGGCGTTGAAGGCCTCGATCACCCAATCGCGCCAGCGCCACATGGTGCGGGCGGAGTCGTTGTTGAAGCCAAGGGGGTCGGCGTAGCGCGCGGCGTCGAGCCCCTCGATGGCCGGGCGCTCGCCGTAGTGCGGCGAGGCGAGCAGGCGATCGGTGGCGGCGGCGTAGGCGGGCTCGCCGCGCTTCTTCACGTCGGCGAGAAACGCGTCCAGCTCGGCGGGCGTCGGCGGCAGTCCGGTGAGGTCGAGCGCGGCGCGGCGCAGCCAGGTTTCGGGCGGCGCGGGCGGAGCAGGATGCAAGTCATGCTTCGCGAGCGTCGCGCCAACAAAGGCGTCGATCGGGTTCGTTCCCTTGGGAACGGCGTGCTTTTTCGGCGGCACAAAAGCCCAGTGCTTCTCATACGCCGCGCCTTCGGCGATCCACTGGCGGAGGAGGGCGATTTGCGCGGACGTGACGCGCTTGTTGGACTTGGCGGGCGGCATCCGCTCGTCCTCGTGTGAGGAGAGCAAGCGCAGGAGGAGCTCACTTTCACCGGGTTTGCCAGGGGCGATGGCGACGCGGCCGTCGCGCGCGCGGGTGGCATCGTCGCGGTCGTCGAGCCGCAGTTTGCCCTCCCGCTTGGCGGGATCCTGCCCGTGGCACTGGAAGCAGTTCTCCGAGAGGATGGGGCGGATGTCGCGGTTGAACTCGAGTCGCGCGGGCGCGGGCGCCGCGGCGAGGACCGTCACCAGCCAGGCGGCACAAGGGAGGGGCAAGAGGCGGGCGCGGGGCATCGGTAGCAGTGTGCCAGAGCCGGCTGGGGTTGGCTTTGACGGGCGGCGCGAGTTTTGGCATTAAAAGGTCATGAAGGAAAGAGCCAATCCGGACGAATATTTTCGGGCGGTCGCCAACCCGATCGTATTCGCCGAACTCTTCGACGCGATCCCCGATGTCTACCTTTTCATCAAGGATCGAGGCCACCGCTACATGAAGGTGAACCCGGCGCTCGCGCGCCTCCTGGGCTGCCGCAGCACGTCCGAAATGATCGGGCACACCGACGAGGCATTTTGCCCGCCGGTGCTCGCAGCGCAATACATGGATGAAGACCGGCGGGTCATGGTGTCGCGCCGCCCCCTGTTGAACCAAATCTGGCTGGTCGCCGGCGCGGACGGCCTGCCGCGTTGGTATGTATCGAGCAAGTTCCCCGTGTTCGGCCCGCGGCGCATGGTGATCGGGATCGCGGGCGCGATGAGACCGCACGACCACGCGGGCGACGCGCCGGGAGACTACCGGAGACTCACGCCTGCCTGTGAATTTGTGCTGGCGCACTACGGCCAGCCGATCGCCGTGGCTGACCTAGCTCGGTGCGCCTCCCTTTCGATCAGCCAGTTGCAGCGCGAATTTCGCCGGCTCTTCGGGATGAGTCCGGGGGATTACATCCTTCGTGTGCGACTGATTGTGGCGCGGCGGAAGCTGGAGATGACGGGCGCGGCCGTCGGGACAATCGCGCTCGACTGCGGCTTCTATGATCAGAGCCACTTCACGCGGGCGTTTCGGGCGGACACCGGGCTGAGGCCGTTGGAGTATCGCCGGCGATTCGCGCCAGCCTAGGCGAAGGCCTGGTGGCGCACGAAAGTGTCATGCCCGCGCGCGTGCGGCGGCGGGGCGGGCAGTGTTCGGTCAAGGCGCATGATTCGCCTGCTCATGTCCCTGGTCCTGCTGGCTGCGTCCGCCGTTGCGGCTGCTGTGAGTGTCGAGATTTGCGAGGACGGCGTGCCGAAAAGCGGCTGGCCCGGCACGCCGGCAAGAGCGACGGAGACGTTTCAGGAGGACGCGTTTGGGCTGTTCGAGCTGCCGCTGAAATATGTGGCGACCGGTGTGCGGGGCGATCGGGCGTTTCCGACGCTCGTGCGCGCGACGGGAAAGGTCACGCTTCCCGCCGGCAAGCACCGCCTGCTTCTGCGCGCGCGCGGCATGGCGCGGCTGCTTGTTGACGGACGAGTGATCGCGGAGACGCCGTTTGATCAGCCGCGGCAATTTGCGGTGGGCAACGCCGGCGAACTGCCCGTCGAGGAGCAGGAGACTTTCCTCGAGCTGGGGCCCGGTGCGCGCTTCCTGCCTCCGGGCAATCGCGAGGTGATGGCGGAAGCGGAGTTCGACGGGCGCGCGGCCGAAATCGTGCTCGAGACGTTGATCGGTGGCATCGAGCCGAAGAGCAAGCGGCCCTTTCGCCCCGAGCTGGGTGAAACCGTCGCGGCAATCTCCCTCGCCGGGTCGGGCGATTGGAAACTGCTCGCGCCCGGCGAAATGACCGTGCCCTACACCGACGCCGGCTGGGCCGCCTACACGGCGCCGCGCCGCGCGCGCTTCGCCGCCATGAACGCGGCCGCCCGGGCCACGCGTCGCGCGGAGCATGCGGGGTATTGGAACCGGCGCCGTGCCGCCGCGCGCGACTGGCTCGCCGCCACCCCCGAGGTGCCCGTGCCGGCCTTGGCCGCGGGCTTTCCGGCGCACAATCCGATTGATCACTTTGTCGCCGCGCGCATCGCGCAGGTGACGGCCGACGAGAAGCCGTCGGCGCGCGCGGGCGGCGTGGATTTCTTCCGCGACATCAAACCGATCCTCGAGGCGAACTGCTTTGCATGCCATCAAGGCGCGAAGGTGAAAGGCGGCCTTCAGCTCGACACCCGGGCCGCGGCGCTGCGGGGCGGCCGTGGCGACGGCCCCGCGATCGTGCCGGGGCAGCCGAAAGCCAGTCCACTCTTTCAGCGCATCACCAGCCACGACCCCGAGGAAGTGATGCCGGCCAAGGGCGACCGACTGCGGACGGCTGACGTGGCCCTGGTTGAGCGTTGGATTGCGGAAGGAGCGGTCTGGCCGGAATTCGCCCCGGGGCGCCGCACACTCACCCCCCTCGCCCACGACCTCGCGTTTCTTCGCCGCGTGTCGCTCGACACCGTGGGCGTCGTGCCGAGCGAGGCCGAAGTCAGCGCCTTCCTGGCCGACTCCGCCGCGTCCCGCCGCGCGCGCGCGATTGATCGCCTGCTCGCGGATCCGCGCTGGGCGGATCACCAGATGGGCTACTGGCTCGACGTGCTCGCGGAGAACCCGAACCTGATCAATCCGACGCTCAACAACACCGGACCGTTCCGGTGGTGGCTCCACGAATCCCTGCTCGACGGCAAGCCGCTCGACCTGCTGGTGACCGAGCTCATCCGGCTCGAGGGCAGCGAGCGCGGCGGCGGACCCGCGGGGTTCGGTGTCGCATCGCAGAACGACGTGCCGGCCGCCGCGAAGGGCATCATCCTCGCCGGAGCCTTCCTCGGTGTGGAGATGAAATGCGCGCGCTGTCACGACGCGCCGACGCACGCCGCCAAGCAGAGCGAGCTCTTCCAACTGGCGGCGATGCTCGAAAAGAAGCCGCTCAAGGTCCCGACAACGAGCAGCGTGCCACTTGATCACCTGCGGGTCGGCGGCCGCACCCCGATGATTGAGGTCACGCTGGCGCCGGGTTCGACGGTCGAGCCGGCGTGGCCGTTCGGGCGTTTCGCGGGGGAGGCGTCCGCCGCCGCGCTGGCTGAGCGGCCGGATGATCCGCGCGACCGGCTCGCCGCGCTCGTGACCGCGCCGCAGAACGAACGCTTCGCCCAGGTGCTGGCGAACCGGCTGTGGCAGCGCCTCATGGGCCGCGGGCTCGTCGAGACGGTGGGTGATTGGGAAAAATCCGCGCCCACCCACCCGGAGTTGTTGCGGTGGCTCGGCCGCGAGTTCGTCCGGGGCGGATACGACCTCCGGGCGCTCGCGCGCCTGATTCTGAACTCCCATGCTTATCAGCGCGCCGCGGACCCGGCGCTCGCCGCGCCGAGCCCGCTTTTTGCCGCGCACGCCCCGCGACGCATCAACGCGGAGCAGCTTGTCGATTCGCTCTTCGCCGCGACGGGCAAGCCGTTCGCCGTCGAGCAGGTCTGCCTGGACCTCGACAGCGTGCGCACGATCGAGAACGCCCTCGACCTTGGGCAGGCGACGCGGGCCTGGATGCTTGGCTCCACCTCAAACGAGCGGGATCGGCCGAGCCTGATGCTGCCGCGCATCCAGGCCGTGGCGGATGTGATGGAGGTCTTCGGCTGGCGCGGCGCACGGCCTGACGCCTCCAGCGGCATCCGGGAAAACGCGGCGAACGTCCTCCAGCCCGCGCTGCTTTCGAACGGCACCATGATGACCTGGCTCACACGGCTGAGCGACGACCATGGCCTTGGCCTCCTCGCCATGGAAGAACAGCCGGTGGAGCGGCTGGTGGAGCGGATTTTTCTCCGGCTGTTCACCCGTCCGCCCACGCCGGAGGAAAAGAGCACTTACGTCGCCGCGCTCAAACCCGGCTATGCCGGCCGCGTCGTGGCCCGCGCCGAGCCGGTGCCGGCGCCGGCCGAACGGCGCAAATACGTCGCTTGGTCGAACCACATGAAGAGCGAGGCCAACACGCTCCGCCTCGAGCAGGAGGCGGCCGCCCGCCGCGGCGATCCGCCGACCACGCGGCTCGCGCCTGAGTGGCGCACGCGTTTCGAGGACGTGATCTGGGCTTTGCTGAACGCGCCGGAGTGGACGAGTGTGCTATGAAGATTGAGGAATCGGGAGAATGAGACAGGGAGAGAAAAGACCACGCTGCATCCACCACACTGAGTCTATTGCCATGGTCACTCCATCCCCCCTCCTCTCCATCCCTCCGTCACGCCTTTCCGCCCCATGAACCGCCGTAATTTTCTCACCCAATCCGCCGCGCTCGCCACCGTCGCGGCGAGCCCCCGCGCGCTCGCCACGGCCACCGCCGCCGCGCTGCCGAAGGGCCGCGCCGAGCATTGCATCTTCCTCTGGCTCGGCGGCGGCATGGCGCAGATCGACACGTTTGACCCGAAGCGTCGCGGCAACCCCAAGTCCAAGCCCATGGTCGCCGGCAGCGATTACGCGGCCATCGACACCGCCGTGCCTGGCGTGCGCTACACGGAGCACCTCGCCCGCACTGCGCAGCTCGCCGAACACGTCACGGCCGTGCGCACGATCAACCACACGCTTGGCATCGAGCACGCGCTGGCCACGAACTTTGTCCATACCGGCCGTCCCGTGAGCGGTAGCACCGTTTATCCCTCGCTCGGCTCCGTGGTCGCGCACCAGCGCGGCGCGGCGGACGAGCGCGTGCCCGCCTACATGGTCATCGGCTACCCGAGCGTGAGCCGGGGACCGGGCTTCCTGGGCGCGAAGCACGGCTACATCCACCTTGTCGACACCGAGAGCGGTCCGGCCGGCTTCACGGCGCCCGACGGCATCGACGCCGCGCGGATGGCCGAGCGCCGCCGCCTGCTTGCGCCGTTGCAAAAAAACACCGGAGATGGAACCTCGCTCGACGACTACGCCGAGGCGCAGCGCGAGGCCCTGCGGCTGGCCGGCCCGGGGTTCATGCGGCACTTCAAGCTCGCCGAGGAGCCGGCGGCGCTGCGCGAGGGCTACGGGGGCGAATTCGGCCAGCGATGCCTGCTCGCGCGCCGGCTCGTGCAGGCCGGCGTGCGCTTCATCGAGGTGTCGCACAATCTGAACTTCATCAACGGCGCCGGTTGGGACACGCACAACGCCGGCCAGCTCAACCAGCACGTCCTCATCCGCGAACTCGACGCCGCCCTCGGCTCGCTCATTGCTGACCTCAAGGCGAAGAAGCTCCTCGACAAGACCCTGATCGCGCTCGGCACCGAGTTTGGCCGCCCGGGCCAGTTCGACAGCGGCGGTGGACGGGGTCACCAGTCCGCTTGTTTCTCGCTGCTGCTCGCCGGAGGCGGGCTCAGGCACCGCGGCGCCTACGGCGTCACCAACGAACTTTCCGGCAAGCCCGTGGAAAACCCTGTGTCCGTGCCCGATTTTCACGCGACGATCTACGCCGCGCTCGGCATCAATCCGGGGAAAGAACTGGTGAGCGCTTCCCGTCCCGTGCCAATCACCGACGGCGGCAAGCCGATCGCGGCGCTGTTCGGGTGACGTTGGTGGTGGGCTTGACCCCGGGCCCCGGGCTCGGGAGCGTGCGCCACCCGAGCGCATCGGGTCCATCCGCTCACCCCTTGATCACCGTGTTGTCTTCCCTGCGGGCCAGACTGTGCCTCGTGCTGGCGGCGTGCACGGCGTCAGAGGCCGCCGAGCGGCCCCTGACGACCGCGCTCGAAGTGCGCTCCCTATCCCCCGCCGACGCGGCACGCGGCATCCCGGTGCGTTTGCGCGGTGTGGTGGTCTTCATTGAGAATCAGGGGGCGATGTTCCTTCAGGATGAAACGTCCACGACGTTTTTCCGTGTCGCCGCCGGCATCAAGCCGCCGGCCGTGGGCGACGAGATTGAGGTGACCAGCAAATCCCGCCTGGGCCTCTACCTGCCAGGCCTCGACGACTCCGAGTTTCGCGTGCTCGGCCGGCGCGCGCTGCCGCCGGGGATCCCCGCGCAGTTCGACGACCTGCACTTTGGGCGCTACCACTACCAACGGGTGACCGTCGAAGGCGTGGTGCGATCCGTGCGGCCCATCGAGCCGCGGCGCAGCCTGCTCCGGCTCGCGATGGGCTCGCGCGTGATCGATGTGCGAGTCGAGGCGCCTCCGCCCGAACAGTTGCCCATTGACCATCGGGTGCGCGTCACGGGCCTCGCGGTCGGCCTCATCAACACGCCGCGCCGTCAGCTCGTGCAGCCCTATTTGCGCGTGCTCGGCTGGGACGAAATCGCGGCGATCGAGGCGGCGCCGCCGGCGGCCGAGGCGCCGCTCGTGTCGGCGGAGGAATTGCTGGCCTTCCGCGTCAGCGGGCTGGGCGAGCGGCGGGTGCGCCTCGAGGGCACCGTCGCGGCGGCGTTCGGCGAGCAGATCTTCCTGCGGGAGGGCCCGCGGGCGTTTGTCGCCCGCCTGGCCGCCCCGTTGGCGCTCGCGGCAGGCGAACGCGTCATCCTTGCCGGTTTTCCCTCGATGGAGCGATTCAGCGCCTCGGTGGCGGACGCGGAAGTGCTCACGCGCCTGCCCGGCGAACCACCCGAGCCGATCGAAGTGGCGACAATCGACGAACTCTACGGTCCCGTCGGGGGCCAGCAATCCGGCCGGCACGACGGTTCCCTCGTGCGGGTGAACGGGCGGGTGCGCGACACGTTCAAGACGGAGGAGGGGGTAACCCTCGCGGTGGAAGGCCTGCGGCGCACGGCGCACGTGCAGCTGCCGGCCGGCGCGGAGCCGCCGCCGGTGGGCGCGGTCGTGCGGATCACGGGTGCCTGCCAGGTGGAGACGACGGTCTTCGGGCCCGGCTTCCGGGGCGACCCCGGTTCCGTGAGCCTGCGGCTCGCGACGCCGGGCGATCTCGTGGTGCTGCGGGCGCCGCCCTGGTGGACGCAGGCGCGGCTGGCGACGGGCTTGTCGGCCCTTGTCGGCGTCGTCTTGCTGTCGGCGCTCTGGATCGCGCTGCTGCGGCGCCAAGTGGGTCGCCAGACGGCGGCGCTGCGGCATCGCATCGAGGCGGAGGCGGCGCTCGAGGAGCGCCAGCGAATCGCGCGGGAGTTCCACGACACGCTCGAGCAGGAACTCGCGGGCGTGAGCCTGCGGCTTGATGCGCTGGCGACGCGGATCGCCGACGAAAAAGGCCGGACGCTCGTGGAGAACTCCAGGCACCTCGTCGCCCGCATCCAGAGCGAGACGCGCGACCTGATCGGCGACCTGCGCGATCCCGCGGAGGCCGCGGGCGACCTCGTTGCGGCGCTGGAGGGAGTAGCCGCCCGGCACAATGCGGAGAGCGGGGCCGAGGTGCGGTTGGATTCCGCGCCCAACCTTCCGCTCCTGCCGGCCGCAACCGTGCACGACCTGCGCATGATTGCGCGCGAGGCGGTGACGAATGCGCTGCGCCACGGCCGCGCCCGCCGGGTCGTGATCTCGGTGGAAGCGGCCGCCGGGAGAATCGTGCTGCGCGTAATCGACAATGGCTGCGGTTTCGATCCCGGGGCGGCGCTGCAGGGCAAGCGCGGGCATTTCGGGTGCGCCGGCATGCGAGAGCGCGCGCGCAAAATCGGCGCCACGGTGACCTGGCGCAGCTTGCCGGGCGAGGGCGCCACGGTAGAGGTCATTTTGCCCGCTCCCAATCGCTAGCCGCCATGCCCGACGCCCCGCTCACCGTCCTGATCGTCGACGATCATTTTGTTGTCCGCAGCGGGCTCGCCGCCTCGCTCGAGCTCGACGACACGATCGCGGTCGTGGGCGAGGCCGAACGCGGCGAGGATGCGGTCGCCGCCTACCGCCGCTCCGCGCCCCGCGTCGTCCTGATGGACCTGCAGCTGCCGGGCATGGGGGGCATCGCCGCGACCGCGGCCTTGCGCGCGCACGATCCTGCGGCGCGGGTGCTGGTGTTCTCCACGTTTGCGCGCGATGACGAGATCCAAGCGGCGCTCGATGCCGGTGCGCTCGGCTATCTCCAGAAGTCCGCCTCCCGCGACGAACTCCTCGCCGCGCTCCGCAGCGTCGCCCGCGGCGTGCGCGCGGTGCCGCCCGCCATTGCGCAGCGGTTGAGCGCACTGCGCCTGGGCCCCGCCATCACCCCGCGCGAGCGGGAGATTCTGGCGCTCATCGCGGCCGGCCGCGCCAACAAGGAAATCGGCGCGACGCTCGGCGTTTCGGAGGACACCGTGAAGCGCCACGTCAGCCACATCCTCGACAAGCTCGGCGTCGCGGATCGGGCGCAGGCGACCGCGGAGGCCATTCGCCGCGGCATTGTGCGGACGGCCGACTAAGGGGTTGCTCGCGAGCGAACGAAGGACAGCCAGCGCAGCCCTTGCCGTCGGTGCGGTTCCGAGCGGCCCTGACCAGAGGCACCGCACGAAAGTGGTATGCCTCGGGGCGTGTGGGGATCGCGCGGCCGGATTGCCATGCGCCCTCCGTCACGCATCCTTGCTTCGCCCCCGTTTCCCTTTCCCCATGAACCGAACCCTGACTGCCCGTCTCGGCGTGCTCCTGTGCGCCCTGTTGTTTCCCGTGATCGCCGCCGCGCAGACCGCCGGCACTGGCATGATCACCGGCCGAATCGTGAATCCCGCCACCGGTGAATTCGTGCGCAACGCGCAGGTGCGAGTCGAGGGCTCCGCGGCCGCGGCAGTATCCGAAGACGGCGGCGTCTACCGCCTCACCGATGTGCCATCGGGAGAGGCTACCGTCGTCGTCACCTTCACCGGCTACCGGCCGGCCACGGCGAAAGTCCGCGTGGTTCCCGGCGGCTCGGCGTCGCAGGATTTCGAGCTGATCAGCGCCCTGCAGACCGCTGGCGCGGACTCGGTCGTTAAGCTCGACAAGTTCGTCGTGTCGAACGACCGCGAGGGCAATGCCAAGGCCATCATGGAGCAGAAGAACTCGATGAACATCACCAACACGGTCGCGTCCGATGTCTTCGGCGACGTGGCCGAGGGCAACGTGGGGGAGTTCCTCAAGCACATGCCCGGCATCGAACTCGACCTCGTGCAGGGCGAGGTGCGCACCATCCGGCTGCGCGGGCTCGATTCGGAATACACGCAGGTCACGCTCGACGGCGTCTCGCTGGCGAGCGCCGACGCCAACGCCGGCGCGGCCGGCAACGCCCGCGCGTTTTCCTTCGAGCAGGTCTCGCTCGCCTCGATGGACTCCATCGAGGTCTCGAAGACGATCAGCGCGGACGTCGATGCCAATGCCCCCGCCGGCACGATCAACCTCCGCACGAAGCGCGCCTTTGATCTCACGCGCCGCCGCGTGTCGATCCAGACGAACCTCACGGCGTTCTCCACGAAGTTCAACCTGGACAATTCCTACGGCCCCGATGACCGCCAGTCGCGAAAGCTCCATCCCGGCGGCATCTTCGATTACTCCGATTCGTTCTTCAACCGCCGCCTCGGCGTCAGCCTCAACATCTCGGAGTCGATGGCCTACTCGGCCAACGCGCGCACGACCGTCACCTACAACTACACGCCGACCGCCGCGACGCCCACGGCGCCAGCCGACACCCGTCGCGTCGTGCCCACCGCGGTCGCGTTTCTCCACGCGCCGCGCACCAACCGCCGCTCGACGGTGAATTTCACGACCGACTTCCGCGCGTCGTCGAAGCTCACGCTCTCGCTCACGCTGCTCTACAACTACGCCGACCTGAACAACCCCCAGCGCGCGCTCACCTTCAACACCGGCGCGCGCAACACCGTCGTCGGCGCGGATCCGATGCTCGCGTTCACGACCAACAACGCCGCCGCCAACGTGACCTCCAATCCGGCGGCAATCGTGAAGCTCGGCCAGACGATGTCGGCCGTGCCCAAGTTCGAGTTCCGCCACGGCGCGCTGCTCGTCGAGGGGAAGTTCTCCGGCTCCAACTCCGTCTCGTGGTATGATCCGCGCGGCCGACGCGGCTCGCTGCGCGACGCCGGCGGCCCCGTGCTCAACGGCCTCACCTACACGATGAACCGCTCGTCGCTGAAGAGCGCCGACTGGAAGGTCGTGCAGACCGCCGGCCCCGACATGGCCAACGGCGCCAGCTTCACGCTCCCCGCCGCCAACGCCTTCAACCTCGACGACGGCCGCTCCAACATCACCGACGTGTTCGGCGCCGACATCACCGCCACCTACCGCACCACCAAGTGGCTACCCATCGTCTGGAAAGCCGGCGTCAAGCGCCGCTACGAGATCCGTGATTTCCGCCTCGATACCGAGTCGCTCCGTTACATCGAGCCCGGCCGCACCCCCAGCTCGATCTTCGGCGAATACAAGTCGGCCTTCGACTTCGACATGGGCGCGACGAACACGGACTCATCGATTCGCTCCATCAGCGGCGGCACGGTCTGGATGCCCGACCTCGTGCGCCTCGGCGGTTACTACCGCGACAACCAGAACCGGTTCGTGCAGGTCATCACGCCGGCGAACTACTACAACGCCTTCATCGGCAACCGCCGCAACTACGAGGAAACGATTGACGGCGCGTTCCTCATGGGCACCGCCACCGTGGGCAGGGCGATCGTGCGCGCCGGCCTCCGCCGCGAGAACACCTACACCGATGCCCTCGAATTCGATCCCCGTTCGCCGGCCGAGCTCGCCCGCGCGGGCTTTGCCGAGACCAACGGCCGCGCCACCACCATCGACGGCCTCAAATACCAGTTCCAGTCCCAGCCCAAGGTCCATCGCGAGGGTAGCTACGGCAACTGGTTCCCCAGCGCTTCGCTGAAATACCGCGTGAACCAGAACCTCGACGTGCAACTCGGCTTCAGCTCCACGATCCGCCGGCCCACGTTCCGCGACGTCGCCGGCGTCTGGGTGATCAATGATGACAACCTCACTGTCACCGCGCCCAACCCCACCATCCGGCCGGAGAAGTCGCGCAACTACTCCGCGCGCGTCGCCTACTACTTCGAGCCGGTCGGCATCTTCGCCGTGAACGTCTTTCAAAACACCGTGCAGGGCCTGTTCACGACGCAAAACCTCACCGCCGCCGAGTTCGGCTACAGCGGCGACGTCGACCTCTCCAACTACACCTTCATCACCACCGGCCAGAGCACGCGCCGCATCTTGATCCGCGGCATGGAGTATGAGTATTCGCAGAGCCTCTCGTTCTTGCCCGGCCCGTTCAAAGGCATCAACGTCCGCGCGAGCTACACGCGCAACTACGCCGAGATCCCCAAGGTGAACATGATCCCGCACTCGATCAACGCGGGCCTCGCCTACGCGTTCCGCCGTGTCAACGTCTACGCCAACCTCAACTGGCGCGACAACTTCCCCAACGTCATCCCGACGACGCCGACGGGCACCGCGCGTTTCTACCGTCACCGCGCCAACATCGACATCGGCGGCGGCTACCGCATCTCGTCGCGCTACAATTTCTTCCTCTCGGCGCGCAACATCTTCAACGAGCCCTACCGCATCATGGAGACCAACAACGGCAGCGCGCCCGCCGTGCAGTTCTATGAGGTCAACGGCATCAACTGGACCTTCGGCATCAAGGGCACGTTCTGATTCCCCCGGGGCGGGTCCGGCGCGCCGCTTGACGGCCCCACGCCGGGCCGCAAGCCTCGCGGCGCATGTTCCCCCGCACCTCCTTCCTCCTCGCGCTCGCGCTGCCTTCGGCGCTCGTCGCTCAAACTGGTTTTTCCCTGCCGCTCGCGCAGGTCGCCGCCACGCCGTTGCCGGCGGCGCCGCTGGGCCAGGGTGCCCATCGCTTCATGGTCGAGGCGGGCTGGGCCAAGCTCCCCGCCGACAAGCCGTTTCTCTCCACCCACGGCGGCGCCGTCGTCGACAAGGCCGGCAACATCTACATGAGCTCCGACGGCCCGCACGGGATCTTCGTGTTCGCGCCGGACGGCCGCCTGCTTCGCACCATGGCCCCCGAGCTCAGCAACCTCCACGGCCTCATGATCCGCTCGGAGGGCGGAAAGGAGTTCATCTACGGCGCCGTGAACAAGGCCGGCGGCAAAGGCGTGAAGCTCGGCCTTGACGGCAAGGTCGTTTGGACAATCGAGAAGCCGGTGGTGAGCGGTTCCTACAATGCTCCCGCGGACTCGAAGAAAAAGGCCGCGAACTTCGCGCCCACCGGCATCGCAGTCGGGCCCGACGGCCGTATCTACCTCGCCGACGGCTATGGCGCGAGCGTCATCCATGTGTTCTCCGCCGACCGCAAATACCAGAAGACGATCGGTTCGCGCGGGAGCGGCGAGAACCAGTTCGCCACCTGCCACGGCATCGCGCTCGACACCCGTTTCAGCCCGGCGCGCCTGCTCGTGGCCGACCGCGAGAACAAGCGCCTCGTGCACCTCGACCTCGAGGGCAAGTGGCTCGGCGTCGTCACCACCGACCTGCGCCGCCCGTGCGCGATGTCGTTCCATGGCGACGTCGTGGCGGTCGCCGAGCTGCAGGGCCGCGTCGTCATCATCGACAAGGCCGGCAAGATCGTCTCCACGCTGGGCGACAACCCGGATCAAAAGCAATGGGCGGCGTTCAAGCTCGAGCCGGAGCACTGGCGCGACGGCATCTTCATCGCGCCGCACGGCCTGACCTTCGACAAGGACGGCAACCTCTTCGTGCAGGACTGGAATTTCCCCGGCCGCTTCACTATGCTGAAAAAAATCGCGGCCAGGTAGGCCGCGACGGTTCTGTCCTGGATTTGAAAAGGCGCGCGATCGGATCGCGCGCCTTTTCCGTTCACGCGTGCCGGCCCTTGAACGTCAGCTCGGCGACGCC
>JAEUHB010000054.1 GCA_016794665.1 Opitutaceae bacterium
CGAGCAAGCCTGCGACATCGAGCTCAACAAGCTCGGCGAGCCCATCGGCAAGCAGGACCAATACATCGCCGCGGTCGGCGGCATCACGGCATTCACGTTTCATCCCGACGGACGCGTCGAATACCGGCCCTGCACGATCTCCGAGGAGACGCTCTTCAACCTCGAGGACAACCTGCTGCTCTTCTTCACCGGCTACAGCCGCAGCGCGTCCGCGATCCTCAAGGACCAGAATGACAAGTCCAAGAGCAACGATCGCGCGATGCTCGACAACCTGCATTTCACGAAGGAACTCGGCTACAAGTCCCTCGACGCACTGGAGACTGGCAACCTCGACGAGTTTGCGCGCCTCATGGACGTCCATTGGCAGCGCAAGAAAGCCCGCAGCTCCGGCATGAGCAACGCGAACATCAACGACTGGTATGATCACGCGATGGCCAACGGCGCGCTCGGCGGCAAACTCATCGGCGCCGGCGGCGGCGGGTTTTTGATGTTCTACGCCGGCGACAAGAAGAAACTCCGCCAGGCGATGCGCGGAAAAGGCCTGCAAGAGGTGCGATTCCGCTTCGACTTCGAGGGCACGAAGGTCGTCGCGCAAAACTGACGCGGAGAAATTGGAAAAGCGAGAAATCGGAAAAGTGGAAAACCCTTCCGGAAAAAACGACCTTGAGGCGCGGACGCTAGCGTTCTCGATTGCGGTTGTCCGCCTAGTTTCCGCATTGCCGCGCAACGACGTCTCCTCGGTTGTCGGAAGGCAACCCTTGCGGTCGGCAACGTCGATTGGCGCGAACTACCGGGAAGCAAATCGCGCCGAGTCTCGCGAGGATTTCATCCACAAGACTGCAATCGCCCAAAAGGAAGCCGCCGAAACCGACTACTGGCTGGAAATTTGCCGACAAACTCCGGTCGGCGACGCCCTTCTGGTGGCAACGCTCGCAACCGAAGCGCGCGAACTTCTCGCGATTCTCACGACCATCAATCGCAAAGCCAAGGGTCGCTAGCCTCCGTTTTCCAATTTCTCACTTTCCCATGTTTTCCGATTTTCCTGTCGCTTTGCTCGCCGGCGGGATGGCCACGCGGCTCCGGCCGATCACGGAGAAAATCCCCAAGCTCCTCGTCGAGGTCGCCGGCGAGCCGTTCTTCTCCCACCAGCTCCGGCTCCTGAAAAAAAACGGCCTCACCAAGATTGTCCTCTGCGTCGGCTACCTCGGCGAGATGATCGTCGAGCAATACGGCGACGGCGCCAAGTGGGGCGTGCAGATCGAGTATGCGTTCGACGGACCGAAGCTCCTCGGCACCGGCGGCGCGCTCATCCGCGCGCTGCCCAAGCTCGGCGACGCCTTCTACGTGCTCTACGGCGACAGCTACCTGCCCATCGACTACCGCGCCGTCGGCGACTTTTTCCAGCGCAGCGGCCAGCTCGGGCTGATGACCGTCTACGAGAACCACGGGCGCTACGACACGAGCAACGTCGAGTTCGCCGGCGGCGAGATCAAGGTCTACGACAAGAAGAACAGGACGCCCGCCATGCGCCACATCGACTACGGTCTCGGCGTGTTTCGCGCCGCGGCGTTCGACGGTTTCCCGCGCGACGCCGTCGTCGACCTCGCGGCGGTGCAGATGCAGCTCTGCGCGCGGCGCCAGCTCGCCGGCTACGAGATGAAGCAGCGCTTCTACGAAATCGGCTCGCACGAGGGCCTCAACGAACTCGACGCGTTGCTCCGCGCCGGCCGGCTCTGAGTTTTCCCCCTTTCCAATTTCCCCAGTTTCCCGATTTTCCCTCCATGTCCTATTCTGCCCAACACCTGAAGGAGACGGCCGAGATCGTCTCGAAGCTCAACCCCGACGACTGCGAGCGCTGCGTGCGCGAGCTCGTCGCCGTGCGCGCGCGGGGCGGGCGGCTCTTCATCCTGGGCGTCGGCGGCAGCGCGGCCAACGCCTCGCATGCGGTGAACGATTTCCGCAAAATCGGCGGCCTCGAGTGCTACGCGCCCACGGACAATGTCTCCGAGCTCACCGCGCGCACCAACGACGAGGGCTGGGCCACCGTGTTCGCCGAGTGGCTCCGCGGCTCGCGCCTGCGCAAGGAGGACGCGCTCCTCATCTTCTCGGTCGGCGGCGGCAACCTGGAGAAGAACGTCTCGCCCAATCTCGTCCTCGCGTTGCAGCTCGCGAAGCAGGTCGGCGCCCGCGTCATCGGCATCGTCGGCAAGGACGGCGGCTACACCGCCAAGGTCGCCGACGCCTGCGTGATCGTGCCGGTCGTGAACGCCAACAACATCACGCCGCACAGCGAGGCCTTCCAAGCCGTCATCTGGCACCTCTTCGTCTCGCACCCGGATTTGAAGGTGAACCAGACGAAGTGGGAAAGCGTAGTCGGAAAAGCGGAAAAGTGAGAAAGCGGGAAAGCGAAAGCCCCCCGCACGCCTGCATTTATTTTCCGCTTTCCCGATTTTCCACCTTTCCAATTTTCCATGCTCCGCCCCGCCATCTTCCTTGATCGCGACGGGACGCTCAACCGCCAGCTCATCCGCGACGGCAAACCCTACCCGCCCGCGACCGCCGCCGAATTCGATCTTTTTCCCGGCGTGACCGAGTCCTGCGCACAGCTCGCCGCCGCCGGCTTTGTGCTCGTCGTCGTTACGAACCAGCCCGACGTCGGGCGCGGCACGCAGTCGCAGGCCGTCGTCGAGGCCATGCACGCGAAGCTCCTTTCGCTCGTTCCGTCTCTCTCGCGCATCGAGGCCTGCTACGCGCCGGGTCAAGGCGTCGCTCACCCGGACGCTCGCCGCCGCAAGCCCGAGCCGGGCATGCTCCTCGACGCAGCCCGTGATCTCGGGCTCGACCTCGCGCGCTCCTGGATGGTCGGCGACCGTTGGCGCGACATCGACTGCGGCCGGCGCGCGGGCGTGCGCACCGTGTTCATCGACTTCGGCTACACCGAGGAGCTGCGCGCTGCGCCCGATTTCACGGTGTCCTCCTTCGCGGAGGCCGCGCGAACCATCCTCAGCCATCGCTGATCGCCACGACTTTCCCCTTTCCCTCCTTCGCGCCTTCCCTCACCCCTTCTCCCATGAAATCCCTCAACGACCTCAAGATCCAGCTCTACGCCGACGGCGCCGACAAGGCCGGCATCCTCGATCTCTACGGCAAATCCTACATCAAGGGCCTCACGACGAATCCGTCGCTGATGAAGAAGGCCGGCATCAAGGACTACGAGGCCTTCGCGAAGGACATTCTCCAGTCCGTCACCGCCAAACCGATCTCGCTCGAGGTCTTCACCGACGACCTCGTCGATATGAAGCGCCAGGCCCTGAAGATCAACAGCTGGGGCAAGAACGTCTACACCAAGATCCCGATCACGAATGCGCGCGGCGATTCCTGCCTCCCGCTCATCAAGGAACTCGGCCAGGCCGGCGTGAAGCTCAACGTCACCGCGCTCCTCACGCTGCGCCAGGTCGCCGGCGTCGCCGAGGCGCTCAACCCCGCCGTGCCCGCGGTCGTCTCCGTCTTTGCCGGCCGCATTGCCGACACCGGCGTCGACCCGATGCCGATGGTCCGCGCTTGCGGCGCCCTGCTCCACGCGCAGCCGAAAGCCGAGCTGCTCTGGGCCAGCACCCGCGAGGTCCTTAACATTTTCCAGGCCCAGGAAGCCGGCTGCGCGATCATCACCGTGCCGCACGACATCCTCGCGAAGGCCGCCAAGATGTTCGGCCAGGATCTCACCGAGCTCTCGCTCGACACCGTGAAGACCTTCTCGAAGGACGCCATCGACTGCGGCTTCAAGCTCTAGTCCCGCTTCACCCAGCCCGCCCACGAGCCCCGCGATTCACACGCCCGGCCCGCGCCCCGCATCGGGCGCACTCCGGTCTTCCTTTCGTGTGTTTCGTGTGTTTCGTGGGCTCTTCGTTTCTCCAGCGTGAACATTCTTTTCGTCAACTACGGCGACTTCACCACCAACAGCCTGAACCACATCGGCGGCTTCGCCAACACGCTCTGCGCGGCCGGCCATGCGTGCGTCGTCGCGGTGCCGGAGCGCAAGGAGACGCTGCGCCACGTCGCCGCCCCGCTGTTCATCGCCGCGACCTACGAGGAGCTGCTCACGCAGCCGAAGGTTTTCCCCGACGGCCGTCCCGCGGATCTCATCCACGCCTGGACACCCCGCGAGGGCGTGCGGAAATTCGTCCTCGCTTACCAGCGTCGTCTCGCCGCGCCCGCGCGGTTGCTCATCCACCTTGAGGACAATGAGCGTTACCTGATCGAATCCTACACCGGGAAATCCTTCGCCGAGCTGCGCGATGCCCCGCTGGCCGAAACCGAAAAGTGGATCGTCGACGGCCTGCCACACCCGATTCGCCACGAGAGTTTCCTGCACACGGCCGACGGCGTCACGCACATCATCGATCGGCTCGCGGAGTTAGCGCCCGCCGGCACGCCCACGCACCTGCTTTTCCCCGGCGTCGATTTCTCCGCCTACCGCCCGCAGCCGGCCGACGATCACCTGCGCCGCGAGATCGGCCTCAAGCCGGGC
>JAEUHB010000031.1 GCA_016794665.1 Opitutaceae bacterium
GCGAAATACGCCGAGTAGAACTCGACGCACTCGTAGCCCATCTTGGCGACGGCCTTGAGCGTGCCGGGCAGGTCCTTCGCCATCTCGCCGCGCACGGCGTAGAGCTCGATGCCGATGGCCGGGCGCTTTTTCGCCGTCGGCGCGGCCGCGGCGCGGAGCGCGGGAGCGGAGGCGTGCGCTGCGAGCGCGGCGGCGGCGAGGCCGGAGGTGTGGAGGAAATGGCGGCGGGAGAGGCGCGGGGCGGAGGCGGTGGGGTTCATGGCGAAGGGAAGCGGAAACCGCGCGCGCCGGCGCGGCGAGGCTGAAGTTGCGCGCCCCGGAATCGGCGTTGATCGCGACGCGCCCCGGCCTAGCCTGCTGACGGCCCAGCGCCGCAACCCCCGGCGCGCCTCTCGCAACCGTCTTGTTCGCCCCACCATGAAAGGCCGACTGTTCTCCGTCGTTTCCGTCTTATCGGCGCTCGCCGCCGTTGCCCTCTTCGTCCCCGCTTCCCGCGCCGCGGCCGCCACCGGCACAATCACCGGCCGCGTCACCAACGCCGTCACCGGCCACACGCTCGGCAAGGCCCGCGTCGCCGTGCAGGGCACCGACCTCGTGGTGCACACCGACGACTTCGGCGGATTCCGGCTTGTCGATGTGCCCGCGGGCGCCGCGACGCTGGAGGTCTTCTACACCGACCTCGACGCCCAGACCGTCGCCGTCGCGGTGCCGGCCGGCGGCGAAGTCGCGCGGGACATCGCGCTCACGAGCCGCACGCGCTACGGCGGGACCTCCGCCGGCGCCGGCCCGGGCGGCGTGGTGACGCTCGATCGCTTCACCGTCGCCTCGGAGCGCGAGACGGATGCGCGCGCGATCGCGACCAACGAGCAGCGCTTCGCGCCCAACCTGAAAAACGTGATGGCCACGGACGAGCTCGGCGACGTGCTGGGCAGCAACGTCGGCGAGTTCCTCAAGTTCATCCCGGGCCTCGCCGTGGAATACAGCGAGGTTGAGATCGTGGGCGTCTCGGTGCGCGGCATCGGCGGCGCGATGACGGCGTTCACCTCCGACGGCGCATCGATGGTCTCCGCCAACGCCGCGCCGGGGCGCACGTTCAACATGAACACCCTCGCGCTGAACAACATCTCCCGCATCGAGGTGACCAAGGTCCCCACGCCCGCCACGCCGGCCGACTCGCTCGCGGGCGCCGTGAATCTCGTCACCAAGAGCGCCTTCGAGCGCCCGCGCGCGCAGCTCAACTACGGCCTCACGCTCATCGCCAACAGCGAGAACCTCACGTTCCGAAAGACACCGCACACCAACGGCGACCACCCCACGCGAAAAATCCACCCGGGCTTCGAGTTCGACTACACGCTGCCCATCAGCCGCGACTTCGGCGTCGTCGTCACGGGCATGCGCAGCGACAAATACAACGAGCAGCACCTCTCGACCACGCTCTTCAACGCCGCCGGCACCGGCACGGGCGCGAGCTTCGCCCGGCCCTACCTCCAGCAATACACGCTGCAGGACGGCCCGCGCAGCCAGTCGCGCGTCAACTGGGGCCTCAAGGCCGACTGGCGCGCCACGGCGCACGGCGTCCTCTCCGTCAACGCGCAGATCAACGCCTACAAGACTTACATCGGCACGCAGACCTGGGCGTTCAACGCCGGCACCGTCGCCGCGCCGCTGCCCGCGACGGGCGTGCCGTTCAGCTTCACGGCAAAGGACACGCTCGGCGCGACGGGGCGCGGCGCGGTCACGCTTTCCGGCAGCTCGCAGACTTTTCTCGGCGGCACGGATCAGTTCGGGCTCAAGTTTCGCCACGACGACGGCCGCTGGAAGCTCGACGCCGTCGCCAGCGTCTCCCTCTCCGATCGGTCGCGGCCCAATCCCGGTCACTTTGGCTCGATGACGACGACGCTCAACGGCACGCCGCGCGTCAACCTGCGCGACATCGTGCTCGATCGCCCGCGGATCATCGAGGCCTTCGACCCCACGAGCCGCCCCATCGACTACTACGGCATCAACAACTACTCGCTCACCACCGCGACCGAGCAGCCCTACAACAACAAGTCCGACCACCGCTCCGCCTCGCTCGCCGTGCGGCGGCGCTTCGGGTTTTTGCCGTTCCCCGCGTCGCTCGAG
>JAEUHB010000056.1 GCA_016794665.1 Opitutaceae bacterium
CCGCTCACGCCATCGCAGAGCGCGGGCGAGCGCACGCCGGACCACGCGGCGGGACCGGTGAACGCCCCGGTTGGCGGCGTGACCCAGCCGTAGCCACGCGCCGCGTCGAAACGATCGGCGGCGGCGGGCGTGAGGACGACAGCGCCCTCGCGCGCGGGCGTCGCGGCGGGCGCAAAGTCGAGGTTGGTGGGCGCGGCGAGCGGGGCGGCGGCTAAAGCGAGCGTGGCAACCAGGACGCCGCCCACACCCATTGTCATTCTGAGCAGAGCGAAGATTCCAAGTGGAGACACGAGGCGTGAAAGGCGTGCGATCATCCCGCTGGATTCTTCGCTGCGCTCAGAATGACAAACGTAGAGACCCGAGGCGGGACCCGGCTTCGCGCAAGGCTACGCCGGGCGACGCGCCTCGTCTATGACTCCATCAGAACCGGAACTTGATGCCGCCGGTGTAGACCGCGCCGCTGAACGAGTAGTCCTCGGGGCGGCCCGGCGTCGTGGCATACCATGAGGTCACCTCGTCGGTGAGGTTGCGGCCCTCGACGTAGATCGAGAAGCGCTTGTTCACGCGGTAGCTCACGGAGGCATCCCAGCGCGTCGCCTTGTTGTTGATCGAGAAGGCCGTCAGGCCGCCGGCGGTGCGGACGAACTCGTCGATGAAGTTCGCGGCGACGCGCGCGGTGAAGCCGAACTTCTCCCAGTAGAGCTGCGCGTTGTAGACCTTTTCGGGCTGCTCGGGGAGGAAGCCGACGTTGAGGGGACGGTAGGTGGACGTGGAGCCGGGGACGAGCTCCTCGAGCACGGACGAGCCGTCGATGAACGTCGCGTTGAAGTTCACGCCGAAGCCATCGAGGGGCTTGGGCAGGAACGTGAGCGCCTGCTGCCACGAGAGCTCGAGGCCCGTGGCCTTGCCGGTGGAGCCGTTGCGCTCCTGGAAGTAAATCGTGGTGGGCTGGCCGGGGAGCTTGAACTGGCTCCGGAAAATCACGTCCTTGAGATCCTTTCTGAACACGGCGGCGGAGAGCACGCCGCTCTGCGGGAGGTAATACTCGACGGAGAGGTCGAAGTTCTGCGACTTCTGCGCCTTGAGGCCGGCGTTGCCGAGGAAGACCTTGTTGGTCTCCGGGTAGTCGCCGGGCTCGAGGCCGCCGGTGCCGGACTCGGAGGCGGTGTCGGCGGTCGAGCGGTAGGGCACGAGGTCGCCGTAGGCGGGGCGCGAGACGGTGTTGGTGAACGCGAAGCGCGCGACGAGGTTGCGGTTGAGGCGGTAGTTGAGGAGGAGGCTCGGGTGGAACGTGTCGTAGCTGCGCGAGCCGCGCGAGGCGCCGGCGGGATCGGCGAGCCAGTGGTAGCCGGTCTTGGTGCGCTCCCAGCGGAGGCCGCCGATGATCTCGAGCCGGTCAATCTTGGTCGTGCCCATGCCGTAGGCGGCGAGGACATCCTCCTCCACGTCGTATTTGCGCGCATCGAGGCGGATGAGCTCGTCGCCGGTGAGCGGCGTGAACGCGCCGGCGTTGGCGCGATAGTAGGCGAGCACGCTGTCGAGCGAGACGATCGGGCCCATGGTGGCCTGGGTGCCGGAGAGCAGACCACGGGGCTCGGTGAGGACGGGGAAGCTGGCGAAGGTCGGGCGGTTCACCGTCGGCGCGTTGACGTCGACGATGCGCGGGCGCGAGCTGCGCTCCTTGGCGCGGCTCTTCACGCCGAACTTCCAGTCGATGCCCTGGCCGGCGACCGGCACGTTGAACGCGTAGTCGAGGTTCGCGGTGAGATCGCTTTCATCCTCGGAACCGGTCTGGAAGCGCAGGTTGCTCAGCCCGCGGTCGGAGAGGACGGCGTAGTAGCCGTTCTGGCCGGTGGCGATGTGCGTGAAGCCGACGGTGGGGAGCGTGGCGTTGCGGCGGTCAATCGTGTAGGAGTAGGCGCGGCGCTCGGTGTTGGTGAGGAAATCGAAGATGTAGCGGTCGCGATCGATGGAGGCCTCGGAGTTGCCGTAACGCAGGCCGTAGGTGAGCGTGCCGCCGCCGGCGAGGCGGGTCTTGCCCTCGGCGCCGAGCCGCATCAGGTCCTGCTCGCGCACGCCGTCCTCCATATAGTTTTGGAAACGCACCTGCGCGCCGGATTGTTGCTGCGCGGTCGAGGTGGCGCTGACGCGCGAGAGCGCGCGGAGCCGGTTGCGGAAACGGCCGCCCTCGGTCTCGGTGTTCTCGTAGAACGTGCGGAAGTGCAGCTCGGTCGCGTCGGACATCTTCCAGTCGAGGTTCACGGTGCCGCCGATCTTGGTGATCGCGGAGAAATTGAGGCGCGTGTCGTAGGCCTCCATGCCCTGGTCCCCCACGGCCGCGATGGGGCCGGGGGTCCCGCTGCCGGAGTTCCCGACCGGGATGAGCGCGCGATCATAGTAGCCGAACTCGTAGGAGTTGGTCATGCGGTCCTCCTTGCGGTAGGTGAGCGTCGCGCTGAGGCCGAGGGTGCGCTCCTTGTCGAGCACGTCCATGTAGGTGATGGAGCCGGCGTAGCCGTCCTGCTTCCGGAAGGTGTTGTGGATATACTCGAACTTGCCGTTGAGGCTGCGCTCCTTGAGGTCGAATGCGCTGCGCGAGACGAGATTGATGGTCCCGCCGAACGAGTCGGCGTCGAGGTCGGCCGTGAGGGTCTTGATGACCTCGATGCCGCCCACCATCTCCGCGGGGATGAGCGAGAGATCGACGGCGCGGCCGTCGGTGTTGACCGAAGTGGAGTCGATGTTGCTGCCGGTGGTGGCGAGGCGGTCGCCGTCCAGGGTCACGGCGTTGTGCTCCGCGGCGGTGCCGCGGACGTTGGCGAACTGATCGTCGACGACGTTCACGCCGGGGAGGCGGGCCAGCGCCTCACCCACGGTGCGGTCGGGGAGGTTGCCGATGGCGTCGGAGGAGATGACGTTGGAAATCCGCGACGAGGTGCGCTGCTGGTTGATGGCGCGCGACTGGCCTTCGCGCACGGACTCGACGTTGACCGCCGCGAGCACCACGACGCCGCTCTCGGCCAGCTGCGAATCCGCGCGCACCGTCTGGCCGTCCGCGACGCGCACCGGGATCGATTTCGGCTCGAGGCCGAGGTAGCTGATTTCGAGCGTGTAGTTACCCGCGGGCACCTGCCCAAGGAAATACGCGCCCGCGCGGTCCGTGACCGCCTCGCGGTCGCCGGGCGTGAGCCGGACCGAGGCGCCTTGGAGTGGCGCACCGTGCGCGGCATGCTTCAAGGTGCCGGCGATGGAGCCGTCGGCAAAGGCCGCGAGCGGAGCTAAGAGCGTGGCGCAGAGCAGCGCACGGAGCGAACGACAACGGAAGACGGAGTGTTTCATGGTGCGAGGGAGGGGTCTGGGAATGTTGCGCGCCCGCCCCATGGTGGCGAGCGGTTTTGCTGCGCAGGAAGACGAGGCGAAAAGAAAATCGGACCCCGACGCGGCTAGACCTTTTTCGCGGCGGCCCGGACGGCGGCCGCATCAACCTCGAGGCCGAGGCCGGGGCCCTCGGGCAAGTGCAGCCAGCCTTTCTCCAGTTTCACGCGATCGCGGAAGAGTTTCTGCAGCGCATCGAACGTGGTTCCGACCTCGGGGAACTCGATGAAACGCGCGACGAGCGGCGCCGAGGCCATGCAGTGCAGCGACGCAGCGGTGGAGATCGTCGGGCGCGTGTTGTGCATCTGGATCGGCTTTTGGAAGCACGACGAGAGCGTGGCCATGCGGTCCATCTCGGTGATGCCGCCGACCTTCACGACGTCGGGGTTGATGACGTCGACGTTGCCTTGGACGATCAGGTCCTTGATCTGCCAGCGCGTGTAGCATTTCTCGCCGGCGACGATGTCCTGGTCGTGCAGCGCGGCGGTGACCTCGCGCATCTCGGCGAGGTTCTGGTCGGAGACGGGGTCCTCGAAATAGGTGACGTTATATTTCTCGTAGAGCTTGCGGCCGGTGGCGATGGCGCGCTGCGCGGAGTAGCCGTTGTTGGCGTCGATCATCAGCACGATATCGGGGCCGATGGCCTTCCGCACGGCGGCGGCGTAGGCAAAGGTGGGATCAGGATCGGGGTTGAGATAGTGCTCGCGGATCTGGATGCGGACCTTGACGCACTTGAAGCCCTGCTCGACGAACCTCACGCACGACTTCACGCAGTCATCCACGCTCACGCGGCCGCGGCGCACGGGCACGGAGCCGTAGGCCTCGATCTTGTCGCGGTATTTTCCGCCGAGGAGGTTGCAGATCGGCTGGCCGAGGAGGCGGCCCTTCAGATCCCAGAGCGCGATGTCCACGCCGGCGATGGCGTTGGGCAGCGCGCCGCCGGGGCCGAGATCGTGGTGCTCGAAGAACATCCAGTCCCAGAGCTTGCGGACATCGAAGGGATTCTTGCCGACGACCTCTTTTTTCAGGAGCTGGTCGACGAAGGTCTTCATGAGCCCGCCGCCGTCGAAAGCGCACTCGCCCCAGCCGGAGACGCCGGCGTCGGACGCGACCTCGACGAGGATGGCGCGGTCGACGACGTAGGCGTTGACGGCGGTGATCTTGACGTCGGGCTTGGCGGACGGCGCGGCAGCGGCGCGAGCGGAGGTGGCCGCGGCAAGCGGCGCGGCGCCGAGGAGCGCGGAGGACTTGAGGAATGAGCGGCGGGAGGGCATGGCGGGGTGAATTGAGCGTAGGCGCGGCGTCCGCCGGCGTGGCCAGCCAATTCCGACTTCGCCGCGCTTGCGCGGAAAAATTCCGGTGCCATCGTCCGCCGCGTCGCTTTGCTCCCGTGCGGAATAGCCCGCGCCCCCCGAATCTCCCACCGCCATGCACCTCCGTTTTCCAAAGAATTGGGAACTCCCCGAGTCCGCCGCCACGCCCGAGTCCGCCTACCTCAACCGCCGCGCGATCCTGAAGACCCTCGGCCTCGGCGCCGCCGCGCTTGCGCTCGCGCCGCGCGATCTGCGCGCGACGACCGCGGGCTTCCCCACCCGCGTCAACGCCGACTTCCGCGACCCCGCCCTCAAGCCCACAAGCTACGAGCTCATCACGAGCTACAACAATTTCTACGAGTTCGGCACCGGCAAGGAAGACCCCAAGCCCAACGCCAACAAGGGCTGGAAAACCGAGCCGTGGACCGTCGAGCTCACCGGCCTCGTCAACAACCCCATCAAGATCGACGCCAACGATCTGGTCACGAAGATGGGCGGCGCGGAACAGCGCGTCTATCGCTTCCGTTGCGTCGAGGCCTGGTCGATGGTGATCCCGTGGGATGGTTTCCCGCTCTCGAAGCTCATCAAGTTCGCCGACCCGAAGCCGGAGGCGAAATTCGTGACGTTCACGACCTTCAACGATCC
>JAEUHB010000047.1 GCA_016794665.1 Opitutaceae bacterium
GCCATGCCGCGAAGCTGGCGCGCGCGGGCGCCGCGCGCGAGCCGTTTTCCGTCTTTCAACTTTCAGCCTTCGACTTTCAACTTCGGTTCTCCCCATGCGCATCATCCGCCACGTCACTCCCGCCGGCCCCGCCTACGCCGCGCTCCAACCCAACGGCTCCGCCCGCGAAATCGCCGGCGACATCTTCGGCAAATTCCGCGTCACCGATCGCGTCGTCACGCCGGGCAAGCTGCTCGCGCCCGTCGCGCCCGTCTTCCTCCCCTGCATCGGCCTGAACTACAAGCGCCACGCCGCCGAGAGCAACAGTCCCACGCCGCCGCACCCTGTCCTCTTCATCAAGAATCCCGCCGCCGTGCAGAATCCCGGCGATCCCATCGAGCTCCCCGTGAAGCTTCCCAGCACGTCCGTAGACTACGAATGCGAGCTCGCGGTCGTCATCGGCAAGCGCTGCAAGAACGCCACGCGCGCCAACGCCCTCGACTTCGTGCTCGGCTACACCTGCGCCAACGACGTCTCCGCCCGCGACTGGCAGCGCAACGGCGGCGGCGGGCAATGGTGCCGGGGCAAGACCTTCGACACCTTCGCCCCGCTCGGCCCCGTGCTCGTGACGCGCGACGAAATCCCGAATCCCAATGCCCTCCGCATCCGCACCATCCTCAACGGCGACACGCTGCAGGACTGGAACACCGACGACATGATCTTCGATGTGCCCGCGATCATCGAGTTCCTGAGCGCGAGCACGACGCTCCTCCCCGGCACGGTGATCCTCACCGGCACGCCCCACGGTGTCGGCTTCGCGCGCAACCCGCCCATCTGGCTGAAGGCCGGCGACACCGTCACGATCGACATCGAGAAAATCGGGGCGCTGACGAACCCGGTGGTGAACGAAAAAGTGTAGCGCTCCTTCGTGAACGGCGCTGCGGGCCCGAAGGCCGCAGCGCACTTGCGGCGCGCGCGTGCACCTTGCTCGATGGACGGCATGCACCACGTCCACGTGCCCGCCATGCCTTGGGACGAGCAGCGCTCGCCCACGGGGAAGTTCCACTCGTTCAGCCGCAACATCTCCGTCGCGCTCGGCGCCGTGCGCAACGCCGGCACGTGGGGCGGCGGGCATCCGTTTGACTTGCAGGTGCGCCGCATCCCGCCCGGCGCGGCGGTGTGCCCGTTCCATGTCCACTTCGCGCAGTGGGAACTGTTCCTCGTGCTCGCCGGCACGGCCACCGTGCGCGCGGGCGCCGAGACGCACGTGGCGCGCACCGGCGAGGTTTTCATGCATCCGCCCGCCGAGGCGCATCAGCTCCTCAACCGCGGCGCGGGCGATCTGGAGGTGCTCATCGTCACGGACAACCCGCCGCTCGACGCCTTCCATTATCCCGACTCCGACAAGTGGGGCGTCCGGCCGCCGGGGAAAATTTTCCGCCTGACCGAGGCCGACTATTTCGACGGCGAGGATCCGGCGCCGCCGGGCACGCCGCCGCACCGCATCGCGGCATTTCCGCCGGGGCCGGCCCTCGCGCCGTTTGCGTCGCGCAAGCTCCACCCCGATTCGCTCGCGTGGGAGATCTGGGAGTCGCCGAAGAAGAAATTCCGCGGGGCCAGCAAGGAACTCTCGATCGCGCTCGGCGCGAAGCGCAACACGCCGGCCGGCCTGGGTGGCCACCCGTTCGATCTTGAGCTGTGCCGGCTTGAGGCGGGCGAGTGCGGCTGCCCGTTTCACTCGCACGCGGCGCAGTGGGAGTTGTATTGGATCACCGCCGGCCGCGGGGTCGTGCGCACGGCAGACGGCACGCGCCAGGTCGCAACGGGCGATGTGGTGGTGCATCCGCCCGGCGAGGCGCACCAGATCACCGCGGCGGCGGATTCGCCGCTGGAGTTTCTGCTCGTCGCCGACAACCCGCCGGTCGACACCTGGCACTATCCCGATTCCGGCAAATGGGGCCTGCGCGAGCCCAAGAAATTTTTCCGCATGGCCGAGGCCGGCTACTGGGACGGCGAGGAGTGAGCCACGCCGGCCGCGCCGCAAACTAGGCTGGAAGGGAAGGCGATCCCTCGTTGAATCGCCCGATGCGCAAATCGCTGCTCGTGTCGCTCTGCTTCGTGGTGGCATGGGCGGCGGGCGCGCTCGGGTGGGTGGCGCTGCAAAAGGACGACCCTCTGCTCGATCAGGACGAGGTCTATTGGATCGGCTCGGCCTATTACTACGATCTTGCCTGGGTGCGGCGCGATTGGAGGCACGAGGCTTGGCGACTCCTGCCTGCGCGGGAGAATCCCCCGGTCTGCAAATACGTGCTCGGCCTCGGGCTCGCGACGGCGGGCCACCGCGTCGAATCGATCGAAAACCTCGCCTATTTTTACCTGAAGTGGCTGCGCTGGGAAAATCCCGCCGCCGTTCCCACCAACGCCGCGGAGGAAAAACGCGCGGCGGTCGTGCGCGCCGCGGGCCCGGAGTTCATGCGGCAGGTGCTGGACGGGCGGCGGGCGCCGCTGCCGCGCCCGGTCGTCGGTGCGGCCCGCACCACCGTGCTCGTCTGCGCGGTGCTCGGCAGCCTGTCGCTCCTGTTGCTCGGCTGGTCCGTTGGCGATCGGGTCGCCGGGCTGGTCGCTAGCGTGCTCTTGCTTGTGCACCCGGTGGCTGCGTCGGCCGCGAGCCACGCGATGTCCGACACCATCGCGCTCCTCTTTGCCGTCGCGGCGGCGTGGGCGGTGACGAACTGGTATCGGCGGCTGGCGGCACCCGACGGCCCGCGCGGGCTCGGGCCGGCGGTGCTCGCGGGCGTGGCGCTCGGCCTGGCTTGCGCGGCGAAAATGAACGCCCTCGTGCTCGTGCTCCTCGCCGGTGCGCTCACCGCGATCGCGATGGCGCAGCGCTGGCGCGCAGGCGCGGGCCGTGGGGTGGGCGCTGCGGCGCGGCAGGGCATCGCCGTGCTGGTGGTCGCGCTGGCGCTCTTTGTCGCCATCAACCCGGCGATTCTGGCCGATTTTCCCCGCGCGCTCGCGGCGCCGATCATGGAGCACCGGCTGACTGAGGCGACGCAGGTGGACCTGCACGATCCGCATCCCGCGGGGCTCGGGGGCAAGCTCGCCGCCGTCGCGCGGATGGCGTTTTACGGCTGGGAATTCTTCGCGGTGATGGCGGGTCTCGTCGCGTGGTGCGCCGTGCGGCGTTGGCGTGAGCCCGCGGTGCGGGTGGCGGTGATTTGGTGGGGGCTCGCCCTCGCGTCAGTCACGCTGTGGCTGCCGTTTGCCTGGCCGCGCTACGTGCTGCCCCTGCTCGCGCCTTCCGCGTGGATCGCGGGGCTGGCGCTCACGGCTGCGTGGCAGGCGGCGGTGCGCCGGAACGCGGCCGCGTCTCCGTGAGCGTGTGCAGGAAGGCCACGAGCGCGCGCTGATCCGCGGCGTTCAGGCCGAGGCCGGCGGCGGGGTGCTTGGCGAGGTTCGGATCGAGCGCGGCGGCGCGCTGCACGCCGTGGTCGTAGTGCGCGATCACGGCCTCGAGCGTCGCGAAGCGGCCGTCGTGCATGTAGGGCGCGGTCAGCGCGACGTTGCGGAGCGAGGGGGTCTTGAACTTGCCCCGGTCGGTGGCGCGCAGCGTGATTTCGCCGTGGCCGGGGTCGGCGCTCTCGCGGTCGAGGCCGTTGTTTTTGAAACCGAAATCGGAGAACAGCGCGCCGCCGTGGCAGTGGAAACAGTCGGCGCCCATCCGCCCGCGCGCCGGATCACTCTCCATCATGAAGAGCTCGAAACCGCGCTTCTCCTCGGCGCTCAGCTCCGCCTCGCCGCGCAGCGCGCGGTCGAAGCGTGAGTCGGCGGCGACCTGCACGAGGAGAAATTGCTCGAGCGCGAGCGTGACGCGCTCCGCCGTGATTGCGGGGGTGCCGAAGGCGGCGCGGAATTTTTCCGCGAGGCCCGCGTCGCGCGCGAGCGTGGCCGTGACCGTGGCGGGATTCGCGGCCATCTCGGCGGCGCTGATCCATGCCGCGAGCGACTGATCGCGGATGCGCATCCGGCCGCCGTCCCACGCGAACGCGGGATGCCACGCGAGGTTGAGGAGCGGCATGGCGTTGCGGGCGCCGAGCGTGCCCTCCGCGCCGCGGCTGAGCGCGACGGAATCGCTGAAGGCCAGCGCGGGCGCATGGCACGAGGCGCACGACTGCGTGCCGTTGCCGGAGAGTCGCGGATCGAAAAAGAGCGCCTCGCCGAGCGCGACGCCGGCGGCGGTCGGCAGGTTGTCGGCGGGGAGCTCGGGCTGGGGGAAGCCGGGCGGGACGGAGAACGGCAGCGGCACCCCGAACGATTCCCGGCCTGCCTTGGCCGCGGGCACCGCGCCGGGCGGCGTGGCAGTTGCCTCCAGCCAGAACCACGCGCGCTCCAGCGCCGCCGCGAGGCGCGGCGCGAGCGTGTCGCCCTCGCCGCTGTGCGTGCTCTCGCTGCCGTCGCCCGGCGCGAGCCGGTGCGCCGCGAGCACCCGCGCGAGGTCGAGCGTGAGGTGCACCGTGGTGTCGCCGGTGATTTTCCAATCGGCGCGGAAGCCGACGGCCATGAGCTGCGGGGCGTTGGCGACATGAAACGAGAAGCCGCGCTCCGCGCCCTCTGGCGCGTCAGCCGCGGCCCGGTAGTGCCCCTCGAGCGCCGCGAAAACATAGCCGCCCTGCCAGCTCCAGTGCAGGCCGTTGACGAGCGGATTGAGGGCATGGCCCGCGGACCAGCGCCCCGGATCGCCGAGGTTCGCGGCGCGCGGAACGCCCACGCGAAACTCCAGTCCCACGAAGTCGCCCGCCGGCACGCCGCGCACCGTGAATTCCCTCCGCCCAGCCCCGAGATCGACGAGGCCAAACTGGCCGTCGAGCCGCAACGTGCCGCCGTCGGAGCGCAGGAGCGTAACCTCGGAAACGAGCAGCGCCACGCGCGTGAGGCGCAGCGACTGCCCGTGGTCGTTCGCGAGCGCCGCCGATGGCACCGCAATCCCCGCGCCACGCCAGCGCGGCGTGATTGCGATCGTGAGATCGGCGGCGTTCGCCGCGATGCCCGACGCGAGCAGCGCGAGCGCAAATTGTAGGCGGGGTGTCCCCACCCCGCGGGCTATCAGCCTCGCACGCCGCCGGGCGCGGGGTGAGGGCACCCCGCCTACATCGGAATCACCGGCCGCGCGGCTGTTGCGCATCGCCTGGGTTTTTCCCACAACTTTCCCATGACCGAACGCCCTGACGGCCGCACGCGCCTCCTGATGATCGACGACGACCGGAAGCTTTGCCGGCTTGTCGCGACCTACCTGCAGCCGCTCGGGTTCGACGTGGCCGCGGCCCACACCGGTCCCGACGGCGTCGAGCGCGCGACCACGGCCGAGGAGCCGTGGCACGCCATCATCCTCGATGTGATGCTGCCGGGCATCGACGGCTTCGAGGTGCTGAAAAAAATCCGCGCCAAGTCCGCCGTGCCCGTCCTCATGCTCACCGCGCGCGGCGACGAGACCGACCGCATCGTGGGCCTCGAGGTTGGCGCCGACGACTACCTGCCGAAGACCTTTTCCACGCGCGAACTCCTCGCCCGCCTCCGCGCCGTCCTGCGCCGCAGCGCCGCGACCGCCGCCGCCAACGGCTCCGCGGAAAAGCCGCCGACCGAGCTCGTCGTCGGCCTGCTGCGTGTGAACCTTGACGCCCGCTCCGCCGTGATGGACACCGCGCCGCTCACGCTCACGCCGGTGGAGTTCGATCTGCTGGCGAGCCTGGCGAAGGCCAAGGGTCGCGTGAAGTCGCGCGAGGCCCTCCTCGACGAGTGCCGCGATCGCAACTACGACGTTTTTGATCGATCGATCGACGTGCATATTTCCTCGCTCCGAAAAAAGCTGGGCGACGACGCCAAGGAGCCAAGGTATATCCGCACCGTGCGCTCGGCGGGCTACATGATGGTCGGGCCGGACCTGTAGCCGGGCTCGCCGGGCCCGGACCCGGCTTGATTACGGCACGACGTAGATTTCCACGAGCGCGGTGCCGGTCGTGTTGCCGACGCCGCTGACCTGCACGGTGTAGTTCACGCCGGCGGGGAGCGTGGTGAGCAGCGCGGCGTCGCGGCTGCCGGTGTCGAGGGCGAAGGCGCCGACCGCGACGGCTGCCGTGGTGATTTGCGCGGCGTTGGCGGCGGCGCCCCAGTTGTCGTTGGTCGCGATGAGCTCGGCGCCGCGGTAAAGCGCGATCACGGGATCGGCGAGGGCGTCGGTCACGCCGAACTTGCCGAGCGCGGGACCGGCGGCGCGGATGAGGAGGCCGGCGGCGCCGTTGCCGCCGATCGTGATGCCGGGAATGAGGATCGATGCGCCGGTGCCGACGTAGGCCCGGGCGGAGGCGTTGGCGAGGCGGGCGCTGGCGGCGCCGGCGCCAGTGTCGAAGATTTCCAGGAGCGCGACGCCGCTCGTGGTGTCGGCGGAGCGCGCCTGTGCGGTGTAGGCGGCGGGTGCGAGCGTGGCGACGAGCGCGGCGTCGCGGCTTGCGGCGGGCAGCGCAAACGCGCCGCTCGCGGCCATCGCGGCGGTGTCGGCCGCGAGCCAATTGTCGTTGGTCTGCACCAGCGTCTGATCGCGACGCAGCTCGAGCACGGGATCAGCGAGGGTGCCCGTCACGCCGAAGCCGGCGAGGGCGGGGCCGATGCCGCGCACGAGAAGCCGCTGCTCGCCGCCCGTGACGACGAAGCCGAGGATGGGCGTGCCGGCGACGCCGCCGACCGCGGCGCGCGCGGAGAGGTTGAGCACGCGCGCATCGCCCGCGGGCTCGGCGCTGAGCGAGCGCGCGAGGGTGGCGGCGAGCGTCGCTTGCAGGCGCGCGAGGGTGGCGGGTTGCGCGGCGGCGAGGTTGTTCGTCTCGGAGGGATCGGCGACGATGTCGTAGAGCTCGTCGCGCGCGCCGATGCGGACGAGTTTCATCCGGCCCTCGAACTGCGCGTAGTTGGTCTCGGTCGCCATCGCGAACGTGCGCTCGACGGCGGGCGCGCCGGTGCGGAGCGTGGTCCAGAGATTCACGCCGTCGAAGGGCAGGCTGTTGCGCGGCGTGACGCCGACGGCGGCGGCGACGGTGGGGAAAATATCCTGCGCGGTGACGAACTGCTCGCTCGTCGCGCCGGCGCGGACGACACCGGGCCAGCGGATGATGGCGGGGACGCGGATGCCGCCGTCGTAGATGTTGCCCTTGGCGAGACGGAGCGGGGTGTTGCGCGCGGGGGAGTTGCCGGCGCCGCCGTTGTCGGAGACGAAGACGACGAGCGTGTCGTTGGCGAGGCCGAGGGTGGCGAGCTCGGCGAGGATGCGGCCGAGGTTGAGGTCGAGGCTCTCGAGCATCGCGGCGTAGGTCTGCGCGTCGCCGGTGAGGGTGGGGTAATTGGCCTTCAACTCGTCGGGCGCGGCGAAAGGCGTGTGCGGCGCGTTGAAGGTGACGACGTGGAGAAACGGTTTCGCGGGATCGCGCGTGCGCAGGAGGCGGATCTCCTCGGTGGCGATGAGGTCGGTGGTGTAACCGGTTTCGTTGAGCGTCACGCCGTCGCGCTGCCAGTCGACGCCTCCGGCGGGCCCGGTGAAGACATGCGTGTAGAAATCGATCGCGGGCCCGAGGAAGCCGTAGAAGCGATCGAAGCCGCGGGCGAGCGGGCGGCGCTCGGCGGTGGTGGAGCCGAGGTGCCACTTGCCGGTGAGCGCGGTCTGGTAGCCGGCGGCGCGAAACGTCTCGGGCATCAGGTGCTCGAGCAGCGAGAGGCCGGCGTTGTTGGGCGCGAACTGATCGCGGATGCCGAGCTGCACGGCCGAGCGGCCGGTGAGCAGCGAGGCGCGCGTGGGGCTGCACACGCTGCTCGTGTAGAAACGCAGGAGCTCCGTGCCGTCGCGGCGCAACTGATCGAGGTTGGGCGTGCGCGCAGGGCTGCCGCGCCACGAGACGTCGCCCCAGCCTTGATCGTCGGAAACGATGAGCAGGACGTTGGGGGCGGCGGCGCGGAGGGACTGGAGCGCGAAAGCCAACGCGAGGAGAGCAAGGAGGGTCTTCATTGAACGACGTAGATCTCGACCAAGGCGGTGCCGGTGGTGGCGCCCACGCCGCTGACGGTCGCGGTGTAGCTGCCCGCGGAAAGATCGACGAGGGCGGCGGCGTCGCGGCTGCCGGCCGTGAAGGCAAACGCGCCCGCGCTCTCGGCCGCCGCGGAGATCGCGGCGGCGTTGGCGGCGGCGGACCAGTTGTCGTTCGTCGCGAGCGGGGTCGCGGAGGCGGACGAAAAGAGCGAGAGCTGCGGATCGGCGAGCGTGCCCGTGACGCCGAACGCCGCGAGGGCGGGGCCGGCGGCGCGGAGGAGCAGCTTCACCGTGCCGGTGCCGCTGATCACGAAACCGGGAATGAGCACGCTTTCGCCGATGCCGACGAAGGCGCGCGTGCTGGCGTTGACGAGACGCGCCGTGGGGCTCGCGGCGGAATCGGCGTCGTAAACCTCGAGGAGCGTGATGCCGCTGCCGGTGCCGGCGCCGACGGGCGTCGTGTAGCTGCCGGGCGCGAGCGTCGCGACAATCGCGGCGTCGCGGCTGCCGTTCGTGAGCGCGAAGGCGCCGACCGACGTGAACGTCGCGGCGTCGGCCGCGAGCCAGTTGTCGTTGGTCGCGGCGGTCGTGCTGCCCGAGACGAGGGAGAGCGACGGATCGGCCAGCGCACCGGTGACCCCGAAGGCCGTCAGCCCCGGGCCGACGGCGCGCGTGAGCACGCGCTTGTTGCCCGTGCCACCGATCACGAAGCCCGCGATGGGCGTGCCGGCGGCGCCGCCGACCTGGGCACGCGTCGCGAGGTTGATCAGCCGCGCGGTGCCGCTCGCGCCGACGGTGGAATACGTCGCGGTGCCGTTGCCATTGACGCCGCTGAGGCCGCCGGTGCCGCGGGTGTCGTAGGTCGCGACGGCGGTGAGCGTGACGCGGTAGTAGTTGGCGACGGTCGTCGCGTTGTAGGTCGTCGTGAGGCCCGCGCTGGTCAGGCCGGTCGCGATTGGGGAGAAGGTTGATCCGTCGGCGGACGTTGCAATCGCATAGGTGCCGCCCTCGATGGAGGTCCACGAGACGAGCACGCCGCTGCCCGCGGCGACGGCGGTGACATTGATCGCGAGTGCTTGGCCGCCGCGGACATATTCGGTGACGGACTCGGCGATGTTCCCGCCCTGCACGGCGCCGCCGGTCGGCGCCCCGTAGAACCAGCGGCCGAGCGTGTAGGGGAACTTGGGAGTCCCGTCGGCCTCAATGGTGAGGAAGTAGGCGTAGGTGCCGTTGGGAAACTCGGGCGTGACGCAGAAGCGGCCGTTGTAGAGATCGAGATCGAAGTCGGCACCTTGTGTTTTGCCCAGCTCGCCGAGGTAGTCGTAGTCCTCGAGGTAGTGACCGAGGATGTAGGCGGTGCCGACGGCCGGGCCGGTCTGATTGGTGGCGAGCGTGGCGGCGCGATTCTGCGCGCGGCTGGCCCACGCGGGGAGCGTGGTGCGGCCGGTGGCGGCGAGGTGGGTGGTGCCGTTGGTGCCGTCGCGCTTTTGGTAACCGGGAATCATGCGGCGCACACCGCTGGCGGCGTCCATCGACGACGCGTAGCCGTAGGGGCCGTAGAGTGGATGGCCATCGGCGAGCCAGCCGATGATCGGGGAGTGACGCGTGGGCGCGGTCGATTTCTCGGCGTAGGTCTTGGTGGCGGCGACGAAGTCGACGTTGTCGCCCAGCTGAAAGCGCAGCGCGGGCGTGTTGGCGTGGTAGTGGTAGTTGGCGCCCGCTTGGTGGGCGAAGGCGGCGTCGAAGGTCACGCCTTCGTTGATGTAGGCGTCGCGGTTCCAGATGCCGTCGCCGCGCAGGCCGTTGACGGGCGAGGCGTCGGTCGCGGAGGCGTTGTTGTAGGAAAAGGTGTCGCGGTTGTCGAAGAGCGCCACGCCGTCGACCGAGTAGCCGATGGCGCCGGCGCCGGTGAGAGTCTTGGTCGCGGGCACCGCCGGAGTGCGCGGGATGCGGTAGAGCACGTTTTGGTTGGCGGGGAAGTTGGGAAAATTCTGGGTCTGCGCCGCATTGAGATACCACGGCCCCATCGTGTGGTAACCGAGCCCCGAGGAGCGGAGGTAGACCCACGTGTCGGAATACGACACCTGCATCACACCGGCGTAGCTCGGCGAGGACTGCACGCCTTGGTTGCGGCTCCAGGTCGTGACGGCGGTGCCGGCGTTTTTCGCGGCGGTGCTCTCATAGATGCGGGCGTAGTTGCCGGAGGGGGCGACGAACCAAGAGGTGACGCGCGGATCGGTGGGCGGGGTGGATTGGGCGGGGCCGGTGACCGGCAGGGCCCCGAGCGTGAGGGCGAGCCGGATGAGCGGGCGGAGATGAGGTTTCATGGGTAAGGAAATCTGGACGCCAGCGAGTGTGGCCCCACGCGGTTAAATCCGTGTGTGCGGCGCGGGGAGTTTTGTTAAGGCCCAATTAACGTTGCGGCTGGCCGCCCGCGGCTAACTCCGCTCGAATCCGCGCGTCTCGCCATCCCGCAACGATGAAGGTCTCCTACCCGCTTTCGCTGAAAGTCTCGCTGTGGCTGATGCTGAACCTGCTGCTGCTGGCGGCGCTCGGGATCGGATTCTTCGTCGTGCGCGGCGGCCTCGGCTGGGGCGCGCTCATCGCGGGCCGCCCGGGCGATCGCGCCCAGGCGCTCTTCAACGGCATCGCGGGCGAGGCCTCGGCGGCCGCGAGCGACATGCGCTCGGCGGTGCTCCATCGCTTCGGCGAGACCTACGGAGCGGAGTTCGGGATCTTCGGGCTCGATGAAAGCCAGGTCGCCGGCGCGCCGATGGCGCTGCCGCCCGAGGTGCGGGAGCGCATGGAGTTTCGCGGCGCGGGCTGGGCGTTTTTCGGCGGGCCGCGTGGCGGCGGCCCCGGCGCGCGCCGCGGACCCGAGGGCGAATTCGAGCCCAAGCGCAAACGGGAGCCGGGTGATGGTCCTCCGCCTGAGCCGCCGGAAAAGGGCCGCTTCGGGCCGGAGGGCCCGCGCCGCGGGGGCGAGGGCGGTCCGGCGCCGGGCTTCGGCGGCCCGCCTCCGCCCGATCGCATCACGGGGCGTTTCGTCGTCCGCGGCGGCACGCCCGCCGGCTACTGGGTCGGCATGCGCGTGCCTTTCGTTCAACCCGAGCGCGGCAGCCGGCCCATGCCGGCCAAGCTGGTCGCGCGCGTGGGCTCGCTCTGGGGCCTGCTCAACCTGCTCGGCCTCCAGTCGCTCCTGCTTGGCGCCGGCGGTGTGCTCGCGCTCTCCGTGCTCTTCTGGCTGCCGCTCGTGCGCAGCATCACGCACTCGCTCGGCCAGCTCACGGCCGCCACGGAGAAAATCGCCGAGGGCCGGTTCGACACCCGGGTCGCCGCGCACCGCCGCGACGAGATCGGCCAGCTCGGCGAATCCGTCAACCGCATGGCCGCGCAGCTCGACGCCCACATGAACGGTCAGAAACGCTTCCTTGGCGACGTCGCCCATGAGCTGTGCTCGCCGCTCGCGCGCCTCCAGATGGCCACCGGCATCCTCGCCGAGCAGGCCCCGAAGAACCTTTCCGACACCGTCGCCGACGTGCGCGACGAGGTGCAGCAGATGAGCACGCTCGTGAACGAGCTGCTCGCCTTCACCAAGTCAGGCCTGCAGGCCCGCGAGGTCACGCTTGCGCCCACGCTGCTTGAGTCGCTCGCCCGCGCCGCCATCCACCGCGAGGGTGGCGACGGCAAGATCACGCTCGACGTGCCCGCCGATCTCGCCGCGCACGCCGATGGCGACATGCTCGGCCGGGCCGTGGGCAACCTCGTGCGCAACGCCCTCCGTTACGCCGGCGCCGCCGGCCCCATCGCCGTGCGCGCCGCGCGCGACGGCGACCGGATCTCCCTCGCCGTCGAGGACAGCGGCCCGGGCGTGCCTGCGGCCGATCTCGGAAGGCTGGGCGAGCCGTTTTTCCGGCCTGAGCTCGCGCGCACGCGCGAGGGCGGGGGGGTCGGCCTGGGCCTCGCCATCGTGCGCAACAGTGTCGCGGCTTGCGGCGGCGAAGTGCGTTTCTCGAATCGCGAGCCGCAGGGCTTCCGCGCGGAGATCCGGCTGCGCGCCGCGTGAGGCCGCGCGCCGGCGGGCTCACGGGGCCTCCCGGCGCATCGTGCAATGATCTCGCCCCCTTGCGCGCGGGCTGCCATCTCCTCCGGCCACCCCGTCCTTCATGAAACCCCATTCCGCCCGCCTGTTCATCGCCACGCTCGCCCTCACGTCCGCACTTCGCGCCGCGCCGGTGCGCACGGCCGAGGTCACCGAGGGGCCGTTTTATCCGTTTAACTCCACGAACACCCTGCCGCCCATCCCTGCCGCCAACCGCGACAACGATCTCACGCGGCTCGCCGGCGGCAAGGAAGCCGGCAAGGGGCCGCTGCTGCTCCTCTCGGGTGTGGTCCGCGATCTCGCGGGCGCGCCGCTGGCCAATGCCAAAGTCGAGATCTGGCACACGGACGAAGCCGGCGTCTATTACCACTCCGGCGACAAGAACGTCGCCAGGCGGGACCCGAATTTTCAGTTCTACGGCGAGAGCATCACGGGCAAGGACGGCCGCTACTCCTTCCGCACGATCAAGCCGGGCCTCTACACCGGTCGCATCCGGCACTACCATTTCAAGGTGAAGCTCGGCGACGCGACCGTGCTCACCTCGCAGTTCACCTTTGACGACGAGCGCGCCACGTTCGCCAGCGACAGTGTCCAGCGCAGCCTCAAGGGTGATGCGCTCGAGTCCACCGTCATCGCGCCGCAGCGCGGCACCGACGCCTCGGGCGCCGCCGCGCTGATCGCGGCGAAGGACATCGTGGTCGATCCCAAGGCGCGGCCCGCCGCCTACAAGGCCGGCAAGCAAAAGCAGAAGTGATCGCTGGCGCGGAAACGCATTTGCGGCGCGGCGGAAAGCCCCGCAAGTAGTCTGGCGGCCCGAATCGCCGTGGCCGCCACCATGCCCGACTCCCAACCGCCCCCGCCGCCCCGTGGCCTGATCGCCGCGCTCGCGGGGGTGCTCGGGCTCGCGACCGCGGCCGCGCTGTTTCTGGGCCTGCGCACGGGGCTCGGGATTTTTCCGGCGCTCGCGGGCCTGTCGGCGTGGGCGCTCGTCGTCGCGCTCGCCGCCCTCCTGCCGCGGCTGCGATGGGGACTGCGCGGGGCTTTTTGCGCGCTTGGCACCGTCGCCGCGGCG
>JAEUHB010000160.1 GCA_016794665.1 Opitutaceae bacterium
TCGGCGCCAGCCTCGCCGCGGCCGTCGCCATCTCGGTTACGTTTGTGTTCCGCGCGCTCACGGTTGCCTTTAACTGGCGCACCTCCCCCGTCGCTGATCCCGGCGAGACCGACGTCCACCCATGAAGCTGATTCTCCCCACCCTGCTGATCGTGCTCGCGTGTGCCACGCGTGCCGCCGACGCCCCGGCCACGAAACTCTTCGCCATCACGATCACCACCGGCCCGGCGTGGGACGCGGCCAAGCCGGCCAACGAGCAGAAATTTTTCCGTGAGCACTCCGCCAACCTCGCGCGCCTGCGCGCCGAAAACATGTCGGTGCTCGGCGGTCGTTTCTCCGACAAGGGTTTCTTGATCGTGCGCGCCGCCAGCGAGCCCGCCGTGCGCGCCGAGATCGCCAAGGATCCCTCGATCGCGGCGGGCATTTTCCAGGCGAGCGTGGATGAATACCGTGCTTTTCAGCACGGCGACACGCGCCCGCCGCTCGCCACGCCGGAGGTCGCCGTCGTGCGCGCCGCCCTCGCCGCCTACAACACGCGCGATGCCGCCGCCGTCGCCGCGCACTACGCCGACGACATCAAGTGGTTTGGAATCGCCGGCGAGAAGACCTCGATCGAGGGCGAGGGCCGCGCCGCCGTCGAGAAGTGGCTCGCCGGCTATTTCAAGTCGCTGCCCAATGTTCGCGCCGAGATTTCCGATGTCGCGCAAACCGGCCCGCACGTCTCGTTCCGCGAGCGGGTGACGTGGACCGCCAACGACGGCACGCGCCGCGCCCAAAGCGCGATCGGCATCTACGAAGTGCGCGACGGCAAGATCGCGCGCGCGTGGTATTTCCCCGCCGCGCGCGAGGCGATGCCGCCGACGCCCGCGAAGAAGTAGCGTCGAATCGCACGGCGCGGTTCGGCCGCGGACGCGGCCTCCGCGCCACGCGTCATGAGGAAGAAAACCCGGGCCCGCGCCTCTCACCGGCATGAACCTCCTCCGCGTCGTTGCGACGCTTTCAATCCTGATGCCGGCCATCGCCTCGAGCGCGGAGGAGAGAATTTTCCGCAGTGGACCGGCCCAGATCACGCTCGTCGAACTCTTCACGAGCGAAGGCTGCAGCAGTGGCCCGCCCGCCGAGGAATGGCTGAACATGCTCAAGGACGCGCCCGGCCTCTGGCGCGACTTCGTGCCGGTGGCCTTTCACGTCAACTACTGGGACCGCCTCGGGTGGAAGGACGCGCTGGCTACCCCAGGTTTCACCGAACGGCAACACGCCTACGCCGCGGCATGGCGGGCGTCTTCCGTCTACACGCCGGGCTTCGTGCGCAACGGCGCCGAATGGCGCCCGCGTGGCGCGGCGCCCGAGGCGGGAAAATCCACCGACGGCGGCGCGCTGACGTTGCGCTGGCGCTCCTCGGATCGCACCGCGCTCGTGGAGTCATCGTCCGCGGCGGGCGATCTCGAGGTGCACGTCGCATTGCTTGGCGGCGGCATCGTGAATGCCGTGAAGCGCGGCGAAAACTCCGGCCGCACGCTGCGGCATGAGTTCGTCGCGCTGCGCCTGGAGTCCGCCGCGCTGCGCGAGGGCCGCGCGACGCTCGCGCTTCCGCCGCGCACCGATCTCAAGGTCTCCCGCCACGCCGTCGCCGCGTGGATCACGCGACGCGGGTCGCTCACGGCGACTCAAGCGGTGGGCGGATGGATCGACTAGCGCGTCCTATGCCCTGAGAATTTTCTCCATCGGCCGGCCCTTCGCCAATTCGTCCACGAGTTTGTCGAGATACCGGATCTCGCGCATCGTCGGCTCCTCGATTTCCTCGATCCGGACGCCGCAAATCACGCCCTTGATCAAGGCGCGCGCGGGGTTGGGGCGCGGTGCATTCCGGAAGAAGGTCTCGAAGTCCGTCTGCATCTTCAGCTGCGATTCCAGCTGCCCCTGGCTGTAGCCGGTAAGCCAGCAGATGATCGCATCCAGCTCCGCCTGAGTGCGGCCCTTCCTTTTCGCCTTCACGACGTAGTAGGGGTAGACGTTCGCGACACTCGTCGTGAAAATCCGGTGCTTGGCCGCCATGGAGATCAGCCCCGCCGCTCAATTCTCCGGCGCGAAATTCGTCTGCGGCCGCGGCAGGTCGAGTTCCTTGATCCAGATGTTGCGGTAGCGCACATCGTGGCCCTCGCACTGGAGCTTGAGGCCGCCGGGCGTGTCGGTGATGCCCTTGCCGCCGTCGTTGCCGCCGTCGATCCCCGAGTTGGCCCCGCCCCACACCTGCTGGATTTCCTGATTCGCGTGGATCTTCACGCCGTTGAAATACATCGTCACGCGTGCCTTCTCCACCAGCTTGCCGTCCTTGAAGCGCGCCGCGCGAAACTGGATGTCGTAGCTGTTCCACTGGCGCAGGCCCTTGTAGAGGAAGTAGGGCGACTCCGTCTCGTTGATCACCGAGCCCATGCCGTGCTTCGTCGCGTCGCCGTCCTGGATTTGGATTTCGTAGCGGTTCTGCAGGTAGACGCCGCTGTTGCCGCGCGGGTTCATCACCAGGAACTCCACGTGCAGCCGGAAATCGCGATACGCCTTCTTGGTCACGATGTCGGCCACGCCGAAGCGGCCCTTGCCCACCGCCGGATCGTCGGTTTGCAGCACCTTGCCGCCGCGATCGACCGGATCATCGACAAGCTTCCATTTGATCGGAAGCGCCGAGCCGAAGCGCGGGCCCTGCCAGTAGGTCCATTTCGCGTCGAGGAGTTCGCGCGTGCCGTCGAGGAGCACCTCGGCGCCGGCGAGGGGCTTGGCGCCGACGCCGACATCGGCGCGGAGCGACACCGGCAGGGCGACAGCGAGCGCGACAAAAACCGAGGAGACGAACGGAAAAATAGAACGGGGATTTTTCATGGGGAAAGACCATGCGGGCGAAAAACCGCCGCGAGCACGAATCATTTTCTTCGCGCCCGCCACCGCGCCGCAGCTGCGCCCCCGGTTTCCAAAGCACTAACAGCTTGTCGCGCCCCCACGTTGTTGGTGAATTTCCCGCGCTGTGCCCCATCACGAGACCGACACCGCCCGCTGGTTCTCCGCTGAAGTGCAGCCCCACGAGCCCGCGCTGCGGGGCTATCTGCGCGGCGCGTTTCCCACGGTGCGCGATGTCGATGATGTCGTGCAGGAATCGTTTCTCCGCATTTGGCGCGCGCGCGCCGCGCAGCCCATCCAGTCAGCCAAGGCGTTTCTCTTCCAGGTCGCGCGCCGGCTCGCCGTCGACACCGTGCGCCGCGACCGACTCGACTTCGTCGGCGACGTAAGGGAATTCGCCGGCTCGTCCGTCTACGAAGAGGCGCCCGGCGCCGCCGAAACCGCGAGCACGCTCGAACGCGTGCGTCTCCTCACCGACGCGGTCGAGGCCCTGCCGGCCCGCTGCCGCCACGTCTTCGTCATGCGCAAACTCCACGGTCTGTCCCAACGCGAAACCGCCGCCCGGCTCGGTCTCTCCGAGCGCACCGTCGAGGTGCAGGTGTCGCGCGGGATGAAACGCTGCGCCGAGTATCTCCGGCAACGCGGCGTCGCCGGCTTCCACGACCATGAACCCTGAGCCCGCCGCGCCCCGGGATCGGCTGCCGGCCGGCTGGATCGATCGCACGGAAATTCGCCGGAGCGTGCTCGCGGAACTGGAATCGCGCGCCGCCGTGCGACGTCGCCGGCGCCGGGCCTTCGCCGGCGCGGCCTGCGCGGTGTTGCTGCTCGGCGCGGGCGCCGTCGTCTGGCAACGCCCAGCCTCGCCGCCTCCCCGCGCAACCGCGGCAACCTTCACCGAGCCGCGACGCGAGCGGCTGCCCGACGGTTCGCTCGTCGAGCTTAGGGGCGACGCCGCCGTCACCGTCGATTTCAGCGGCGCGGCGCGGCGTGTCCTGCTCACGCGGGGCACGGCGCACTTCGCGGTCGCGAAGAATCCCGCGCGGCCCTTTGTCGTCACCGCCGGAGGCGTGGCCGTGCGCGCCGTCGGCACGGCGTTTTCCGTCGCACTCGCCACCCCGTCCGTCGAGGTGCTCGTGACCGAGGGCCGGGTGGCGGTCGAATCGTCCGCCAGTCCCGCGGCGCCGCCGCTGGCGACCCTCGACGCGGGAGCCGGGATCGTGTTGAGGCTCGCGGCGCCCGCCGCCCCCGTGCTGCAGGATGTGCCCCCGACCGCCCTCGAGGAAAAACTCGCGTGGCGCGTGCGGCACCTCGAGTTCAGCGGCACGCCGCTGGCCGAGGCCGTCGCGATGCTCAATCGCCACAACCGCGTGCAGTTCGTCCTCGCCGACCCTTCGCTGGCCGGCGTGAAGCTGAGCGGCGTCATCCGCGCCGACCGCATCGCCGGCGTCATCCGGCTGCTCGAGGAAGACTGCGGCGTCCGTGCCGAGCACACGTCCGACCACGAGATTGTCCTCCGCCGCGCCCGATAGCCCGCGCTCCGCGTAAGGGATTTTCGCGGCTGCGGCGTCTGCCTATCAGACGCGCCGCCGATCGCTCCGGCGCGGCGCCCACCTACCGCCCCATGATTTCGTTCCCACGAACGCTGTCCGTCCCCCGGCTGCTCGCGCTGCTGGGTTTAGCCACCGTCCTTTCGGCCGCCGAGTCCGCCAAAAGAATCTTCGACCTGCCCGCCGACCGCGCCGAGGTTTCGCTCAAGCGCTTTGCCGCGCAGTCCGGCGTCGAAGTCCTTTTCACGACCGAAGCCGTCGCGAGCGTGCGCACCGCCGCCGTGCAGGGCGAGTTCGCCCCCGCAGAGGCCCTCGGCCGTCTGCTCATGGGCACCACGCTCGTCGCGCGGCAAACCGAGGGGAGCGGGATGTTTCTCGTGCGGCGCGCGGAGACAGTCGCACCGCTTGCGCTCCCGTCAACTCCCCCACCCGCGGCGGCTGCTGCGCGGCGTGACGACATCGTCGAGCTCAGCCCCTTCGTCGTGCGCAACGACCAAGACGTGGGTTACCTCGCCGCCAATACCCTCGCCGGCAGCCGCCTCAACACCGCCCTCAAGGACACCGCCGCCTCCATCTCCGTTTTCACCGCCGAGTTCATGTCCGACCTCGGCGCGTTATCGCTCAGCGACGTTGCGCGCTACGCGGTGAACGTCGAGTTCCAGCTCGACGACGACCGCGCCGCCAATCCCAACGGCAACGAGACGGTGAGCGGCTACCAGAGCTATCGCGTGCGCGGCCTGCGCGCCTCCGCCGCTCAAAACTACTTCCGCTGGTCGCTCCCAATCGAAACGGGCATCGTCGAGCGGATCGAGGATTCGCGCGGGCCCAACGCCGTGCTCTTCGGCATCGCCTCGCCCGGCGGCCTGATCAACTCGTCCACCAAGCGCGCCCAGGCCGGGCGCACCTTCCGCGCCGCCTCCCTGAGCGCCGGCAGCGACGAGTCGTGGCGCGGCGCGCTCGACCTCAACCAGCGCCTCGCCGAAGGGCGCGGCGCCGTGCGGCTCAACACCGTCTTCAACCGGACAAATTCCTTCCGGCACTGGCAGTTTCAGGAAACCAAGCTCGCGCACCTCGCCGGCACGTTTCGGTTGAACGACCGCACGCAGCTCCGCGCCGAGGCCCAGCACGGCCAGATCGACAGCAACCAGCCGCGGGCCGACAACCTCTTCAACGCCTTCCTGCTCTGGACGGACGCCGGCCGGCCCACCAACGCCACCCAGGTCGCCAGCGCCGCGCAGGGCACCACGCGCCTCTCCACCAACGCCGCCACGCCGCGCCCCACGTTCATCTCCAACGACGGCTCGCTCTTCGCGATGCGCGGCACGCTTTCCACGCTCGCCGGCGGCGCGGGCGGCAGCGGCGTCGTGCTCGACCGCCGCTACACCGATCCGTCGATCAACATAGGCGGCCCGGCGCAGGATCGATCGTCGCGGTTCAATGCCCTCTCGGCCTTCGTCGAACACCGCGTGGCGAAGACGACGTTCCTCGAGCTCGCGTTCAACCATCAGGACCACGTCTTCGACCGCTACGATCCACAGGTCGAGCAGCCGCAGCGCCTGCGTGGCGACCCCAACCAACTCCACAACGACGGCTCGCGCAATCCCTTCGCGGGCCGGCTCTACCTCGAGGGTGGCTGGCAACGCATCTACAGCCGCGAGTCCACCGACACCGGCCGGCTCATGGCCTCGCACGAGCAAGATTTCCGACGCTGGGGCAACTACCGCGTCGCCGCGCTCCTCGAATACGAGAAGAGTTTCACCGGCTCGGCCACCTACCGCGAGATGTGGACCGACGCCGCCACCGGCCTGCCCGCCTACAATACCCAACCGGAGAACACCGCCAACGTCGCCTACCGCCGCACGTATCCGATCGAAGGCGATTGGGCGACCTACCACCTCAACGGCCCCAACCGCGGCGGCCTGTTCACCCGCGTGCACGATCCGATCACCAACCGCACGCTGGCCTCCGCGTGGTTCCCGAGCAGCGGCAGCTCGCCTCGCGAAGTCTACACCGCGCAAAAAGCCGGCATGATCGCGGGTCAGGCGCGGTATTTCGACGGCCGGCTGATTTTCGCCGCCGGCCTGCGGCGTGACGATCTCGATGAGCGGACCATTGGCCGGCGCCGCGATCTCCGCACCGGCGAATGGATCGTGGCGCGTGACCCCGCCACCGCCGATCCCGCGCAGCGTGCCTTCCGCGCCGAAAACGTCGGCCGCAACCA
>JAEUHB010000163.1 GCA_016794665.1 Opitutaceae bacterium
GTCATCCGTCTCGGCATCGGCGACGTCACCGAACCGCTTCCGAAGGTCTGCCTCGATGCGCTCCACGCCGCGACCGACGAGATGGGCGTGCGCGCGACGTTCAAGGGCTACGGTCCCGAGCAGGGCTACGCGTTCCTCCGCGACGCCATCGCGCAGCACGACTACGCCGCCCGCGGGTGCAAGATCGAGAGCGACGAAATCTTCATCTCCGACGGCGCCAAGTGCGACTGCGGCAACATCCAGGAAATCTTCGGCGCCGACATCCGTCTCGCCATCCCCGATCCGGTTTATCCCGTCTACATCGACACCAACGTGATGGCCGGCCGCACGGGGGCCAACGTCGACGGCCGCTACTCCGGCGTCACCTATCTCGATAGCACACCCGCCAACGGCTACGTGCCCGCCATCCCGTCCGTCGCCACCGATCTGATCTACCTCTGTTTCCCGAACAACCCGACCGGCGCCGTCGCGACGAAGGCCCAGCTCGCTGCCTGGGTCGCCTACGCGAAGAAGAACAAGGCCATCATCCTCTTCGACTCCGCCTACGAAGCCTATATCCGCGACCCCGCGATCCCCCACTCCATCTACGAGATCGAGGGCGCGCGCGATGTCGCGCTCGAGTTCCGCAGCTTCTCCAAGACCGCGGGCTTCACCGGCACGCGCTGCGCCTACCTGACGGTGCCGAAGTCCGTCATGGCCTACGACGCCGCGGGCAACGCCCACGCGGTTCATGCCCTCTGGAATCGCCGCCACTCCACAAAATTCAACGGCGTCGCCTACCCGATTCAGAAAGCCGCCGCCGCGATCTACACCGACGCCGGCAAGGCGCAGACCAAGGCGCTGATCGATTTCTACCTCGGCAACGCGAAGCTCATCCGCGACGCCGTGAAAAACTGGGGCTTCACCTGCACCGGCGGCGACAACGCCCCCTACCTCTGGATCAACACCGGCCGCGACTCGTGGGAGTTCTTTGATCTGCTGCTCAACCAGGCGCAGGTCGTCTGCACGCCCGGCGCCGGCTTCGGCAAATGCGGCGAGGGTCACGTGCGCATCAGCGCGTTCAACTCCCGCGAAAACGTCGAGACCGCCCTCGCCCGCATCAGCGCGGCGCTGAAATAAAGTCGGGCGGATCTGAGACCCGCCCTTCCTCGCTTTTCCAGTTCTGCGAGCGGCTTGGGGACGCGGTGCCCTCGCTGCGTTCTCCGGACTTCGAGGTGCCGCCCGGCTTGCCGCGCGCGGATGATTGAATATCCGTCGGCTCACGCGCGACCAAGGCCGCGCTCCCGCCTTCTCGCCATGAACCGCTCCTTGCTCCCCGCCGCGGCCGGCCTCGCCGCGTTGCTCGCCGTCACTTCGTTTGCCGCCGAGGCTCCCTCACCGAAGAAAGACTCCGGCTTCTTCGACGACGATTGGGCGACGCCCAAGATGAGCATGGAGGAGATGAGCCGTCGGCTCGATGCGCTCGGCGCCGCGGTCGGCAGTCCCACGCCTTGGCGCGCCGCTGATCCGGCGACCGCGTCCCCCGCCGCCTGGCGCGATGCCGTGCAACGAGCCCCCCGGCTCACCGCAGCCCAGGTGCTCGCGCAAAACGAGCGCCCGCGCCTGGGCCTCCGGTGGACGGATACGATCAAGGAACTCTACGGCAAGAAAAACACCGAAGCCTACCGCGACATCGTCGTGGCGCTCGAGGCGCAGGGCCGGCGCACCGATGCCGACGGCCGGCTCGCGCTCGAGCTCAGCCTCGGCACCTCCACCGGCTCGGTCCGCACCACCCAAGGCGGTCGCGAGATCGACAAGCACTCGGTCGCGTTGCTCAACGCCGATGCGCGGCTCCTCCTCCCCGTGCGCGTGCTGCGGGGCGATCGACCGCAGCCCGCTGTGGCGGTGCTCGCCCACGCCGCCGTCTTTCGTTTTGCCTCCCCCAGCCTCTCGCGCGAACTCGTGACTTCCGCCATCAACGAGGCCGTGGCGAAGCTCTATGCGCGGGTCGCCGAGATGTCGCCCGCGTCCGCGCCCGTCGCCGACTTGTGGGCGCATTGGCTCGCCGACGCGGGGAGTGTCGACGCGCGTCACGAGCGGTTTCTCGCTTCGTTTCCTCAGCGTGAACACACCGCCGACAGCGGCCTCGCGCACCTCACGGGCTTTCGCG
>JAEUHB010000172.1 GCA_016794665.1 Opitutaceae bacterium
CGACACGGACCTGCTGGACTCCGCGCGCAAGCTCATCGCCGACAAAAACGCGTTTCCCAGCCGCGTGAGCGAGGACCTCGCGGGCAAGCTCGTCGCCCCCGCGACCAGCGCGCCCCTGTCGCTCGACGCGAAGGCCGAGCCGAAATATTACGTGTTTTACCGCGGCGCCGGCTGGTGCGGGCCGTGCATTCAGTTTTCCCCGTCGCTGGTGAAATTCGACAAGGACGCCAAGGCCAAGCACCCCGGCGCCTACGAGGTAATCTTCTTCAGCGCCGACCGCTCGCCCGCCGATTTGAAAGCCTACGCCGGCAAGATGGGCTTCTCCTGGCCGTCCCTGCCGCAGTCGCGCCAGATGGAGATGCAGGTGGTGAATCGGCTCTTCTCGAATCTGATTCCGCAGCTGGTCGTGACCGACCGCAACGGCACCGTCGTGATCGACAGCGCCAAGAACGGCGGCTCCGACAACGCGCTGAAGCAGTTCGCGGCGCTCCTGAAGAAATAGGCGCCCCCTGAATTGCGCCATGAAATCGTCCAGGGCCTGTCGCGTTCCCGCCCACGGTGACGCGCTCGTCGCCAGCGCGAGTCCCGCAGCGCAGGCCGCCGGCGGGTCGCGCCGCGCGACCGGGCGCAGCTGGATGCCCGTGGTGGCAACTGCCGCCTTGCTGTGGCCGACCTTGGCGCATCCGCAAAGCCAGTCCCCCGCGGTCACGCGAATGGCAGCGGCGGCCAGCCCGGTCGAGACGCTCGCGCAGAGCCTCAAGCGCAAGGTCGTCGAGGAAGCGGTCGGCACGCTCCTCAACAACCAGCTGCCGCTGAAACTGGACGCCAGCACGCTGCACTCCACCGTCGCCGAGCTTCCCGGCGCCCCCTTTCAGCCGCTGCCGTTGAAGCTGACCGCGGAGGCGATGAATGAGCCGCTCCCGCCCGGCGACTACGTGATGCGCGCGCTCGCGTTCTGCACGGAATACTCGGTCCATCGCCCGGGGAATGGCGTGCCGTATCAGACCGGCCCCATCCAGGGAAAGTGCTCGGATGCCATTGCGACACTGCTCTGGCGCGGGACCATCGACAAACGCCGCAAACCTCGCGAGCTGCAGACCGTGTCGTGGGCGATCCAATCGGGCGTCACGTATGCGAAAATGCCCAAGACCTATCAGGCGGTGATCGATGATGTCATCCCGGAATTTCGCGGGCAGTTGAGCGGGGATTTCGTCCAGAGCCTCGAGGATCTCTACGCCACCCGGGCGAAGGACGTGGGTCTTCCGCCGCTCGACAGATTCCTGACGAGCCTGGGCAAGCCCGGTGAGCTCGTGCTCAGCGCGCACCTGCAGCGGAAGGCGTTGCTGCGGCAAAACACGAACGACCAGCTCCGTGACCAAATGCTCTTCGTCGGGCAGGAGACGAGGGTCGCACCCGTGAAAGCCGATTTGGGGCCGTGGATGGAAAGGATTCCCGGCGTGGCCTACGTGCGCTACCGGATTGTCGGCGGCAACCTGAAGTCGAACAACGAAGTCCATGTGCGCATCCTGACCCGCCCCGCCGAGCGCGTGGGTGCGATCAACAGCCCGCATGCCTATTTCGCCGCGTATCGGCCGACCTCGGCGCGCGAAGTCGCGGCCGTCGCCCCGCCCAAGACCCCGGCCACCGCCGGCCTCTCGCCCCGCGATTTGCTGAGAGGCACGATGGCGTATTCCATCTCCCGCGCGACCCAGGCGCTCAGCATCGTGCCCGTGCCTGCGCCGGATGGCAAAAGCCCGACCGACGTCGTCGGTGCGGTGAGCGAACTCGAGGGATCCGCGACAATCACTCAGAATGGCAGCACCACGCCGCTCACCAGTGACGACGAGATCCACCTAGGCGACACGCTGACTACAGGATCGAAAAGCCGGCTGGTGTTAACCTTCGCCGACGGGACCAGTTTCACATTGGCCCCCAACACGCAGATCGCGGTGAACAACATCTACAACCCCGATGCGCCGGACACCGAAAGCTCGGCCCTTAGCTGGGTGAGTGGCGCCTTTTCCTACGTTGGCGGCCTTGGGAAACCAGCGGAAGGAACGACCATTGTTAACGACTACGGCTCCCTTGGCACCCGGGGGACCGAATTCACCGGCCAGATTCACGTGCGGGCCCGCACGTCTGAAATTCAGCTGATTTCGGGAGCCCTGGCCCTCAAGCCGAAGCACAGTTCAAAGACCGTTTTGATCACCGCGCCGGTAATTGCCTACATGAGCGCAACGACCGTGCGGACGGCTCCGCTCACGCGCGAGCACTACAATGCCACTAGGACCCGGCTGCTGCTGAATTCGGTTCCTCCGGAAATCCGTTGATTGTCGCGGCGCGCGCGCCACCGACAGCGCCGAGACCGGCAGGCTGGACAACGCGCCCGTGCTACTTGCGGTGCTGCTGACGAAGTAGCGTTCGGTCGCCCGCCTCTTGAGGGGCGGGACCGGCGGCACATTTGGTTTTGGGCCATCCCGCTTCTCACGAAGCGGGCTACGGGAAAAGCAGGGACTCGGTCGTCGGCCGCTACTCGCTCAAAACCGCCACTCCACCCCGCCGAACGCGCCTCGGCCCAGCGCGGGGTAGCCGTTCACTTCCTCGTAGTTTTCGTTGAGGAGGTTCTCCAGGCGCGCCTTGAACGCGAGCCGCGGCGTCGCCTGCCACGCGGCGTGGAGGCGCGCGACGTTGAAATCCTCGGCATCGATCTGACGGAACGTCCGCGCGTCCACGTCGCGGCGCCTCGCGGCGAAGGCCACGCCGGCGCCCACCGTCCAGCCGCGGCCGAGGTCGCGCCATGCGTCGGCACTCGCGCGGTGGCGCGGGCGGCGCAGCAGGCGGGAGTTCGTCGTGAGATTCTCCGCCTCGAGGTAAGTGTAGGCGACGCGCGCGTCCCACGCGCCCGCGAGGCCCAGCTGAGCCGAGACCTCGGCGCCGCGCGTGCGGGCGCGCTGGATGTTTTCCACGCTCCGGAAATTCGCCGTGCTCGCGATGAGGTCCTTGAAGCGCGTGTCGAACCACGTCGCGCTCACGGTGCCGCGACGCTGCGGCAGGTAGAAATCCACGCCGCCGTCCCAGCCGCGCGCGCGCTCGGCGCGGAGGCTCGGGTTGCCGGCGTAGAATGCGCTCTGCCCGTAAAGGTCGAGGAAGCTCGGCGCGCGGAACGCCGTGCCGTAGCTCGCGCGGAGCTTCACGCTGCGCGCCGCGACGAGCCACGCCGCCGTGACGCGGCCGGTGGTCGCGCGGCCAAACGTGTCGAAGTCGTCGTTGCGCAGGCCCGCGCTCAGGAACACGTCCTCCGCCGGCGAGACCTCGTCCTGCGCGAAAAGCGCGAGGAGCGTCTGCTTGCGGTTGATGGCGCCGAAACCCGTGTTGCGCGTGTGGTTCGCCTCGGCCGTCACGCCACCCGTGACCCGCTGGCGCTCAAGCCCCGTGTAGCTCGTCTGCGCGTCCAGCACGCCGCGGCGGTTTTTCACGACCGTGAAGGCCGTGGCGCGGCCCGCACGCGGGCTCTCCGCGACGAAGCGCCGGTCCTGCCCGCCCAGCACGGCGCGACCAGTCCAAGCGGGCGCGAGCTTCACGTCGGCAAACGCCGTCGCGAGCAGGTTGCTCTCGCGCTCCTCGTTGTCGGGATCGTTCGTGAACCGGTCGCCGGGCGAGCCATACACGCCGCGGAACCAGCGCGCGGTCGCACCCACGCTGACGCGATCATTCACGCGGCGATCGAGGCGCAGCGTGGTGTTGGCGGAGTCGAAGGAGTTATTCGCTCGCTCGTTGTCGGTGTGGCCGCCTTGCGCGGAAAAGCTCCAGGCGTTGGCGCCGCGCTCGCCCTGCGCCATGAGCCGCCCCTGCACTGTGCCGAAGCTCCCCGCCTCCACCGCCGCACTTCCGGTCGGCGCACCGGAGCCACGCTGCGCGCGCAGCGCGATCACGCCGCCCACCGCCTCGCCGCCGTAGAGCGTGCTCTGCGGCCCGTGCGCAATCTCGAGGCTGTCGCACGCCCCCACGCACGCACCGCCCAGGAACACCGCGTAGTCGGTGTTGGGGTCATTGAGGCGCAGGCCATCGACGAGGAAGAGCGTCTGGTTGGAATTCGCCCCGCGCAAAAAGAGCGAGGTCGTGGCGCCGCCGGCCCCGGAGGCAAACGCCGGCGCACCCGTCGCGCCGCCTAGCGCACCCGCCAGCGAGTTTACCTGCCGCCGCGCAAGGTCCGCCGCCGTGATCGTCTCGATAAATGTGCCGAGGGTCCGCGGCTCGGCGGGCGTGCGCGTCGCGGTCGAGACTACCGGCGGAAGCGTCGTCGGGGGCGTTCTCGTTTGCGCGGGCAAACGCGAGTTTGCCGCGAAGATCGTGGCTAAGCCGAGAAAGGCCCGGCGCACACTGCGCCCGGCGAGGGAACGTTTCGTTTTCATGGAGTCCTGCGGTCGAACGGCGGCGAAAAGAGCAGGACCACCGGCCGCGAACGGCCGAGCGAGCGCACTCTCACGCTTCATTTTTGCGATGAAGGTTTCGCGGCCGGCGCGCGCAATCGCGCCACCCGCGTGAGCAGCCCCGGGTCAGATGTTCGGACTCCGCATGTGTGCCGCGACCCGTGTCGCGACGCCTCGCCCCTCGCCTTCACCGCCGGCCGAGGCCGTCGATTGGCTTTGCTCCCGCTCGCGCGGGATAGGGGTCTGTGATGCGTTACCGCAGCGCAACTGTGGCCGGCTTGCACGGCCTTCCCTGTTTCCGGGACCGGACAAAGAACAACTGACCTCCGCAGCGCACGCACTCAGCGTCGCTGCCGCAAGCGTCATCTGTGACATACATATCAACGAATTCGCATTCGTAGATATGTCCTCTTGCCAAGAGCGCCCCATCCGATAGCGATTGGCACATGTCGTCACCGACCAGCCAGTCACCCGCCCGGCGCGAGGACGCCCTGCGCCGCCTCTTCGCCGGCAAGATCGTCGTGCTCGACGGCGCGATGGGCTCGATGATCCAGACTTACAAGCTGGAGGAGGCCGACTTCCGCGGCACGCGCTTCAAGGACCACCCGCACGACCTGCAGGGCAACAACGACCTGCTCTGCCTCACCCGGCCCGACGTCATCGAAAAAATCCACGCCGACTACTTTGCCGCGGGATCGGACATGGTGGAGACCAACACCTTTTCCAGCACGGCCATCGGCATGGCGGACTACAAATGCGAGCCCTTCGTGCGCGACATCAACCTCGCCGCCGTCGCGTGCGCGCGGCGCGCCGCCGATGCCGCCCAGAAAAAATTCAACCGTCCGTGCTTCGTCGCCGGCGCCATCGGCCCGCTCAACCGCACGCTCTCGATGTCGCCCGACGTCAATCGGCCCGACTTCCGCGCCGTCACGTGGGATCAGGTCGTGGCCGCCTACACGGAGCAGATCGAGGCGCTGCTCGACGGCGGCGTCGATGCCCTGCTCGTCGAGACGATCTTCGACACGCTCAACTCCAAGGCCGCGCTCTTCGCCATCGAGCAAGTCTTCGACCGCCGCGGCGACGCCGCGCGCGTGCCCGTGATGATCAGCGTCACGATCACGGATGCCTCGGGCCGCACGCTCTCGGGCCAGACCATCGGTGCGTTCTACGCGAGCATCGCGCACGCGCGGCCCTTTTCCGTCGGCATCAACTGCGCGCTCGGCGGCGAGGCCATGCGGCCCTACGTCGCGGAGCTGGCGCGCCTCGCCGCGTGCTACACCACGTGCTACCCGAATGCCGGCCTGCCGAATGCCTTCGGCGGCTACGACGAGACCCCGGCGGACATGGCGCGCGTGCTCGGCGACTTCGCCCAGCGCGGCTACGTCAACATGGTCGGTGGCTGCTGCGGCTCCACGCCCGCGCACATCGCCGCCATCGCCGCCGCGGTGCAGGGCCTCGCCCCTCGCGCGCTCCCGCAGGCCGCGCGCGCGCTGCGCCTCAGCGGTCTCGAGCCGCTGGCGGTGGCGTAACAACTATGGCCCACGAAACACACGAATCACACGAAATGATCGGTTTCGTTTTCGTGTCTTTCGTGTGTTTCGTGGGCTAACACTGTTTCCGTGTCTTCCTCTCCCGCCAACTCCGCCGCCTCCACCTTTCTCGTCATCGGCGAGCGCACCAACATCACGGGCTCTCCGAAGTTCGCGAAGGCGCTCAAGGCCGGCGACTGGGAGGGCTGCCTCGCCATCGCGCGCCAGCAGGTCGAGAGCGGCGCCAACGTGATCGACATCAATGTCGACGAGGCGCTCATCGACGGCGAGGCCACGATGGTGAAGTTCCTCAACCTCATCGCCGCCGAGCCCGAGATCGCGCGCGTGCCGGTGATGCTCGACTCGTCGAAATGGACCGTGCTCGAGAAGGGCCTGCAGTGCCTGCAGGGCAAGGGCATCGTCAACTCGATCTCCCTCAAGGACGGCGAGGCCGAGTTCCTGCGCCGCGCCAAATTGATCATGCGCTACGGCGCCGCCGCGGTCGTGATGGCGTTCGACGAGCAGGGCCAAGCCGCCACCCGCGACGACAAGGTCCGCATCTGCACGCGCGCCTACAACCTCCTCACGCAGCGCATCGGCTTCCCGCCCGAGGACATCATCTTCGATCCCAACATCCTCACGGTCGCCACCGGCATCGAGGAGCACAACAACTACGCCGTCGATTTCTTCGAGGCGACGCGGCTCATCAAGCAGACGCTCCCGCACGCCAAGGTCAGCGGTGGCGTCTCCAACGTCTCGTTCTCCTTCCGCGGCAACAATCCCGTGCGCGAGGCGATGCACACCGCCTTCCTCTTCCACGCCATCCGCGAGGGCATGGACATGGCGATCGTCAACGCCGGCATGCTCGGCGTCTACGAGGAGAT
>JAEUHB010000225.1 GCA_016794665.1 Opitutaceae bacterium
CAACCAGAACGAGGCCCGCCGCGCCTTCCGCGTCGTCCACGCCAGCCTCGGCTACGCGTGGCGCGCGTGGACCTTCACGCTCTGGGCCCGCAACCTCCTCGATACGCGTTACGAGAAGCGCGTCTATTTCTTCGGCAACGAGGATCCCGACTACACCGAGACCCGCTACGAGACCCGCGCCGACCCGCGGCAGATCGGTGGAAGCGTGGCGTGGCGCTTCTGAATTTTCAGCCGTGCTAGCCGGCGCCGGACTAGAAATTACTCGCCGCCCCCGCGCTTTGCCTGTGCTTTGGACGGCGCGTGGACTCGCCCACAACCGCTTCTCTCGCACCCGCTCCCGCCTTGCCGTCGTTCGACGACGACGCGTGGGAGGACCTCCTCAATTACATCGAGGAGAAGCGCGTCATTCCGATTGTCGGCCCCGAGTTGCTGCGCGTCGAGACCGACTCCGGCCCGCGTCTGCTCTACGACTGGCTCGCCGAAAAACTCGCCGCGCGCCTCGGCGTCCCCCCGAACGTGCTGCCGGCGCCCTACACGCTCAACGATGTGGTTTGCCAGTTCCTCGCCGCGCGCGGGCGGCGCGAGGAGGCCTACACGCGCCTCCGTTCCATCCTGCGCGAGACGAATTTCGCGCCACCGCCCGCCCTGCGTCAGCTGGCGCAGATTACGGACTTCAATCTCTTCGTCACGACGACCTTTGATCCGCTGCTGGAAAACGCGATCAACGCCGGGCGCTTTGCCGGCAGCGCCAGCACCGAGGTGATCGCCTACGCGCCCAACCGCGTCGCGGATTTGCCGGTCGAGCGCGAGCAGCTGCTGCGCCCCGTCGTCTATCACCTGCTCGGCCGCCTGTCCGCGTCGCCCACCTATGTGATCTCCGACGAGGACACGCTGGAGTTCATCTGCGCGCTCCAGAGCGAGCACCTCGCGCCCGAGAAGCTCTTCCACGAGCTCGAGCACAACCACCTGCTCCTCCTCGGCGGCAACTTCTCCAACTGGCTCGCGCGCTTTTTCCTCCGCATGGCCAAGCGCCGCCGCCTCTCTGATCCGCGCGACGTGGGGGAGGTGCTCGCCGATGACAGCACCTCGCGCGACACCCGCCTCGTCTCCTTCCTCCAGCAGGTGAGCGCGCGCACGCGCGTGTTCGACGGCGCCGAGAAATTCGTCGAGGAGCTGCACCGCCGCTGGATGCAGCGCCATGGCGTCGCGCCCGCTCCCGCCTCGGCCGCCCCGGCGGTGCAGCGCTTCCTGCCGCCGGCGCGCGAGATGCCCGAGCGCGCCGTCTTCATCAGCTACGCGCGCGAGGACCTGCCCGCCGTGCAGCGCCTCAAGGCCGCGCTCGACGCCGCTGGCGTCACCACGTGGTTCGACATGGAGCGTCTGGAAAGCGGCGACGACTACGACCGCAAGATCCGCCAGAACATCGCGCGCTGCGCGTTTTTCGTCCCCGTGATTTCCGCGACCACGCAGCGCCGCCTCGAGGCGTATTTCCGCCGCGAGTGGAGCTACGCCACCGACCGCGCGCGCAACATCGCCGAGGGCGCCGTGTTTATCCTGCCCGTCTGCATCGACGCCACCACCGAGGCCGAGGCGCTCGTGCCTGAGAGGTTCAAGGCCCTGCACTTCACCCGCGCCCTCGGCGGCGAGCCTCCGGCGGATTTCGGCCTCCGACTCAAAGAACTCACCGGTGGACGCTAGTTTTTCAGAGATGAACCACAAAGACACGGAGACACAAAGAAAGGCCCGCCGCCTTGGTTCTTCTCCGTGCCTCGGTGTCTCTGTGGTGAATCCGGATCGTCCTCGCCCATGAAAGCCCCGCTTTCCGATCTCAACGCCAAGCCCGCCGACTACGTCAGCCCGTGGCTCGGCCTCGCCTCGTTCACCGAGGAAACCCGCGCGCACTTCCACGGCCGCGACGAGGAGGTCGCCGAACTCGGCCGCCGCGTCCAGCGCAAGCTCCTCACCGTCCTCTTCGGCCAGTCGGGCCTCGGCAAGACCTCCATCCTCCGCGCCGGCCTCGTGCCGCGCTTGCGGCCCGAGGGTTACTGTCCCGTTTATGTGCGGCTCGACTACAGCCAGGACTCGCCGCCGCCCGCCGAGCAGATCAAGCAGGCGATCCTGCGCGCCACGCAGGCGGCGGGGCATTGGACGCAGCCGGGCGTCGCCGCGCAGGGCGAGTCGCTCTGGGAATTTCTCCATCACCGCGACGACATCCTCCGCGATCGCTCCGGCCGTCCGCTCATCCCGCTGCTCATCTTCGATCAGTTCGAGGAGATCTTCACGCTGGCGCAGGGCGACGACTTCGGGCGGCAGCGCGCCACGCAGTTCCTCGATGAACTCGCCGACCTTGTGGAAAATCGCGCGCCCCGCGCCCTCGAGGCGCGGCTCGACGCCGACGAGGCCGGGCTGGAGAAATTCGATTTCACGCGCGCCGACTACCGCCTGCTGATCGCGATGCGCGAGGACTACCTCGCGCACCTCGAGGGCCTCAAGGCTACGATGCCCTCCGTCACGCAGAACCGGATGCGCCTCGCGCGCATGACCGGCGCGCAGGCGCTCGCCGCGGTCACGCGCCCGGGCCGTGGGTTGGTGAGTGACGCCGTCGCCGCGCAAATCGTCGCCTTTGTCTCCGGCACCGCCGAGACCGCGACCGCCGAGATTGAGCCCTCGCTGCTCAGCCTCGTTTGCCGCGAGCTCGATGAAACCCGCCGCGGTCGCGGCCACGCGGAGATTTCCGCCGACCTGCTCGCCGGCTCGCGCGACACCATCCTCTCCGAATTCTACGAGCGCACGCTGGCCGACCAGCCCGCCGGCGTGCGCGCCTTCATCGAGGACGAGCTGCTCACCGACTCCGGCTACCGCGAGAGCATCGCCGAGGAGCGGGTGAAAAAAGGCTTCGCCGCCGCCGGCGCGTCCGCCGCCTCGCTCGCGACGCTCGTCGATCGTCGCCTGTTACGCGTCGAGGAGCGCCTCGATGTGCGCCGCGTGGAGCTGACGCACGATGTGCTCTGCGGCGTCGTCCGCGCGAGCCGCGGCGTGCGCCACGAGCGCGAGGCCCGCGCCGCCGCCGAACGCCAGCTCGCCGAGACGCAGGCCAAGGAGGCCGCGACCCGCACGGCGCTGATGCGCGCGCGCCTCATCGCCGCCGTCTGCACCGTGCTCGCCATCGGCGCCATCGGCGCCGCGGTGTGGGGCTGGGTCAACTGGCGCCGCGCCGAAGCCGCCGAGGATCAGGCGGGGATCGCCCGCGACCGCGCCCAGCAGGCGCGCGGCGAGGCGGAGCGGCTCGTGTCCTTCCTTCTCGACGATCTCTACGTGCAGCTCGAGCCGACCGGCCGCGTCGAAATCGTCGGCGGCCTCGCCCAGCGTGCGGTCGCCTACTTCGACTCCCTGCCCAAGGAGTTTCGCGACGCGCGCAGCGACCGCTACCGGGCCATCGCGCTCAGCCGCCTCGGGCTCTCGCTTGCGATCAAAGGCAAGACCCTCGACGCGGAGAAACCACTGCACGAGGCCGAGCAGTTGTTCCAGTCCCTGCTCAAGGGCGGCGTGCCCGCGACTGAAATCGCAGTGGAGCTGGCGGCCGTGCTGCGGACCCAGAGCCGCAACGCCTACTCGCAGAACCGGCCGCAGATCGCGGTGCCGCTCGGTCGCCGCAGCCTCGAGGTGATCGCGCCGCTGGCGACGGCGCCGGGCGCCCCGCCCGAGATGCGCTACGAGTTTGGCCGCGTGCAGTCCAACTACGGCTTTGTCCTGCTGCGCGACCGGCAAAATGATCCGGCGCTGGTCAGTCTGGACCAGGCCTGCGCCGTTTTTCGCGAGCTGATGGCCGAGCCGGACATGCGGCAGCGCGCCAGCGTGCAATTCGGCGAGGCGGCCGCGTGGCGGGCCGAGGCCTTGCGGCGCGCGGGACGCGCCGCCGAGGTGCCCGCCCTGCTCGACGAGGCCCTGCCCATCGCCGATGCCACGGTGCAGCGCGAGGCGGGCAACCTCGGGGCGCTGCGCTCGCGGGCCCTGCTCCGGAATCGACGCACCACCTTGGCGCTGGACTCTTATGACTATGCCTCCGCCGAAGCGCAGTCCCGGCAGGTAGCGGAAGATTGGACGGAGTATCTCCGCTTCGATCCAGACAACGATCCGGCGCGCAACAACCGGCGCGTGTCGCAGAATCTCCTGGCGGAAGCGATTTGGCTCCAAGGCCGGATCGACGAAGCCATTGCGGTGCAAAAAGCGCGCAATCGCGAGGCCATGGAGGTGGGCGGGTCGCCGAGCTCAATTCGCGGCACGGCGTTCGGCGTTCAGCGCGTGGATTTCATCGAGGCGGAGATGGGCCGCGTCACCGACATCGATGCCGCCATCGCTGCGGGCAACCGCCTGCGCGAGCTCAGCGCCGCGCAGACCGATCCTGAGAGCGTCTACCGGGCGATGACCCCGCTCTGGAATGCGAGCGTGCGCGCGGGCATGCAGCTCCGCGTCGGGCAGGTGGCGGAATCGCTGGAGGCCGCGCGGGCCGTCGAAAACCGACTGGGTGCCCTGAATCCGAAGACCGGCGAGGAGCATTTTGCGTTTCGCAATATCACCAATGCCGCGCTGCGCGTGCAGGTGGAGGCGGCGCTGGCTTTGCGCCGCTGGCTCGAGGCGGCCGCGGCGGCGGGCAAGCTGGTCGCCGGCCGCCCCACGCCGGACGACACCTCGGAGGACGCCCTCTACTGGCTCACCGCCGATCAGGCGGTGGCGGCCGTGGCGTTCGGACGCGTCGGCGACCGAGCGGCGGCGGAGAAGAATATCGCGGCGGTCACCGCGCACTACGCGCCCCGGCGTCGCGCCGCCGCCGTTGATTACGATGTCCGCCTCCGCTGGGCGATGGTCGAGCTCGCCAAGGGCCTTCTGGCCGGCAGCGTCGCGGACAAACGCGCGAATTTTTCCGCCGCCCTTGCCGAAATCGCCGCCATGCCCCCGCAGCCGCAGCAGCTCCGTCCCGTGCGCGAGCTGAAGGCCGTGCTCGAGGCGGAACTCGCGCAGTTGTAGCGGCCGTTTCGCACGGCCGTCCGCCGCCCGTTTGCTCCCGGCAAAATCCACCCCGCGACCCGCGATGGGTGTGCTCCAGCAACCACTTCAAAGTCCGCGGTGACGACCGAGGGGCGGCACGGGCGCCCGTCGCCCTCCGCCGCCGTTCGCCGCAAACGGCTTGGCCTCGCCCCGGCTTGCGCCCAGCGTCCCAGCGCGTTCGTTCCCATCCTCCTTTGCCCGATGAACCTTTTCCGCACCCCCTTCCTCCTGCTTTTCTTCGCCTTCGCGCTTGGCGCCGCTGATGCGCCCGCGCCCGAGCTCCCGCCGCGCGTCAAGGCCCCGACGGACCAAGCGCAGTTCCGCCGCTTCATCCTCGGCAACGGCATGAAGGTGCTCCTCGTCTCCGATCCCAAGTTCAACAAGTCCTCCGCCGCGCTCGTCATCCCGATCGGCGCGGGCGACGACCCGGCGGACCGCGAGGGTATGGCGCACTTTCTCGAGCATATGCTCTTCCTCGGCACGGAAAAGTATCCCGACGTGAACGCCTACGGGAACTTCATGCAGACCAACGGGGGCTACAACAACGCCTACACCGCTTCCGACCACACCAACTACCAGTTCGAGGTGCGCCACGAGGCGCTGGCCGAGGGCCTCGACCGGCTCGCACAGTTCTTCATCGCGCCGCTCTTCACGCCCGAGTTCACCGGCCGCGAGATCAACGCCGTGCACAACGAGGCGATGCGCCACGTGCAGAACGACGGGCGCCGGCGCTTCCTCGTCGCCGCCGGCCTCTACGCGCCCGGCAGCCCGGAGAGCAAGTTCGGCACCGGCAACAAGGACACGCTCGCCGGCGCCACGCCCGCGCAGGTGCGGGCTTTCTACGAGGCCACCTATTCCGCCGACCAGATGGCGCTCGCCATCTGCGGCAAGGCGCCGCTCGACGAGCTGGAAAAGCTCGCCCGCGAGAAATTCGGCCCCGTGCCCAAGCGCGCGATCACGCCCCCGGTGCGCGAGGCGCGTTTCCTGCCGCGCAAGGCTGCGTTGCGGCTCGCGCAGGTCGAGCCGATCAAGGAGGAGCGCGCGCTCAGCCTCGAGTTTGCCGTGCCCGGCACGCGCGCGGACTTCGCGAGCAAGCCCGACGAGCTTCTCACGCAACTCATCAGCTACCCCGGCCCCGGCGGCCTCGTCGAGGCGCTTAAGCGCGACGGCCTGATCAACGGCCTGAGCGCCTTCGTGTGGGAGCGCACGCCGGTCTACGGCTCGCTCTTCATCGGCGCCGACCTCACGCCCGCCGGCAAGGAGCAGCGCGCGCGCGTGCTCACGGAGATATTCGCCTACCTCGCGCACCTCCGGGCGGCGCCGTTTCCCGCCGACTTCTATCGCGACCGCGCGCGCATCGCCGCGCTCAACGAGACCTACCGCGACCGGGGCGAGGGCGCCTCGCTTGCCACGACGCTCGCGAATCAGGCCCTGTTCTATCCGCTCGAGGTCGCGGAGCGCGCCGGCGACGTGTGGGGCGCGCCGGACGAGGCCGCCTACCGCCGCCTGCTCAACGCCCTCACCGCCGACAACGCGCTCGTGATGCTCTCCGCCAAGGGCGTGCCCACCGACAAAAAGGAGCGCATCTATGGCACGGCTTACTCCTACAACGAGGAAACCGGCGCCGCGTATGACGCGATCGCGAACCCGGTCTCGAAGAACAAATTCACGCTGCCCGGCGCCAACCGCTTCATGCCGCGCGACACGCCGCTGCTCGCCGAGCGCCCCGTCGCGCTCATCAACGAGCCGGGCCTCGTTTTGCACTACGCGCCTGACACGGAGTTCCAGCGCCCGCAGACCGCGTTCAGCTTGCGCTTCGTGCCCGTGCGCGAGATGGGCACGGCTCGCGCCGCCGCGCTGCTGCGGCTCTACGACGCGTGCCTGCGCGACTTCCTCACCCCCGCGACGAGCGACGCCGAGCTCGCCGGCCTCGACCTCGCCTCCGACTTTACGCTCGAGGGCGCCAAGTTCTCCGCTGGCGGCTACGGCGACTCCGCCGCGCGCTACGTCGCGCACGTCGCGGAGAACCTGAAGGCCTTCACCCTCGCCCCCGGCCGCTTCGAAGCGATCAAGGAAGCCGTGCTCCGCAGCCTCCGGAGCTACAGCCAAACCGAGGCCTATGTGCTCGCCCGCGACCGCCGCGATGCCCTGATGCGCGAGGTCCACTTCCTCCCGAGCGAACTCATCGGGATCACGGAAGCTTCCGGCTGGGGCGATGTGCAGGCGTTTGCCAAGAGCTTCTTCGCCCGCGGCGCCGTCGAGGCCGTCGTGCACGGCCACTTTTCCGCGGATCAAGCGATCGCCGCCACGCGGTTGCTCGCCCAGAAAATTGGCGCGCAGCCGGCGCAGCCCACGGAGCTGCTCCGCCGCCGGCACGTCGCCATCGCGCCGGGCGAGAACATCGTCGACGCCGGCCCGATCGAGGGCGTGAACTCCGCCTTCATCGGCGACTACGTGATCGGCGAGGATGCGCCCGCGCTGCGCGTCGCCGCCGCCGTCGCCGCCAACTTCTTCGGCGATCCGTTCTTCAGCGAGCTGCGCACCAAGCAGCAGCTCGGCTACATCGTCGGCTCCAACGCCGGCGCCTCGCTGCGGCACCGGTATTTCACGTTTGTCATCCAATCGAGCGGCTACGCGCCCGAGGAGCTGCGCCGGCGCGCGGAGGCTTTCATCGCCACTTTGCCCGCCGCGCTCGCTGCGATCCCCGACGAGAAGTGGGCCACGCTCATCGCCGGCGCGCGCTCGCAGTTCGAGGAGAAGCCGAAAAATATCCGCGACAAGGCGGAGATCTTCTTCGGCCGCGCCTACACCTTCGGCGGCGAGTGGGACCGGCAGCAGGCCTCGCTGGCCGCGCTCGCGTCGCTCACCCAGCAGCAGGCGGCGGATTTGCTCGCCAAGGCCCTCGCGCCCGAAACCGCCCGCCGCCGCACCGTCCTCCTCGGCAGCAAAAATCATCCGCTCGACACGATGACCAAGCCCGCCTTCACCGAGCGGGAATTGTGGAAACCTTCGCGGCGCTATCAGTGACCCACCTGTCCGCCATGAATCGCATTCTCGCCGCCGGCTTCGCCGTATTCGCTCTCGTCGCTGTGGCCCGCGCGGCCGTGCCCGAGGGCTTCACGCACGTGAAGACCCTGGGCGGCATCGCCGAATACAAGCTCGCCGCCAACGACCTCGCCGTGCTCCTGCTCGAGGATCACTCGGCGCCGGTGCTCACGTTCATGGTGACCTACCGCGTGGGCTCGCGCAACGAGGTCACCGGCACCACCGGCGCCACGCACTTGCTCGAGCACCTGATGTTCAAGGGCTCGAAGAATTTCCACGCCGGCAACGGCAAGGGCTTCGACACGCTGATGGATCGGATCGGCGGCATCAACAACGCCACCACGTGGCTCGACCGCACCAACTACTACGAGAACCTCCCGAGCCAGCACCTCGAGCTCGCCGTCCAGCTCGAGGCCGACCGCATGCGCAACCTCCTCCTCCGGGAGGAGGACCGCCAGCCCGAGATGACGGTCGTGCGCAATGAGTTCGAGCGTGGCGAAAACGATCCGAGCGAGGCGCTCGACAAGGAGGTTGGCGCCGCCGCCTACCTCGCCCACCCTTACCACCACCCGACCATCGGCTGGCGGTCCGACATCGAGAAGGTCTCGATCGAGAAGCTCCGCGAGTTTTACGACACCTATTACTGGCCCGACAACGCGACCGTGACCGTCATCGGCGACTTCCAGCCCGCCGCCGCGCTCGCGCTCATCAAAAAATACTTCGGCCCCATCACGCGCGCGCCCAAGCCCATCCCGCAGGTCTACACCGAGGAGCCCGCGCAGACCGGCCCGCGCCGCGTGGTCGTGAAACGCCCCGGCGAGGTCGGCGTCGTGCAGATCGGCTTCAAGGCGCCCGGCGCGCTCCACGCCGATCACCCCGCGCTCGATGTGCTCGCGGCGGTGTTCAGCGACGGCAAGACGAGCCGCTTCTACCGCGCGCTCATCGACGCCAACCTCGCCATCAGCGCCGATGCCGCCAAGGGCTTCTTCCGCGACAACACGCTCTTCAACGCCACCGCCGTCCTCGCCCCCGGCGTCACCCACGATCAGGCCGAGAAAGCCCTCCTCGCCGAAATCGCCAAGGTCCAGCGCGAGGGCGTCACGCCCGCGGAGGTCGAGCGCGCGATCAACAAGCTCCTCGCGGGCCACGCCTACCGCCGCGACGGCTCCTTCGCCATCGCCGGCCAGATCAACGAGTCGATCGCCGTCGGCGACTGGACCTACTACCACACGCTGCTCGAAAAGCTGAAAGCCGTCTCGCCCGCCGACGTGCAGCGCGTCGCCAAGGCCTACTGCCTCGAGGATCAGAGCACGACGGGTTGGTTCATCCCGCAGGCCGAGGCGCCGGCGAAGCCGACGAGCTCGATTCTGCGCCGCAACGAGATTTCGGGCCATGCACGCGGGCCGAGCTATTATCGCAACCCCGGTGACGTTCGCGGCCGCGCGCAAGGCGCTCCCCTGTCGCAATCCGCCGCGCCCGCCGGTGGCCTCGGCGGTGGCGCCGCCATCGCGCCCAACATCCACCGCCGCACCGTCGCGGGCGTCGACGTGCTCACGCTCAAGACCGCGATCAAGGAGGTCGTGACGCTGCGCGGCGTCGTGGGGGCGGGCGATGTTTTCAACCCGCCGGGCAACTCCGCCATCGCCGACCTTGCGTCCGGCATGTTGGACAAGGGCACCGCCAAGCAGGACAAGTTCGCCGTCGCCGCGTCGCTCGAGCAAGCCGGCGCGACGCTCGCCTTCGGCACCGATTCGCATGTGCTCAATTTCCAAGGCAAGTGCCTGCGCAAGGACCTGCCGCTGGTGCTCGGCCTGCTCGCCGAGCAGCTCCGCACGCCGCGCTTCGACGCCGAGGAGTTTGCGAAGCTCAAGAAACAGATCGCCGGCCGCTTCAAGCGGCAGATGGAGGACACCAATCTCCGCGCCGACGGCGCCTTTGCCCGCGCCGTCTTTCCCGCCGGACATCCCAACCGCCCGCCCGCCGAGGAGAAATACCTTGCGGATCTCGAAGCCGCGACGCTCGACCAAGTGAAGGCTTTTCATGCCGCACATTACGGCCCCGCCCTTGCGCGCCTCATCGCCGTCGGCGATGTCGACGACGCCGCGATTGACCGCGCGGTCGGGGCGGCGTTTTCCGGCTGGACCGGCGGACGGCCCGTGCCAGCCGCCCCGGCGGCGCCGGCGCTGGCGGCCGCGCGCACCGAAAAGGTCGAGATGCCTGGGAAGACCAGCGTGTCCGTCGTGATCGGCCAGCCCTCCGGGTTGCGCGCGCGCGACGCCGGTTACCAGCCGCTGCACATGGCCACCTCGGTGCTCGGCAGCGGGTTTTTCTCCGCGCGCCTGCTCGATATCATCCGCAACCAGGAAGGCCTCACCTACGGCATCGTCGCGCAGCTTGGCCAAGACGCGCTCGCTGATGGTGCGTGGTCTATTCAGGCGACGTTTGCGCCCGACCTCCTGGAAAAAGGCCTCGCCTCGACGCAGCGCGAGCTGCGGCGCTTCCACGCGTCGGGCATCACCGAGGAGGAGTTGAAGAACTTCAAAGTCACGCTCACGGGCTCCTACCAAGTCACGCTCGCGACGACCGGTGGCCTCGCCGCCGCGATCAACGCCGCACTCCAGCGGGGCCACGGCCCCGAGTGGATCGACGAGTATCCGAAACGCCTCCAGGCCCTCACGCTCGCGGAGGTCAACGCCGCCATCAAGGCGCGCCTCGATCCCGAGAAGATGGTGACCGTGCTAGCGGGCACACTGCCGGGCAAGTAGCCCTGCTCGTGAGAGCAGGGACCGGCGGGAACCTCAGGGTCGTTTCGTCCCGCCTCTCACGAGGCGGGCTACAGCAGGAAACTTTACGCCCCGTTGACGCTCGGCGCGTCGATTAGCCTTTGCCGGCGTCGTGCGCCGATCCCACCGTCACAACGTCACCCCATGAACGCCGATCTCACACCTCTCCAGCAGGCCGCCGAGCCGCTGTGGCAGCAGGTCAAGACGCTGTTCGCCGAGCATCACTTCATCACGATTGTGTGCGGCTTCTTCGCGGTGCTGATGACAATCAGCTTCTACCGCTTCCTGAAGAGCATCAGCCCGGCCCTTGTGGGGTTTGTGCTGCTGCTGATGGTCGCCCTGCTTCTTTTGCATTGGACGCAGACGCGCACGGAGCCGGAGATGCTGAAGCCTTTCATCGATGGCCTCGCGCCGTTCTTCCCGTCGGTGCCCAGCGCGCCGACTAAGGCCTGAGCCCGCGGCCAGGATCCGCTGGACTACTTGCCGAGTTTCTTCAGCGCCTGGTTGATCTTCGGCAGATCGCACACCTCGGGGTTGTAGTCCGGGCCGACCCACTCGATCCATTCGCGGCCGAGGTCGGTGTGCGGCTCCTTCAAGCACGCGAGCATGTCGTGGAACGCCTCGATGCCGCCGCAATCCTCCGGCGGGCCGGCGCGCTCCCCGCCGAGGCAGGCCGGGTAGAAGTGGCCCTTTTCCGCCACGCCGGTTTTCTCGAGCTTGATCTCGATCTGCCAGCCCTCGCCGAAGTGGTAGCCGTAGGTGAAGCGCTCGCGGTGATCGAGATCGAGATCGGCGATGCTCACGTCCCGGTCGTCCTCGATGGTGAGTTCCTCGCGCTTGAGCGGGTTGCCGTAGCGCAGGTCGTCGACGTTGAACGCGTGCGTCTGGTAGTCGAACCAGTCGAAGGCGACTTGGATGGCGTCGTGCAGGCGAGAGAGCCACATCGACTCGCGCACCACCAGGCGCCGCCAGATCGCCGGCTCGCACGCCACCACCTGCAGGCGCAGCGTGAGCGCGCGCTCGGCGGTTTTTTTGCGGCGCGGCCGCGCGCCCTTGCCTTCATGGAGACCGATCATGGACCGGCCACTGTGCGGCCAGCCGCCGCGCGATCAACGCTCAACCTCACCGCGCGGGCGGAACGAGCAGCGCGAACTGTCGCGAGAGGACCACAGGTTGATATAATGCTCGGCGGCCGTTCGCCGGGGCCGGCTACTGGCAGAGCGCCTGGAACCGGGCGTCGCCGCGGAGCTTGTCCCAGAGCGGATCCACTCGCAGCAGGGCGGGTGTGAGGGGCCAGCCGACCCGGTTGAAATCCCGGGAGGTGAGTTTTTCCAACAGGGGCAGGGCATCGTCCGCCCGCCCGAGCGCGGCGTAGATCCGCACGCGCGAGAAAAACCACAGCCGCACGTCGCGGCCGGCGGTCAGCTCCGTCACGGTGCGCGCCGCGCGCAGCGCCTCCTCGGTCCGGCCCAGCCACGCGAGCAACTCGCCCCGCGCGACGTGAAGGTTCGAGTTCCCGGTCTCCGCCTTGAGTTTTGCGTCCACCACCGCGAGACCCGACTCAAACGCGATCCGGGCCGCCTCCTGGCGCCCCGCCTGGGCGTGCGCCCGCCCGGTCCAATACGCCGTCGGGCCAACATGCCAGTTGTCCTGGATGAAGTCGCCCGTGAACCGCCGCAAGGCGGCCAGCGCGCCGTCCGGTTCGCGCGCGGCGAGGTGCACGTTGGCCGTCATCCAGACGGCGCGATGCTCGCTGCGTTGCGCCTGCGGCAAGTCCGCCAGCGCCCGGACTGCGCCCGCGGCGTCGCCGCGGGCCGTGAGCAGCACCATCGCGAGGCCGGTCACGGCGTTTGACGACGGCTCGATCGCGATCGATTCGCGCAGGCAGCGCTCGGCCTCGGCGAACTGCCAGCGGTTGAAATGGGCCAGATACTGGCCGTAGCGGGCCAACGGCATCGCGCGCGGGTTCCGCGCCGCGCGCTCAAACATCGCAATCGCCTCTGTGAATCGTTCCGTCCGGTCGTAGTGAGTGGCCAGCGTGAAGAGCGCCTGCTCATGATCGGGTGCGCGGGCCAGCACGGCGAGATACGTTTTCTCGGCCACCGCCGGGTCGGGCTCGTAGTCGCGCTGCCAGCGAGCGAGCGCAAAGAGTCCCTCTGTGGACTCGGGGTTCAGCTTCAGCGCGCGCTCCGCCTGGCTGCGTGCCGCCTCGCTGCGGCCGCGGGAATGATCAAACCCGCGCGTCCGGATCGCGGTGTTGAACTGCGACGAGAGGGCCCAAATCTCCGCGTCGTTCTGATCGAGCGCCAGCGCCTCCTTGAGCAGGCCTTCGGCCGCGGCGAAGTCGTCGGCGGTCGAGTTGAACTTTTTAAGCGCGAGCGAGCTGGCTTGCTCGGCGAGCTGACGTGCCCGGGAAAGCGGCGCGGCGGGCTTTTCCGCCGGGGGCGGGCGCGGTCCACCGCCTGCGGTCGGCGCCGGGCGCAACACCAGGTAGCCGCCGATCGCGAGCACGATGGCGGCGCCGGCCAGCCATGCGGCCGCGGGGACGCGGCGAGCCGCCTTGGCCGGCGCTGGGGTTGTCGGGGACACGGCGCCCTCGCCGCGTTCTCCAGGTCGTGGACGCTCCGGCTCCAGCTCCGAGCCGCCGAGCAACGTCTTCACCCGCGCGCAGAATTTCTCCAGCGCCTCGTCCGCCTCATCGCGGGCCTGCCCGGCGAAGCCCGCAGGGCGAAGCCGGGTCCACTGCACCGCGCGAAATTCCTCCGGCACCAGCGCTTCGTCGTCCTTGGTCGCGTCGATCACGACGGGGAGCAGGAACGGCGTGCCGTCGGCCATCGCCTGCGTGCGCTGCGCGGCGAGCTTCCACTCGATCCGGAAATACCCCTCGCGCCGCGCCTGCGTCGCCGCCGAGATCACCGGCACGAACAGCGCGCACGCCTTGATCTGGCCGCGGATTTTCTGGTCCCACGCATCGCCGCCCACGAGCTCGTTCTGATCGAACCACACCTCGACGCCGGCGGCCCGCAGCGTGTCGCAGAGTCGCGCCGCCGCCTCCGCATCCTGCGATGCGTAGCTGAGGAAGACGGCGGGGGCTGGCTGTCCGCTCATGTTCGCTTTTAGCAGACAGGGCCGGGGGCGGACGCGCAAACCAATCCTGCGGCGGACCGGCTTCGCCGTTGACGCGCCTCCCCCCGATCCGTCCGATGCGCGGGCCCGCATGAGCGAGACGCCGCAACTCCCGTTGTTCCACATCGTCGGTTTCTCCGGACACCGCTCGGTCGCCAATCCCGAGGGCGTCGCGCGCGCGATCTCGGCCGAGCTCGAGGCGCTGCGGCGCGAAGCGCCGGGCGAGTGGCTGGCGCTCTCATCGGTGGCCGACGGCAGTGACCAGGTCTTTGTCGCGCAGGCGCGTGCGCTGGGGTTCTCCTGGCACGCCATCCTGCCCCTGCCGTGGGTGGATTTCGCGACGGATTTTCCGCCGGAGGAGAGGGTGGCGGTCGAGGGCCTGCTCGCGCAGGCCGAGCACGTGCGCGTGAACATGGAGAACGGCACGCGCGAGGACGCCTACCTCGATTGCGGCATGGAGACGGTCAACGGCGCGGATGTGCTCCTCGCGGTCTGGGACGGCCAGCCCGCGCGCGGCAAGGGCGGCACCGCCGACGTGGTCGCCTATGCCCGCTCGCTGGAGAAGCCCGTCGTGATCATCGACCCCGCGACGCTCGCGGTCCAGCGCGAGAACTTCGAGCGGCTGCGGCGGGAGGACGAGCACCTGGCCAAGCTCAACCGCCTGCCCGCGAGCGACGGTGGCTGGGGTGAGAATCCCTTTGGCGCGCCCGACCATATCTTTCGCTTCCAGCGCAAGTGCGACCACGCCGCGAGCCGCGGCGCGCCGTATTTCCGCCGGCTGATCGTGGGCACGGTGATCCTGCACGTCGTCGCCACGCTCGTCGCCGCGGCGGGGCTCGCGTTTGACCTGCACTATTCGGCGCTGCCGTGGCTCAAACTGCTCTGCCTCACCGGGGCGATCGCCGTCGCGCTGTTGCTGCGGCGGCATCACCACTCGATGCACAACTGGGTGGGCTGCCGGCTCGCGGCGGAGTTCTGCCGCTCCGCGCTCGCCACGTGGGGCCTGCCGCGCACGACGTCGCTCTTCGAGGATGTCGACGTGCCCAACGCCCGCGGCCTCGCCCGCGCGCTGCACATCCTGCACAGCCGCGCCCAGCAGACGCACGCCATCACGCCGGCGCAGTTCCGCGATACCTACCGCGCCAAGCGCATCGACGATCAGCTCGCCTACTACCGCCGGCAGGAGGCGCGCGCGCTGCCGCTCTTCGGCCGCCTCAAGCTCGGCTTCTGGATTGCGACGCTGCTCGCGCTGGCGTGCACGGCGGCCTACGCCCTCGGCGGCGCGCTCGGGGTCACGGTGCCCGGTGGCGTGAAGAGCACGATCTTCTACCTCCTGCCGCTGGCGCTGCCGGTCATCGCGGCGGCTTTCATCTCCCTGATCTCGATCAATGACCTGCACCGGCGCGTCGCGCGCTACCGCGAGATGCAGGTGATGCTGGAGGACAGCCGTCGGCGCCTCGGCTTCTGCGAGACGTGGAACAGCCTCGAGCGCGTCGTGCTCAAGACCGAGCGGGCGTTGCGGCAGGAAATGCTCGAGTGGCACTCGATCACGAGCTTCACGGAGTCGCACTGATCCGCGGCTACGGGCTGGCCATCGGGCGTTTGGCCGACGACTGCGGCATGAACTCGCCGAAGGGCAGCGGTTGCGCGAGCCCGGCAAGCGTGTAGCCGAAGAGCAGCCTCCGTTGCTCAGGCGAGAGCCCCGGCTGCAGCATCGCGATCCGGTAGTTGGCGTAGATCACGGACTCGCGGCCGAACGCATCGAACTCCGCCATCGAGGCCGCGTGCGCGCGCAGCAGGGTGTCGGCGCTCAGCGGCTTGCCCGTCTTCCGGTCGACCTGATTGAGGGCGAGCGTCGCGAGGCTCTCACGGATCGCCTGATAGCGCGCGTGCAGCTTGGCGAATTCATCGGCGTGCTCTCGCTGGTAGGCGAGGGAGGCAGCGCGGCGCGCCTCGGCTTGTTGCGCCTGAAACTGCCGCTCCGCGTCGCCCGAGTCCGACTCGGGAGGATAAACGCGCCCGGCCGCACTGTCGGCGAAAGCCTTCATCCCGGCGAAATACGCGTCGCGATCCGCATTGTAGGCGGTGATGGCGGTGAAAATTTCCTTGGGCACCCACGGCGGCGGGGGCGGCGGCGTCGGCGCGAAGCGGCCGGCGAGCTCCTCGCGCATCTGCTCCGCCAGCGCTTCCAGTGCGACAATCTCGGGCCACTGGGTGTCGGCCAGCGCCTCGAACGCGGCCGCGCGCTCCTCGGCGCCGGCCTTGTCCTGCGCGACGAGCGTGTCCAGCAGGGCGCGCTTGAGCGCGGCCTTGCGGCCGTTGAAGGCGGCGAGTTTTTCCCGGAGCGCGGGCGTGGCGCCCGCGGGCAGGCGGAACCGCGCCGTCTCCGGCGAGAAAAAGATCGCGTCGCTCGCATCGCGGTCGCCCGGGAGCCCGCGGGCCTTGCGGGCGCCGTCGCGCAGCTCGGTCGCCAGCTCGCGGAGCAGGCCGCGCTGCGCCGGCAGCAGCCCCGGCTGGTAGTAGGCGGCGGCACGGACCACCTGGAAGCGAGCCTCGGCGTCGGCGGCGTTGCCAAAGTCCTTCGCCGGGTCGAGGCGCCAGCGCCGGCTGCCGTTCCAATCGCCGTCGGTGAACCACCAGCCGGAGACGAGATCCGCGCGGAGTTTCTCCGCTTCCTGCTCCAGCGCGGCGAGCCGCGGCGCCTGTTCCGCGGCCAGCGCGCGCAGGCCGGCGAGGTCGGTGCCGTCCGGCGCCGCCTCCGCCAGGTGCAGCCGGTCGAGCAGGGCGTTGAGCTCGCGATCGCGCGCCGTGCGGTAGGCGTGGAGCCGGGCCTCGATTTTCTTGTCGAGCTTGAGGTTGAAGAGGCGGGTGCTCAGCGCCGGGTAAAACGTCTCCGCCACGAAGGTCGCGAGTCCGTCCGGGGCGGTGAGCGGACGGTCGTCGATCCAGAGCGGGCGTTGGCTGGGTCGGGGCGGCAGCGGCGCGCCGAACACGGGCGCACCGGGCGGGAAAAAAGCGACGCGGGCAAACGGCGTGTCGCTCCAGAACTGCGCGCGCAGCGGCCCGGCGCCGGCGAGGACGGCGAGGCAAAGGGGCACGAGGCGAAGCGGGGCGGGGAACACGCGCGGCGGTGTCGAGCCAGACGACCACGACGGCGCGACGATGCACTTGGGCGCCGGCCCGCGAAGCCAAAAAAATCCGCCTCGCTCAGTCTTCCGTCCGCTCGCCCTCCAGGATCACCCGGATCGAGTCGAGCCGCAGGCGGGCGGCGGCGATGGCGGCACGGGTGCGGTCGAGTTGCTCGCGGGCGAGCGCGATCTCCTCGGGGCGGATGTGGTCGTTTACCTTGGCGAGGTCGACGAGACGCTCGATCTCGGCCTGCAGGGTCGCGGTGGCGCGCTCGGCGGCCGCGGCCATGACGGCGCGGGTGCGCGTGCCGGCGGTCTCGGTCGCGGACTCGACGAGGGACTTGAGCACGCCGGCGTTGAAGCTGCGTTGCTCCAGGAACCGGTGCGGCGGCTCCTCCTCGAAGTCGGCGGCGATGTGCTTCGCGTCGCGCTCGTCGGAAAGGTCGTTGCCGCGGAGGTCGACGAGCACGCGCACCGGCGTGGGCGCGAGGAAGCGATCGATCTGCCAGCGGGCGTCGGCCACCGCCTCGAGCACGAACACGGCCTCGAGGAGCAGGTTGGGCTCGTCCGAGATGATGCGGCCAAACGCGGTCGTGCCCGCCGGGGAGTCGATGAGCAGGTCGATGGCATCCTGCACGAGCGCGTGGTCGGCGGAAAGGAAGCGGATGTCCTCGCGCGCGATGGCGCGGCGGCGGTCGAAGGTCGCGAGCATCCCGTCGGCCGGGATCGAGGGGAAGCCCTCGATGTAGGCGTGGCTCGGATCGAGGAAGACGTCGCCCTCCTCGTGCTCCTTCACGCGCACGCCGAAGTGATCGAGCAGCGCGAGGAGGAACGTCCGCAGGAACGGATCGGCGTCGGCGGCGCGCACCTGCGCGATCACGCGCTCGGCGACGACGCGGTTGAAGGAGTTGAGCTCGAGCAGGCGGTCGCGGCCGCGGCGCATCTTCTCCGCGAGCTCGGCGCGGAAGGCGGCGGTCTCGGCGAGCAGGGCCTCCAGCTTGGTGTCGGTCCGGCCGTCGTGGGCGAGGGCGAGCTCGAGCACGCGCGCCCCGAATTTTTCCTGGCACTCCGTGCCGCCGGAGAGCGAGGTCTCGAAGGCATCGAGCCCGCGGTGATACCACGCGGCGACGACCGCCTCGGCGCTGCCGGCGAGGTGCGGGACGTGGATGCGGATGGTCTGCGTCTGCCCGATGCGGTCGAGGCGGCCGATGCGCTGCTCGAGCAGCCCGGGGTTGAGCGGCAGATCCAGGAGCACGAGGTCGTGCGCGAACTGGAAGTTGCGGCCCTCGCTGCCGATCTCGGAGCAGAGGAGAAGCTGCGCGCCGCCGGGCTCGGCGAACCACGCGGCCTGCCGGTCGCGTTGCACGAGCGGCAGGCCCTCGTGGAAGAGCCCGATGCTCACGTTGGTCTTCTCCTTCAGCGCGGCCTCGAGGGCGGCGACCTTGCGCTGGCTCTTGCAGATGAGGAGGACCTTGCGCGCGCGATCCGCGAGCAGGAAGGCCACGAGCCAGTCGATGCGCGGGTCCTCCTTGAACGAGTAGCGGATGCCGGCCTCGGCGCCGGTCTCCTCGGCTTGCAGCTCGCGCGCGGCGCGGGCGAGGAGCGTGAGGTTGCCCGCCGGATCGAGCGGCTCGGGGCAGTATTGCCGGCGCGGGAAACCCGTCATCGCCGCACGGGTGTTGCGAAACACCACCCGGCCCGTGCCGTGCTGGTCGAGCAGCGTCTGCAGGAGCGCCTCGTGGGCGCCAGCTTGGCCCGCGGCGAGCGCGTCGAGGTGCTTCGCGAGCCGCGCGGGATCGCGGCCGAAGAGTTTTTCCAGCGCCGCGCGGTCGGCGGCGGCGAGCGGCTGGCGCGCGACGATTTTTTCCGCGATGGCCGCGACGGCGCCGAAGCCCTCGGCCTCGGCGCGGAATTTCCCGAGGTCCGCGTAGCGGTGCGGGTCGAGGAGGCGCAGGCGCGCAAAATGCCCCGTGAGCCCGAGCTGCGTGGGCGTGGCGGTGAGCAACAGGAGGCCGGGGCTTGCGAGGGCGAGGCGCTCGACGAGCGCGTAGCCGGGGCTGACGGCCTCCGGCGTCCAGTCGAGGTGGTGCGCCTCGTCGACGACGACCAGATCCCAGCCGGCGGCGAGCGCCTGCTCGCGGCGGTTTTCCAGGTGCGAGAGAAACGTGACGCTGCTCAGCGCGAGCTGCGCGGCGTGGAACGGGTTTTTTCCGGGGTCGCTGGCCTCGCAGCCGGCGCAGCGCGCCTCGTCGTAGATGCTGAACCAGAGGTTGAACCGCCGCAGCAACTCCACGAACCACTGGTGCGTGAGCGGCTCGGGCACGAGGATGAGCACGCGCTTGGCCTGGCCGGTGATGAGCAGGCGCTGCACGATGAGGCAGGCCTCGATGGTTTTGCCGAGGCCCACCTCGTCGGCGAGCAGCACGCGCGGGATGCGCCGCGCCGCGACCTCGTGCAGGATGTAGAACTGGTGCGGGATCAGATCGAGGCGGCCGCCGAGGCAGCCGCGCACCTCCGACTGCCGGAACCGCGCCTGCGCCTGCAGCGCGCGCAGCCGCAGGTCAAACACCTCGCCCGGATCGGTCTGGCCGGCGAGGAAGCGCTGCGGCGGTGAGCTAGCGCCCGCGACGTCCGAGATGGCGTCCTCGCGCACGCGGCGGCCACCGCCGACGTAGGTCAGCAGGCCGTCGGTTTCCTCCACGCTCTCGATGACGAGCGAGCCGCCGTCGCGCGTCGCGACCGTCTCGCCGGCGGGGAACTGGACGCGCTTGAGCACGGCGGTGCCGAGCGCGTAGAGGCGCTGCTCGCCCGTGGCGGGAAACGCGACCCCGATGCGCTTGGCCCCGCGATCGACCGACGCGACGACCCCGAGCCCGAGCTCCGGCTCGCGCTCGCTCACACAACGTTGCCCGACGACGCCCAATGACATGCCGGCATGACGACCGCGCGATGTGGCGTTCCAAGTAAAATCTCTCGCTGCGCCGCCCGTCGCCCAGCGCGTGAGCGAGCGAATCCAGCCACTCGTCGCGAACAACGGGCTCGAAGAGTTGGTCGTGCGGCGCGGCTACGATCTTCACCGTGGCGGCTGGGCCGAACACGCCCTTCCATGTCGTGTAGCGCTCGCCGTGGTCGGGAAACACGGCGAGCAGCGGGCCGTCGAAGCGGCGGGCGACATAGGACTGGGCCATGCGGCGGATTGCATACCAGAATGCAGGCCAGCGATCGTGCGGCACGATCAGGCGCGAGATTGGGTTGGGTCGCTTGGCGTGGAGGTGGACCAGCTTGTAGATCAGCCACTGCTTGGCCGGGCTGTTGCGGGCATGCCAGCGCACCTTTTCCCCGACGTAGGCGCCAATCTTGCGGGGGTTGCCGGCCATGTTTCGCACGTGGCGCCGGATCCGACCAGTCCACGTCTCGTCGAGTGGCGTGACAAACCCCTCCATGGCGTGGCCGCCCGGTGCGT
>JAEUHB010000247.1 GCA_016794665.1 Opitutaceae bacterium
CTGAACACGGCCTCGACCCCGCGGTGCACGTCGCGGCCATTCACGCCCGCCCGGATGCGGCCGATGGCGTCGAGCTGCGCCGCGCGCACGGCCGCGACGAGCGCGCGCTGGCGGTCGCTGGCGCGGCCGCGGAGGAACGTGCGCGTCATGTCCCCAAAGAACCCGGTGGCCGCGACCCGCGGAAAAATATCGAGGATGATCAGGTCGTGCGGGCGGAGCGGGCCCGAGCCGCGCTCGTGCGGATCGCAGGCCTGATCGCCGCCGGCGACAATCGTGTGCGCCGCGTGGGCCCCGGCCTCGAGGCACGCTACCTCGATGGCAAAACGCAGCCGCTCGCTCGTGAGTGTCTCGCCCCGGTGAACGAGGCGGCGGCCCACAGGCTTGCTCGCCCGGAGGATTTTTTCCGCGGCGGCGAAGCCCAGCGCGCTGCAACGGTTGCCCTCGCGGATGGCCGCGACCTCGGCCGCGGTCTTGACCTCCCGCTCAGGGAAAAACGCTCCCTCCGCGATCGTGAGAGTGAGGCCCAGGCTGAGGAGTCGCTGGTGCAGGCCGGCCGGGAAGTCCTCCGGCACCCTGAAGCGCTTCTGCCGGTGGTCCTGGGCGACAAGGGAGATCACCTCCGCGGGACCGGGTTTGCGGCCGGGCCACAGCGCACGGGCGCGGTCGAGGTAAGGCTCGAGACGGAGCACGCGGTCGAAACCCGAGGTGCGGCACACGCGGCCGAACTCGAGCGCGCTCACCACCGCATACTTTTTCCCCTTCAGCCCAAACGCCACAAACGGATCGTGCATGGCGACGCGGCCAAAATAGAGGACATCGGCGCTCCGGGCCGTGTCGGCGTAGAGGAGGGGAGGTGGAGATTTTTTTCCGGGCACGGAAGAGAGCAGTTGAGTTGAAGGAGGGTGCGCATTAGCCACTGCCCCTGTGAAAAACGCAAATCCGGTTTCGCCGCTGCTCGCCGTGATGCTGTCCCTGCTGGTCGCATGGACGCCCGCCGGGTGCGCGCGGGAGAAAACCGCCTCCCAGGCGCCCGCGACGCGGAAGTCGGTTGCGCACTTTTTCCCGATCAAGGTCGGGGAGCGCACCGTGCGGATGCAGCTGGCCGTCCAGCCGGCGGAGATGCAGCGCGGTCTGATGGAACGTCGCGACCTCGGGCCCGAGGACGGCATGATCTTCATCTATGAGCAGCCGCAGGCGCTGGCGTTTTGGATGAAAAACACCCCGACGCCGCTCGACATCGGGTTTTTCAACGCCGCAGGCGTGCTCGAGGAAATCTACCAGCTCCACCCGTTCGATGAGCGCACGGTGGCCTCCCGCGGGCAGCGGCTGCAATTCGCGCTTGAGACGAACCAAGGTTGGTATCGCTCCGCCGGCGTCGCCCCCGGGGCGCGACTCGACGTGAAGGCGTTGGCGGCAGCGCTGCGCGAGCGTGGTTTCGACCCGGCGCGGTTCGGGCTCTAGCACTCGCAGTTTCTTTCCCATGAACACCCCAAACCGGATCCGCCTGCGGACGATTGTGACAATTGCGTGCGCCTGCGCGTGGCTGCCTGCCCAGGACACCACCGCGCCCAAGGCTCCGGCCGAGGGCACGCTCACGCAGTTTCTCGATCGGAACTCGAAGGATGTGGGCCCTCAAGTCGCCCGGCTGACCCAGGAGGTCTTCCTGCTGAAGACGGAACTCATCGTCTCCAACTTCCGTCAGGAATACAGCGACCGCATCCGCCTGCAGCGGGTGACGTTCCCGGCGAACACCGCGGACAAGGAAGCGATTCCGGGCTACATTTTCACGCCGACGAAAATGACGCCGGGCAAGAAGCACGCCGCACTCGTGATGGTGCATGGTGGCAACCACATCCAGCTCACCGCCGAGTGGTTCCCTTGGATCGCGGCGGCAATCGAGCGGGGCTATGTGGTGATGTATCCCGAATATCGCGGCAGCTCCGGTCATGACGAGACCATCTACGAGAACAACTACGGCGTCACTGACCTGGCCGACACGTTGGCCTCGGCCGCCTACCTCGCGGGCAAGGACTTCGTCGATCCGGCGCGACTCGGAATCTTTGGCCACAGCCGCGGCGGCATGATCACGCTGCGTTCGCTGCAAGTGGAGCCGAAGCGCTTCGCGGCGGCCGTGCAGGTCGCGGGATTGTCGGACATCGTGGCCTTCATGGGCTACAAGTCCGAGGCGCGCCGGCAGGACATCGCCGCGCAGAAGAATTTCGGCGGCAAGCTGCCCGACAAAAACCTCCCCGCCTACATTGCGATCTCCCCGGCGTTTCACGTGGAGAAAATCCAGTCCCCCGTGCTCCTCCTCTCGACGACAGGCGACAAGACCGTGCCCTATCAGCTGCACAACAAACGCGTCGCGGAGGCGCTCAAGGCCCACGGCAAGACCTACGCGGAGCACCTCTACGACAACGCCCCCGGCGGGCATGAATTCCTCTTCGTCGACAGCCCGGAGGGCCGCGACTCCATGAAGCGAACTTTCGACTGGTTCGAAAAACACCTGAAACCCTAGGCACCAAGACCTGTTTCCTGCACCATGAACACCCACCCACGCCTCCTCCTCGCCCTGGCTGCCGCTGGCGCGTCCCTCCTTGCGCAGACCCCGGCCGCGACGTCCACCGCGGCAGCCGACGCGAAGAACCTGCCCGCGGTCACCCTCGAGAGCTTCAACGTCTCCGGCAAAAAGGTCCAGAGCTACCAAGCCGAGAGCGTCCAGCTGGGCGCCTACCGCGACGTCGATCCCGTCGACGTGCCGCTGACCATCAATGTCCTGACGCGCGAGGTGCTCGACGCGCAGGCCGCGCGCGGCCTGCACGACGCGTTGAAAAACACCGCCGGCGTCACCCGTGCGCAGATCACCGGCTCCGTCTACGACAATCTCGCCATCCGCGGCATCCTGATCGAGAACCGCGGCAACTACCGGCTCAACGGTTCGCTGCCGATCATCAACCTCGCGGACATCTCGATGGAGAACAAGGAGCGGGTGGAGGTGCTGAAAGGAACCTCGTCCCTCTACTACGGGTTCATCCCGCCGAGCGGCGTCATCAACCTCGTCACCAAACGAGCCACCGCGACGCCCGTGACGACCTTCACGCTCACCGCCAATTCAGCCGGCGGCTACGGCGGCGCGCTTGATGTCTCGCGGCGCTTTGCGCCCGGCAACGCCGTCGGCCTCCGCCTCAACCTGGCCGCCAGCAGCGAGGAGACCGGCCTCGACAACTACGAGGGCGACCGGCAGTTCGCCGCGCTCGCCGGCGACTGGCGCATCACGGAACGGCTGATCGTGCGCGCGGATTTCGAGCGACTCGACAAGAACGTAACCGAGCAGAGCGCCATCGCGCTGCCGACCGCCGTCGCCGGCGTCGTCACGCCCCCGCCGGTGCCCTCCACCAAGCACAATGTCGGCGGCGAGTGGGCCCGCTATGATGCGACCATGACGAACTGGTGGGCGCGCGCGGACTTCATCATCAACCCGCAGTGGACGGTCTTCGTGGAGGCGGGGAACGCCCACACCAACCGCGACCGCATCTATTCGCCATTCACTTTCGCGGCCCCGCAGGCCACGAGCATCGGCAGCACGGGCAACGGCAACGTGAGCGTGCAGTTTTTCCCCGGTCAGGACTACCGCAACAAGAACTACCGGGCCGAGACCTTCGGCCGGTTTCTCACCGGCGGCCTTCGCCACGACGTGTCGCTCGGCGTCACCAGCAACACCCGCCGCGCCAACGCCCCGAGCCGCGGCACCGTCGCTGTCCCGCAAAACTATTACCGCCCCGCCGTGCTCGCGCCGGTCTCGCCCACGACAAACGTCATCACGCAGGTGCCTTCGCGCATCCGTGACCACGGCTACTACGTCTCCGACCGCATCTCGGCATTTGAGGAAAGGCTGCAGGCCATCGCGGGCGTTCGTTCGACGGACTATACCAGCACGACCGCAACGACAAACTATGACATCAGCGGCCGCACGAATCCCTTCTACTCGCTTGTGTTCAAGCCCACGCGCAACACCTCCGTTTATGGCAGCTACCTCAAGGGCCTCGAAGCCGGCGGCAACGCCCCCGCCAACACCGCCAACGCTGGATCGATCCTGCCGCCGCTCACCTCGACGCAAAAGGAAGTCGGAGCGAAAGCGAAGCTCTTCGGCGGCCTGCTCGCGCAACTCGGCCTCTACGAGATTGAGCGGCCCAGCACCTTTATTGATCCGGCGACAAACCGCTTTGTGCCCAATGGCCTCGCGCGCTTCCGTGGCTTGGAGCTGTTTCTCTCGGGTGAACTCACCAAGGAACTTTCGCTCGTCGGCTCGCTCCAGAACCTCGACGCCCGGCAGGTGAAGGCGCTCAACGCCACGACGCTCAACAAGAATCCCGAGAACACCGCCCGCTACACCGGCTCGCTCTTCGCCGAATGGCGGACGCCGGTCGCAAACCTGGCCGCCTCCGCCGGCGCCTATTACACAGGACGCCGTGCGCTCAACAACACGAACCAGGGGTTCATCGGCGGCTACACCACCTATTCCGCCGGCGTGAGCTACCGCACCAAGTTCGGCGACTACCCGCTCACGATCCGGGTGAACGGCGACAACCTCGCGAACAAGAATGCCTGGGCGGCCGCCGGTTCAAACCTGCTCGGTGTCACCGCGCCGCGGCTGCTGAAGCTCACGCTCACCGCGGCCTACTGAGCGAAAACGGCCCGGGGCGGGGGAGTCCCGGCTTCTGATTTTCCCGCCGGTCCGGCGCCCGACGCCGGTCCCCCGCTCTTTCGACGTTGCCCGCGCAGGGCTGGGAAGCAGGCTGCGCGGGACTCCCATGAGCGCACCCTTCCCCGCAGCTTCCACCGTCGACACCACCCACGACACCGGCGGCATCGGCGGCCACCCGCGTGGCCTCACCACGCTCTTCTTCACGGAGATGTGGGAACGCTTTTCCTATTACGGGATGCGCGCGCTGCTGACGCTCTTCATGACGACAGCGGCGGTGAACGGGGGACTCGGCTTCGACACCAAGAACGCCGCCGCCATCTACGGCACCTACACGATGAGCGTGTATCTGCTCTGCATACTTGGCGGCTACCTCGCCGATCACTTCATCGGCTCCCGCCGCGCCGTCCTGTGGGGCGGGTGCATCATCGCATCGGGGCACTACACGATGGCGATTCATTCGACAGCCACGTTTTTCCTCGGCCTTTGCCTCGTGGCGATCGGAACCGGCCTGCTCAAGCCCAACATCTCGACGATGGTCGGCAGCCTCTACAGTCCCGGCGACGACCGCCGGGACGCCGGTTTTTCGATCTTCTACATGGGGATCAACATGGGGGCGTTCCTTTCCTCGATTGTCTGCGGATCCCTGGCGCAGGATCAGTGGTTCAAGGATCTGCTGGTGCGTCTCGGCCTCGATCCGCTGGGCTGCTGGCACTGGGCGTTTGGCGCCGCAGGCGTGGGGATGACGCTCGGGCTTGTCACCTATCTTCGGCGCAGCGCCACCTTGAGCCACGTGGGCGCCGCACCGCCACTGACCCCGGAAGGTCGTCCATGGGGCATGCTAGCCTTGGTGGCGCTCGGCTCGCTGGCCCTCATCGGCGCGATGATGCTGGCGGACCACTACAAGGGCGTCGTGATCGCGCTCTTCGCGATTCAGGTTGGCGCTGTGGTGTTTTTCGCCGTGCGCAAGAGCGAGGAGAGCCGGCGCATCGCGGCGATCCTGGTGTTCTTCATCGCGGCGCAAATCTTCTGGTCGATTTTCGAGCAAGCCGGTTCGTCGATGACCCTGTTCGCGGATCGGCTCACCGACAACCGCGTGCTTGGCTGGGAATTTCCCTCGGCCTGGTGGCAGTCGGTGAACGCCGCCTGGGTCATTCTTCTCGCACCGGTGTTCGCCTGGGTGTGGATCAAGCTCGGGCGCCGGCAACCGTCGAGCCCGATGAAGTTCACGCTCGGGCTGTTGTTTGTCGGCCTGTCGTTTGTCTGGATGGTGCCCGCCGCCAAGCTCATCGCCGACGGCAAAGTCAGCCCGATCTGGCTGCTCGGCCTTTATTTTCTCCAGACGACGGGGGAAATGTTCCTCAGCCCCGTCGGCCTCTCCACAATGACGAAGCTCGCGCCGGCCCGGCTCGTCGGGCTCGTGATGGGCATCTGGTTTCTCGCCGCCGCGCTCGGCAACAAGCTGGCGGGCGTGCTGGCGGGCGAATTCAAGAGTGAGCAACCTGCGGAGCTCGCGCAATTTTTCTGGCAGCAGGCGCTCTGGGTCGGCGTCGCGACCCTCGCGCTCCTCGCGCTCGTGCCGTGGATGAAGCGCCTGATGGGCGGCGTGCGTTGACGGCGATAGTCCGCACGCCACGCTCAGCGGCTTCATGCACTGGACCCTTCTCCTGCTCGCCGCCGCGCTCGAAATCGTCTGGGCGACGGGCCTCAAGTCCGCCGCCGGGTTCACTCGCCTCTGGCCGAGTGTCGGCGTGATCGCCGCGATGGCGGCGAGTCTCTCTCTGCTCGCGCTGGCGGCGCGCGGCCTGCCGATCGGCACGGCCTACGCGGTTTGGACGGGCATTGGCGCGGCGGGCACAGCGGTCGCCGGCATGGTGCTTTTCGGAGAGTCAGCGGCGTTGCCGCGGCTCGCTTGCCTCGCGCTCATCATCGCCGGTGTCGCGGGGCTTAAGTTTCTCGGCGAGTAATTTCCTTCCCATGCCCATCCGCGCCTGGTTCCCCACCTATATCTATTGCGAGCCGCTCACGGCCTCGAGCGCTGCGCGCGCGCGGTTCAACGCGGACCTGGCGGACGAATGCCGGCGCCTGCGTGATTTCGACGACGCGGGGCGGCGCTGGTCGGCGAAGAACTATCCCGGCGGCTACACGAGCTACGCGTCGATGAACGAGCTGCACCGTTTCTCGAGCACGTTTGCCGGCCTCGAGAAGACACTCACGCGGCACGTGCGGGCGTTTGCGCGCACGCTCGACATGGACCTGCGCGGTCGCGCCGTGCACCTCACTGACTTGTGGGTGAACATCATGCCGCCCACGGCGGCGCACTCGCTCCACCTGCATCCCCTGTCATTCATCAGCGGCACCTACTACGTCGTCACGCCCCGCGGCTGCCCGGGGCTCAAGTTCGAGGACCCGCGCCTGAGCAAGTTCATGGCCGCCCCGCCGAAGATAGCCGGCGCCCGCCGGGAAAACCGGGCGCACATCACCTATCCCGCCGAGGCGGGCAACGTGATCCTCTTTGAAAGCTGGCTCCGCCACGAGGTGGCGAGCAACCGCACGTCGGACGAGCGCATCAGCGTGAGCTTCAACTTCAATTGGAGCTGAGGCGCGCCGCCGCGCACGTTTCCCGATGGTCGTCATCCGCCGCATGGTCGATCGGCAACGCGCCTACACGGCGATTTTGCTGCCCGGAGAGCCACCCCAGATATTCCCGACGACCGACCACGAGCACGCGCGCATTTTGCAAATCTACCTGCAGGACCGGCCGCACGCTGGAATCGAGAACGATTTCACGGCCTTCGTGCTCGGGCCCGGCCCGGAAATGAAACGACCCGGCGCGTTGGGCAGCGAGCCGGGCCGTGCAGAAGGGGAAATGTAAATCCTAGCGTCGGTGACCGTAGTGGTGATGGCCGTAGTGGTAACGCGGCCCGGTGCGCACCCCGATGCCGAAGTGAACCACCGGAGGCGAGGCATACACGACCCGCGGACCGGGCGTCGGCAGATAGATCACACGCGGAGCCTGCTCGACGTAGACGACCTGCGGCGGCGGCGCAGTAACGACCTGCACGGGAGCAGGCGCGCCGACCGCGGGCGCCGGGGAAACAACCGGCGCATCCGGCACCGTCGTGGCCGGCTGACCGTAGACCTGCTGGCCGTAAACCGGCGCCTGATAAACCGGGGGAGGAGGGGCCGCCAACGCGCCGAGGACCGCGCCCGCCGCCGCGCCGATGATCATGCCCTCGGCCCAACGATCGCCGTTATGGCCGCCGATGAGGCCGCCGGCCACGGCGCCCAGCGCCGCCCCGCCGCCGACCGAGGAACGAAAGACCTGCGCATCCGCCACACTGGCACCGGCGACCGCAAGCGAGACCGTGACAAGAAGTGTTTTCATACGCGCTTTCCGACGCGGGCCGGGGCCGGCCTATTCACCGAATTTCGCAAAAAATCCGCCCGGGCTACCGCATGCGAGCGAGAAACCAAATCGCCAGCACGACCATGCCGCCATTGGGCAGCCACGCGGCGACCAACGGGTCCAGCACCCCCTTGCTCGCGAGGGCCGTGGCCGTGCTGTTGAAGAGCCAATAGAGCACAAACAGCCCGATCGACTTGGAGACACCGACGGCGGGATTCACGCGCACACCGGTCATCGCGAATGGAATCGCGATGGCGATGACGATCAGCGGGCCAAGCGTGTCGGCGATCAGCCCGAAGTAGCGCACGGCGTAGAGCGGCAGCTTCGGGCTGTGCTCAAGCTCGAGTTGGCGCACGATGTCGCGCAGCTCGTGCAGCGAGAGCGACGTGGGCTTGCGATCGACGAGCAGCATGAGGCCCGGATCCTCGTGAAAGGCGGGCTCGAAGCGCTCGGCCGGGAACGGCCGGTCCACGATCAACTCGCCCGTCTCGGGGGCAAACTCCCGCGCGCGCCCTGCGCGAAACACCCAGCCGCCGCGCGCCGCGTCAAACCACGCCTCGCTCGCCATCAGGCGCGCGACCTCGCGCCCCTGCGCGTCGAGCGTCGAGACCGACACACCGTGGGCCCGCTGCGTGGCCTTGCTGTAACGGTTGAAAAACCACATTCGCCGATCGACCGGGTTGTCGAAGGCCACGCTGAAGACGGCGCCCACGCGGTCCGGCGGCAGCGCCTGCGCGTGCTGGCTACGAAACTGCAGCTCGTCGTTCAGCGCCCGCGTCTCCTCGACCGACCACGGCACGACCGTGGTGTTGAGCCACCACGAGAGCCCGCAGCAAGCGATGCCCACCACCCAGATCGGCGCAGTCAGGCGCGCGAAGCCCACGCCGGCGGCGCGCATCGCGGTGAGCTCGTTGGCGCGATGCAGCTTTCCAAGCGTGTAGAGCAACGAGACGAGCAGGGCAAACGGCAGGGCGATCGAGACGTAGCTCGGAATCTTCACGCCCACGTAGCGCCAGAAGACGAGCCCGCGCGCGCCGAGCTCGCGCAGCTGGCGAAAATCCTCGAGCAGCACCTGCACGAGCATGAGCCCGCAGCATGCGACCAGCACGAGCGCGAGCATGTGCAGCCACTCGCGCAGCAGGTGCCGGTCAAACGTGCTCACGCGCGAGGTGCCCGGCTAGGGCGTCCAGACGCTCGCCTGCTTCGCCGCGGCGCCGAAAGACGAGAGCGCCGTGCTCTTGCCTGTCTCGGTGTCGAGCACCGCCAGCTGCGTGCTCGTGCGATCGCGGGCGGTGTAGACGAGGTGACGTCCGTCCGCGAGCCACGAGGGCTCGACCGCGTCGAAGCTCGCCTTGGAGACAACCTTGGTGGCGCCCGTGTTGAGATCGTGGACGGCGATCTGATAGCTGCCGCCGGCGTTCACCGTGCAGGCGATCAGGTTGCGCCGGGTGGTGCTCCAATCGGGCTCCGCGGCGTAACGATACCCGACGTTCACGCGGCGCGGTGCGCCGCCTCCGGCCGGCATGACGTAGAGCTGCGGGCCCGGCTCCATCGCGAAGATGATCTGCGAGCCGTCGGGCGACCAGCAGGGCGAGGACTTGGCGGTGTCGGACCGCGTGCGCGCTGAGATTTGTTTCCCCTGCGCGTTGGCGACGTAGATTTCCGTGGAGCCGCTGCCCGAGAGCGTCATGGCGATTTGGCGCCCGTCCGGGCTGAAGCGCGCGCCGGTGTTGGTGCCGCGGAGGCTCACGATGGTCTCGCGCCGGCCGGTCGCGGCATCGGCCGCGTAGATGTCGGGCGCGCCCGTGCGAAAGTAGCTCGTGAAAATCACGCGCGAACCGTTGGGCGACCAACGCGGCGTGAGCACATGGGCGTTGTCGTGGGTGAGCTGTTTGCCATCATCGAGGAAGAGGTCGGACACGAGCACTTCGCCACGGCCGCTGCGCTGGGAGACAAAGGCGAGGCGGGCGGTGAAGAAGCCGCGCAAGCCGAGGCCGTTCGTTTTCTCCACGGCAAAGTCCGCGGCACGCAGGAGGGCTTGCCGCGCATTGGCGCCAGTGAACATCTGGGAGGCCACGGCCTCGTTGGCGGCGCCGCGCGTGATGTCGACTCGCACTTGGGTGGGCGCCACGGCGGTGAACTTGAACGCGTAGGCAGGTGCGGCGCCACCGTCGCGGTAGCGGCCGTGAAGGGCGAAAGCCTTGCGCGCAAGCGTCTGGAGCTCGGCGTTGCTGGCGGTCACGCGCACCGGGATGGTGGCGTTGTCCACCGTGACCGAGACTTCACCGAGATTGCGCTTCGGCTGCGCGAGCAGCGGTGAGAAAAGCGACAGCGTGAGCAGGCAAGTCAGCAGGCGTGGCGTCATCATGATGAGGTTGATAAGGATCGGCGCAGCGATGTGAGAGATTTCTGTTTGCTCCGCAACGTCGCATGGAAGAATTTAGTTGTTCACAATCTGGAACCCACGTGACGTCCGACGCGATCAAGGAACTGCTCAAGCAAGTGAAGTATCCCGGCTTCAGCCGCGACATCGTGTCCTTTGGGCTCGTGCGCTCGGCGGGGTTCCTCGACGGCACGGTGAAAGTCGCGCTTGCGCTCACCAGCAACGACCCCAAGGCCCCGCTCCAGCTCAAGGCTGACGTCGAGCGCGTCCTGCGCGGCCAGCCCGGGGTGCGCGACATCCTGGTCGAGATTGCGGTCGCCCCGGCCAAGGCCCCGCCCACGGGCGCCTCCACCGTCGCGGCTGGCGGCAACCTCGCGGGCAACGCCGGCGCGCCGAAGAAAATCCGCCACGCCGTGGCCATCGCTTCCGGCAAGGGCGGGGTGGGCAAGAGCACCTTTGCCGTCAATCTCGCCTGCGCCGTCGCTCAGGTGCTCACCGCCCAAGGCCGGCCGGGCCGGGTGGGGTTGATGGATTGCGACATCTATGGCCCCAGTGTGCCACTCATGATGGGGCTTTCCGGACGGCCTGAGGTCATCGGCGAGGGCGCTGAGGCGATGCTCGTGCCGATGGAGCGCCACGGCGTGAAGGTGATGAGCATGGGGTTTCTCGTGGACGACAACACGCCCGTCGTCTGGCGCGGCCCGATGATCATGAAGACCGTGCAGCAGTTTGTGCAGAACGTGCAGTGGGGGGAGCTGGACATCTTGCTCGTGGACTTGCCGCCGGGCACGGGCGATGCGCAGCTCTCGTTGGTGCAGACCCTGCCGCTCGACGGCGCCGTGATCGTCACGACGCCGCAGGCCGCCGCGACCAATGTCGCGCGCAAGGGCGGCCTGATGTTCCAGAAGGTCAACGTGCCCCTGCTCGGTGTGGCGGAGAACATGAGTTACTTCATTGATCCCGCAGGCGGGCGGCACGAACTCTTCGGCACCGGTGGCGGCGTCGTCACCGCCGAAAAGCTCGGAACCAGCCTGCTCGGCCAGGTGCCCCTATTGCCGGAGATCCGCGCCGGCGGCGACTCAGGCACGCCAATCGTCGTAAGCGCACCGCAAAGTGTGGCGGGCGAGGTGTTCCGCGACATCGCGCAGGTGCTGCTCGCCACGCTGGCCCGCGCCACGCCGCCCCGCGGCTGACCGCGGCATTGACACGCCCCGTGGCCTCGTTCTCATAGCGCGCGAACTACATGAGTTCTCTGCCGACGGAACCGCCGATGACCAACGAGTTCGCCAAATCCTCCAGCCTTTACCAGGAGTTCCTGGCCGAGCGGGAGGAGATCTTGAAGCACAAGTGGCTCGAATCGGAGCGTCTGGGCTACGACATCGGCTTCGAGCGCGCCCTGCTCGACTGGATTCGCAAGCATCGGGAAAACTGGCGGGCCGCCCGCCGCGCCCGCCTCCAACAGGGCGAGTCGGGCAAATCGCTCAACTGAGCGGAGGAATGACGAAAGCCGGGCCTCGGGCCCGGCTTCTTGCTTTCCGCGCGAGCGCGGGGCACTCCCGTCAGGCACAAAAAAACCGAGCCCCACGGCCCGGTTGACTTGGCAGGCCGCGCAAGCGCGGCCGAGGCCCAGGGCCTTATTTGATTTCCTTGTGCAGCGTGTGGCGGCGCAGGAACCAGTTGTATTTCTTCTTCTCGATGCGCTCGGTCACGGTCTTCTTGTTGCGCCACGTGACGTAGCGGGACGGCGGCTTGCCCTCTTTGCGCGCCTCGGTGCATTCCAGGATGACTTGTTCTTGCATTGGATTCGGTGGATTGAACGGTCAGGACAAACGCCGCCGCGCGCCGGCGCAATCACAATTTCGCGGAGCCTTACGGCCGCCGGAATACCGCGGGATCAGGCGCTGGGTTGGGCTCGATGCGTTCTATTTCTGTCCGCTGCGCGACCCGGCCGTCCGCCACCACCTCCAGCACGTGCGGCAGCAGCACTCCCTCCACCGGGCGAAAGTCGGAATAGCGGGTGACGACCTCCGTCGGCCGTCCCAACGCAGTCGGCCTCCGCTCCAGGCGCCGCACGATGAGGAACGTCACCGGATCGAGAATGAGGTGGAACGGATCGGTGTGGGGCCGGGTGACTAGCAGCCGGGGCCATCGCTTGCCGTCCTCCTCGAGATGCCCGGCGTCCTCCAGCACAAATCCCCGTGCGCCGCCCCCCACCAGCGGGTCGTCGAACTCCGACTCGGCGGCAAACGTCCGCGCGTCCGCCCGCGACATTGGCGAGCTGCGGGGTGGGGTAGCGGCTAAGTCGGCTTCCCACGGCGGATCGACCCCATCCGTGCCCTGAGCCACCAGCCGTCCCTCGGCCATCGTCTCGAGCCTGATCCGGGCTGGCCGCGCCGCCAGCAAAGTGAAGCGCGCGCGCTTGGCGCCCACGATGACGTTGCCCGTGGCTCGGAGCGACGCGAGGGCCTCGATTCGCTGCGCGCCACCCATCGCGGCGCGGTGCAGGAGAATCCATTCCGCGGCGCGGTCGGTCGCGGTGGCCGACGCAAACCCGAGAAGCAGCCCCGCGAGCGCGAGGCGTATTTTCCCCGTTGCGCGCCGGACGCGCGGCGCTTCGCTCCGGCCAGCGTGCCCGAAATCCGCATCCTTTCCGACCTGCACTTCGGTGACCGGGCCAGCCAAGTCACCTCGCTGCAGCAACTCCGCCCCCTGCTGGAGGGTGTCGGTCACGTGGTGCTCAACGGCGACACGCTCGACACCCGCCCCGGCCCCCATCCCGCGCACACCGCGGAGGCGCGTGCGATGGTCAGCGACTTTTTCCCACGGCACACGCCCGAGGCTTCGTTTATCACCGGCAACCACGATCCCGACTTCGGGGTCACGCACGAGACCGAGCTGGCGGGCGGCGACATCTGGATCACGCATGGGGACGTTTTCTTTGAGGAAATCGTGCCTTGGGGCAACGACGCACCGCTCATGCGCGCCCGGCTCGAGGCGGAGCTGGCAGGGCTCGCGCCGGAGCACCGCGCCGATCTGCGCTCGCTTTTCGCGGCGGTGCGTCGCGTCGCGTTTTCGATTCCACAGCGGCACCAATCGGAGCGCAACCCGTGGAAGCACGCGTGGCGCTACCTGGGCGACAGCGTGTGGCCGCCGACGCGCGCCGCGCGGATCCTGCGGGCGTGGCGCGACGGTCCGCGCCTGGCCGCGAGCTTTGCCTCCCTGCATCGCCCGCGCGCCCGCTTCTTGGTCTGCGGGCACACCCACCGCCCCGGCGCCTTTCGCCAACCCGATGGCCGGCTTGTCCTCAACACCGGCTCCTTCTGCCGTCCGCTCGGCGGCCTGGCGATTGATCTCGAGGGAGGCCGGCTGCTCGTCCGTCCGATCGTGCGGCGTCGCGGGGAATTCCGGGCGGGCGCTTCCTTGGCGGACTTTGCGCTCGCGGCCGGGTGAACACCTGATCATCTCTCGCGCCATGGGCATGGAATTTGGCTGGTGGAATCGCGACCCCGATGGGCGCCGCTACGAAGTGTGCGCCACCGTGCATGGCGGCAACATCTCGTGGCGCCGGCATCAAGGGCACCATACGCCATGGGAAGATCACCTGCCTGACTCCGATGACCGCGCACGATTGCTCTTCGAGGCCGGCAAGCGTCTTCCCCGCCGCCTCATCACCCAGAAGCAGTTCGACGAAATCAAGCGGCTGAGCGAAAACGAAGGGGCCGGCGCCATCGCGGGCCGCCGCAAACGCGCTTCACCCGACCTGTAGGCGCTCCGCCACCCGGGGCCAGATGAGCCGGAACGAAGGACAATAATCCGCCGGTCGCTCCGCGAGCCGGGCGGACACCGCCGCCGGCTCCACCCACTCCCCATACTGGATCTCCATCGGCTCGATGGTGATCAAGCCGGCGTGCTTGAGACGATAAACCCACACAAACTCCCAGCCGGTCGCCTCGCACGCATCGACGCGAAACCAGCGCGCCGGCGCCGCCGACCCGCGCACGCCGATTTCCTCCGCGAGTTCGCGCCCCGCGGCTGCATCGTAGTCTTCGCCTGCGTCGAGGTGGCCGGAGCACGAGGAGTCCCACAGCCCGGGAGAAAGATCCTTCAGCATCGAGCGACGCTGGAGAAACACCCGGCCGGCCGCATCAAAGACCATGACGTGCACCGCCCGGTGCCAGAGACCGGTGGCATGCACGACGCGCCGCGTCTCGCGCCTCACCACCTCGTCGCGCTCGTTCACCACATCGAACCACTCGTCCGTTTTCTGGCCCATGCCCGACACGACACCCGACCTCGCGGGGCCGTTCAAGCCCGCAGGGTCGGTTTCCAGCAGCGGGTGGCCCGGCCGCGGGCCCTGAAATTTGGCTTGGTCATTCACGGGCTTCGTGTGTTGGTGGTCCCTCGCTCATCCGCACCATGCCGAAAATCGAGGTCAACAAGGTCGCCGAAATCCTGAAGAAGAACGACATTTCCCCCGCCATCCTGCGCCGCATCGTGGAGGAACTGAACCTCGCCGTGCAGCCCGATCCGGGCGAGGAAGAGAAGCCGCCGGCGGTGAAGAAGCAGTTTGCCATCCTCGTGAGCGATCCGGAGGGCCGCCTGCCGAAGCACGATTTTGTCGGCTGGGTGCTGCAGCTGCCGGAAAGCGAGAGCGTCGCCACCGTGACCGACCGCCTTTTCCGCAGCGCTTACGATTTCAACACGACGAAAAAGGGCCGCCTGCTCCCCGCGAAAACCGTGGGCGAGGCGATCGAGCACGTGCCGGCGAAATTCTTCAAGGAAGCCGACCTCTGGGTGAAGACCAAGACGCCCGTGCTCGTGCTGCGCACGGACAACGAAATTCCCAAGGAGTAGCTCACGGCGCGGCGCGGGTTGTCGTCGCGCACGCTCAAAACGCCGTCGTCAACGACAGCGAGTAAGTGCGCCGCCGCCAGTCGCCGTAGGTCTGCACACCCGCCCCGGATCCGTCGTTGACGTAGGCCGGGAAGTTCTCCCCGAGGACGTTGTTCACTCGCAACTGCGCGCGGAGCGTCCTCGGCAGCCACCGCGCGAAGCCGGACAGCGAGCCCTGCACAAACGCGTCGCACTGCCAGTAAGGGCGCACGCGGTCGCGACCCTGCACGTCCCATTCGACGCGCGGCAGCACGCGCGAGTGGAAGTAGTGCCCGTCGAACCCAAAGCCCCACGCCGGGCCTGACCACGCGGCGCCGAGCTTCGCCCGGTAGCGGAGCACACTTGATGCCCCGCCCTCCGGGTGCCCCAGCTCGTCGACGACATCGGCGCCGGCCATGAGTAGGTGATCGTAGCGGGTGAAATAGAGGAGGCGCCCGTAGGCCTCGAGCGTGCCGCCGGCAAACTTCGTCCAAACGTAGTCAATTGAGGCGTTCCAGTTGTGGGATCGGCGCCACGCCGAGTTGATTGCCCCCGTGATCACGGCGCGCACGGTGCCGGCTGCGCCCGCGGCATCCGCCTCCGTTCGGCGGAATACCCGGTCGGGAAAAAGGCGCTCGAGGTTCAGGATCGTCTGGGCGTCGAGCGTCACGAGCTCATTGACCTTGCGCGTTTCGACGAAATCCAGCGAGGCACGCACCCGATGCTCGCGGCCCGTCCGCCAGATCAATCCCGCGGTCTGCGTGAGCGCGTCCTCCGGCAAAAGGAAGGGGTTCACGTAGTCCTCCTCGCGAATCGTGTAGGTCTGCTTCTGGGCCGGATCGTAGGCCTGCCGGAAATCCACGCCGGTCTGCGTCGGCCGCGTGATCGGCGCGGAGATCGTCGTGCGGCTGAGCTGGGGCGTGGGATAGCGGGTCGAGGTGCTCACGCTCGCGCGGAACGAAACGCCGCCGCGGAACTGGGCCTTGAGGGCGAGGGTGGGCGCGATGTTGGCTTCGCTCGCGTTGCGCGAGGCGATGTAGCGCACGGCGAAATCCCCCTCAAGGCTTCGCAGCCACTCCGGCCGCCAGCGGGGCGAAAGGAGCGGCGCCTGGACTTCCCCGAAGATGCTGTAGCGCTCGATGGCCCGGCCGAGGTAGCGGACCGGATCGGAGGCGAACTCGCCGTCGGCGAAGCGCCGCTCGTCCGTGTGGCGCGCCAGGGAGTTGTGGCGGTAGTCGGCGCCGAGGTTAACTGCAGCGTTGCCGGTCGGCAACTCGAGCGCACGGTGACCAAGGCGCACGGAAGCATCGATGGTTGTGTAGTCGCCGACCGTCACGAAACGGCCCTGGCCGCCGCGGTAGATGAGCACGCGATCGTAGAACTCCTGCGGCGGGCCGAAGGCCTGCGTATCGCGCAGCGGGTTGTAGCGACCGTCGTCGATCAATTTTTCCCAGCGCGTGAGATCCGCTCCGCCCAGGCCGCGGTATTTGGAGAGGTTGCGCCCATACTGCCCGTCGGCGAGCACAGTCCAGCCGCGCGGCAGCTTCAGCAGTGCGCTCAGCACGCCGGAGCCGAACTCCAAGTGCGCCCGGCTGTAGCGTTCGCCGAGACGCGGCGCGGTCTCGAGCAGGGAGATCTGGATGTCCCGGCCGAAGGGATTATCCGGCGCCTCCGCGCGCATGCGCAGGTCCGTCGCGATCACGTCGTAGCCGCGGTGGATCACCGTGCGCGTGAACATGCCGTCGAAGCCGAGTTGGAGCCACGGGGCCACGTCGTAGGCGACAGAGGCAAAATACGCGGTGCGCTCCTGCCCGCGCCCGTAGGGGTAGTTGACGCTGTCCATCGACGAAGCGAGGCCCCCGGGCGCTCGGAACAAATCCCAGTTCCGCACGCCGGCGCGGCCGGCAAAGGCGGCAAGGCCCCCGGAGCCGCTGGCGCCGGGGGCGACGGACGTGACAACGGCCGTGCCCGGCCCGAAAAGCGGCGGCAGCACG
>JAEUHB010000078.1 GCA_016794665.1 Opitutaceae bacterium
TCTTCGCTACGGGCGGCCGCTTCATTGGTTCATCATGACGAGCCACGCGAACCACGCCGCGACCGAGGCGTTTTTTGCGGAGCACAAGTGCTTCGGCCTCGATCCCGCGCGCGTCCACTTCTTCCGGCAGGGTCGCATGCCGGCGGTCGATTTTTCGGGGAAGATTCTGCTGGAGAGCAAACATGCGATCGCGCTCTCGCCCGATGGTCACGGCGGATCGCTGCGCGCGCTCGACCGCAGCGGCGCGCTCGGCCTCATGCGCAGCGAGGGCGTGGACCTGCTCAGCTACTTCCAAGTCGACAATCCCCTCGTGCGTTGCATCGACGCCGAGTTCATTGGCTGGCACCTCGCGCGAGGCTCGGAAATGTCGAGCAAGATGGTGCCCAAGGCCTACCCGGAGGAGAAGGTCGGCCTCTTCTGCGCGCAGGAGGGCAAGCTCGTCGTTGTGGAGTATTCGGACCTCCCGATGGAGATGCAACGCGAGCGAGATGCCGCGGGGATGCTGCGCTACTCGGCGGGCAATATCGCGATTCACCTGCTCGATCGGGAGTTCGTGCGGCGCATGGCCAGCGGCGGCGAGGGCGTGGCTTTGCCGTTCCACCGCGCGGACAAGAAAATCCCGACGATCGACACGAGCGGCGCGGCGTTGAGGCCGGATAAGCCCAACGGCGTGAAGTTCGAGATGTTTGTCTTTGATGCGCTACCCTTCGCCCGCCACCCGCTCGTGGTCGAGACGCGGCGCGCCGACGATTTTTCGCCGGTAAAAAACGCCGAGGGCGTCGATTCGCCGCAGACCTGCCGCGACGACCAGCTGCGGCAATTTGCGCGCTGGTTCGGGGCCAACGCCGCCGCGATCGAGACTGACGCGACGGGCCTGCCGCGCTTCCCGGTCGAGGTTTCGCCGCTGTTTGGCTACGATGAGGACTCGTTCGCCGACGCTTGGCGTCGCCTTGCGTCCAAGCCCGCCGTGCAAAGCGGCCTCGTCTTGGCGTAGAAAACTCTCTTCGTTCTTTTGCTCATCATGACGACTCTCGACGCCATCAAGGCCGCTGCGCAGACCGGCAAGATTATGCCCAGCACGGCGGACAACATCGCTGTGTTTCTCGCCGCCAAGCTCCCTAACTGGGCGGAGCAGAGCATCGCCGAACTCGTCTCGAAGGCCGCTTGGGGCGAACTTAACGATCGATTCTACCGCTTCCTCGAGTTTGGGACCGGCGGCATGCGGGGGCGGACGATCGGTGTCGTGCCCGCGGGGGCCGAGACCGGCGTGCTCTCATCCGGAGGCTCCCCGGAGCACGCGGCGATTGGCAGCAACATGCTGAACGACTTCACGCTCATCCGCGCGGTCGTCGGCCTGCATTGCTACACGGCGAAATACCTCGCTCAGAAAAGATCCCCCGCCAAGCCGCGCCTCGTGATCGCGCACGACGTGCGGCACTTCTCGCGGCACTTCTCGAACCTCGCGGCCTCGACCTGGACCCGACTCGGCGGCGAAGCGTTCGTCTTCGACGGACCGAGGCCCACGCCGCAGCTCAGTTTTTCCGTGCGGTGGTTGAAGGCCCATGCGGGCGTCGTGATCACCGCGAGCCACAATCCGCCCCACGACAACGGCTTCAAGGCCTACTTCGATGACGGTGCGCAGGTGGTGCCGCCGCACGACAAAGGCATCGTCGCCGAGGTCAACGCGGTGCCGTTGGCCGAGCTTGGGGCCTTCCTCACGCCAAACCTTTCCGGCGTCACCACGCTCGGCCGCGAGGCCGACGAAGCCTATCTCGCCGTCGCCGCCAAGGCGGCGCTCGACTCCGCTGTCTTCAATAGGACGAAACTGAAGGTCGTTTTCACCAACATCCATGGCACCGGCGCGACGCACTCGGTGCCACTCTTGAAAAACGCCGGTTGCGACGTCGTCACTGTGCCGGAGCAGCTTGCCGGTGATGCGCGGTTTCCGACCGTGAAGTCACCGAATCCTGAGAACGCCGAGGCCCTGGCGCGCGCCGTGGCACTCGCCGAGCGCGAGGGCGCCGACGTGGTCCTCGCGACGGATCCCGACTGCGATCGCATGGGCTGCGCGGTGCGCAACCGCGCGGGCCGGCTCGAACTGCTCACGGGCAACCAAATCGGCGCGCTGCTCACCGACTACCGGCTCACGAAATACAAGGAGCGCGGCTGGATCCCGCGCGAGGGCTCCGCGCGCGCCGCCATCGTGAACACGTTTGTCACGACGCGCCTGCAGGATGCGATCGGCCGCGGCCACGGCGTGAAGGTCATCAACACCCTCACCGGCTTCAAATGGATTGCCGCCAAGATGCGCGGCTACGAGGAGCAGCTTTCGCGGGCGATGGGCGCGGGCTTCGACTACGATGGGACGCCTTTCGAGCAGCGGGCGAAGCTGCTGCAGCAGCACAGCACCTTCTACGTGTTCGGCACCGAGGAGAGCTACGGCTACCTGCCCAACGACTACGTGCGCGACAAGGACGGCAACTCCGCATGCCTCATGTTCGCCGAGGTGTGCGCCTGGGTGAAGTCCCGCGGCCTCACCGTGCCGGAATATCTCGACGAAATATTCCTCCGTTACGGCTTCTACCTCGAGGGCGTGATCAACATCTACTACGAGGGCGCGAGCGGCAACGCGAAGATCAAGCGGATCCTCGAGACCTACCGCGCCAACCCGCCGAAGGCCTTCGGCGACGTGGCGGTCGCGAAGTTCCAGGACTTCGGCCGAGAAGACGTCCGCGACGCCGACGGTGAGCTGATCCCGAAGCAGGATCTCTACGTGGTCACTTTGGCCAACGGCTACTCGTTCGCGGCGCGCGGCAGCGGCACGGAGCCGAAGATGAAATTCTACCTCTTTGCCAACGAAAAGGTCGCCAGCGCCGGCGAGCTGCCGGCGGTGAAGGCCCGCGTGCGCGCGACCCTCGATCGACTGAACAAGCTCATCGAGGCCGACGCCAAGTCGCGCGCGGAAACCTGAGGGCGGGACGTGCTCCCCTGCTGCGTATTTTCCGCTCAGTTTTTTCCCTCAAGTGTCGAATTGGGGCCAATGGTCGCCCCCCGCCGCATCGGATTCGCGCTCGCCCTGTTCATCCTCCCGGTCTTCGGAAGCGCGGCGGAGGCATGGGCCAAGCTGAAGCCCGGCATGACGGCGACCGAGACGACCGGCGCCCTCGGCCAGTATCTGTTTTCAACCCGCGGCCGCGGCTTCGAGATCGGAATCTATGAGGGCAAGGCCGAGGTGGTTTTCCTGCGGGGTCAACTCGTCGCGTGGACGAGCCCCGCGTCGCAGCCGAACGTGCAGTCGCCGCCGATGGCGGCGTTTCAATTCAACCAGCAGTGGCGCCCGCTGCCGGACGCGCGCGTCTTCGAGGCGCCCGCCGCCGCGCAGCGCGCGGAATCGTCTCCGGGCCGGCGTGGCTACTTCCTCCCGTTGCGACGCCTGTAAAAGGTAGTCAGCGGCTCGCTCCTGCAACCGCGACTTGGATCGCGTAGAGCGATTTGCGGGCGGTGATGTAGAGCGTCTTGCCGTCGGTGCCGCCGAAGCAGAGGTTGGCCGGGGCCTCGGGCGTGAGAATTTTCCCGATGCGCTCGCCCTTGGTGGAGAAAATTTGCACACCGTCGCCCGCGCTCGACCAAACGCGGCCATCCTTGTCCACGCGGATGCCGTCGGGCGCGCCCTTGTCGATCGCGCAGAAAACGGCGCCGTTGCGCAGCGAGCCGTCGGCGGCGACGTCGAACACGCGGATGTGCCGCGGCGTGCCGGAGTCGGCGACGTAGAGTTTTTTCTCGTCGGGCGAGAACGCGAGGCCGTTGGGCTGCACGAAGTCCTTCACTACGGCCGTCGTCTTCCCGGTCTTCGGGTCATGGCGGAAGACGTGGTTGGCCGCCTGCTCCTTGCCGACGCGCTGCTTGGTCGCGGGATCGGTGCGCAGCCCGTATTCCGGATCGGAGAACCAGAGCGTGCCGTCGGATTTCACGACCACGTCGTTGGGTGAGTTGAGCTTCTTCCCGTCGAACGAATCGACGACGGTGCGCAGCGTGCCGTCATTCTCGAGCATCGCCACGCGACGGCCGCTATGCTCGCAGGTGAGAAGCCTGCCTGCGAGATCCAGCGTGTTGCCGTTGGCGTTCTGGCTCGGCTTGCGGAAGGTCGTGAGCCCGCCCGCGGCGCTCCAGCGTTTCAGTTCGTTGTTGGGAATGTCGCTGAAAATGAGGTAGCCGCCGTCGGCCGTGACCCAAACAGGGCCCTCGATGAAGCCCATGTCGCCGGCGAGCTTCGCGACTTTGGCCCCGGCGGGCACGAGGCGCGCGAACTCGGCGGGTTGATCAATGTGGAATTCGGCGGCGGGAAGCGCGACGGCAGCCGCGAGCATGGCCGCGGGCAAGAGGAGGTTTTTCATGGGGAAGAAAGGCGAATGTGTTGCCGTGGAGGCGACCGGGCGCAAGCTGCGGTTGATGGCCGAAGTCCCGAAAATCAGCGTGAAGGCGGAAATTCCCGACGAGGTGAAGAACGCGCTCTCGCCGACGCGCTGGGGCAAGACGCTCGGCGTCACGCCCGTCGTCCTTACGGTCGTGGCGACGATGCTCGCTGGCCTTGCGTCGAGCGAGATGAACCGTGCGCAATACGAGCGCTCGATGGCCGCGCAGCGTCAGTCCAAGGCCGGCGATCAGTGGAATTTTTTCCAGGGCAAGAAGCTGCGGGGCGTGATGCAGCGCACCTCGCTCGACCTGCTGGCGGCGACGGTCGAGCTGCGGCCCCTCGACGTGGCGGCGCTGCGCGCGCTGCTGGCCGGGACCGGGGCGGTGGCGGTTTTCGACACCCCGGCGGGCGCGAGCGTCACGGTCGCCTTGCGCGAGGCTGCTCTGCCCCAGGGGCTGGCCGCCCCCGTGCTTCCGCCCAAGGTCCAGGCCGCCACTGATGCGCTTGAGTCCGCGAAGCCTGACCCCGAGATCGCGCGACTTCTGGGCGAGATTGCGGGCGGGGAACTCGACGAGGCGCTTCGTTCGTGGCAGCGGCACGTCCTCGCCGCGGATGAAATGACCAAGCCGATCAGCGACGCCATCGAGGCGCTCGAGCGCGAGCTGGCGAAGGCCCCGGGCGGCGCGGCCCTGCGGCGCGATTTCACCGCCGCGCGCCTCGCTTACAATGCCCAGCGCTACGACGCCGAGGCGCGCCTCAACCAAGTCGTCGCCGAACTCTTCGACTTGCAGGTCCGCAAGAGCAACCTCGCGGCCGAGCGGTTTCACCGGCGCAGCGCGCGGTTCTTCTACGGGATGCTCGCCGCGCAGATGGGAGTCATAGTCTCGACGCTAGCCATCGCTGCGCAGCGGCGGAACCTGCTCTGGGCGATCGCCGCAGGCGCGGGCGCCATCGCGCTCGCGCTCACCGCTTACGTGCTGCTCTACGTCTGACGAAGGCGGGCGCCCGGTCCGGCCGGCCGCTACCGCGGCCCGAGTGCGAAATAGAGTATCGCCACGCCCGCCGCGAAGATGACCAGCGCGAGCGTGAAATAGAGCAGGCAACCCTTGCGGACGTCCTGCCTCACGCTGCCCGGAGCAGCCCGATATTGGTCGAGAATGTCGTCGACGGGAGGTCCGGCCGTCGCGGTGTCAGGCGTGGCCGGGGCGGGGGACCTCGCCGCGGGGTGGGGCGCGAGCGAGGCCGCGGGCGGTGGCTGGCCTGGGTTCGTTGCTGCCGGAGGCTTCTCCGTCGCCGTGATCTCGCGCTCGAGCCAGGCGAGGTGCTCCTGCACAAGGGCGCGCTGACGGCGGAGTTCGGCGAGGCGGTCGGTCGGCATCCGCGAAACCTACGGAATGGGTCGAAATCCGGGCAAAACAAAAGGCCGGTCTTTTGGACCGGCCTGAAAATGCTGAACGAGGTGTCGCCTCAGGCCGTGGCGGCCGCGGCCACGGGGATGACCGAGACGTTGCGCTTCTGCTTGTTGAATTTCACGATGCCGTCCTTGAGCGCGAAAAGCGTCCAGTCGCGACCGACGCCGACGTTGACGCCGGGGTGGTGCTTGGTGCCGCGCTGGCGGATAATGATGCCGCCGGCCCGGATCGTCTGGCCGCCAAACACTTTCACGCCGAGGCGCTTCGAGTGGCTGTCGCGACCGTTGGTCGATGTGCCCTGACCTTTCTTATGTGCCATGGTGGTGTCCTCGCTTAGATTTTGATCGACTCGATCTTGATGACCGAGAGGTCCTGGCGGTGGCCCTGCTTGCGCTCGTAGCCCTTGCGCTTCTTCTTCTTGAAAACGACGATCTTCTTGCCGCGCTTGTTCTCAAGGATGGTGGCCGAAACGCTCGCGCCCGTGAGCCGCGGCGTGCCGGCTCGGAAGGACTCACCCTCGCCTGCGGACAACACGTCCGTGATCTCGATTTTGCCGCCCTTTTCCGTGCCGGGGTAGCGGTTGACGATGAGGATGTCGCCCTCGGTGACAGTGAACTGCTGTCCTTGGGTCTTGATGGTCGCTTTCATAAATAAAACCGCTGAATAAGCGTTTCGGCGGAATCGAACGCAAGGCTTTATTTGGCTGTTGGCGGCCGGGCCCGCGCGGGTTTCTGCGGCCGGTAGAAAATGTGGTTCGTGAGGAAGCTCAGGCCGAACACACCGCTGAGCGTGCGGATGTTGCGCATGGCGCCGAACACCATCGTAAGCGAGCTCGCCTGCGGCTCCTCGACGCGGACAAGCAGCAGGCAGCCCAGCGCCGCGAGCACCGGCTGAAGGGCAAAGCACACGTGGTGGACCGCCAGCGGATCGCTCCATTGTCCGAGCGCCCACGTGAGCACCTCGCCGCCGGTGACCGGGGCGATGGCGGCGACGAGCGACACGACCGCGACGTTCACGCCGATCGCGAGGTTCTTCGCCTGCGGCGGGATCAGCTTCAGCAGCAGGGTGAACTGGCCCAGGATGAATCCCATGCTCACCGCGCCTCCGAAAAGCCACATGGGGTAGAGCATCACGCGGTTTTCCGGGGTGAGAATGCACCATAGAAAATTCTGCGCCTGCCACACCAACAACGAGATCGTCATCACGGACTTGTTGCCAAAGCGATCCAACAGGTGGCCCCAAGCTGGCAGTGATAGGGCACCCGTCAGCAGCGCGGCCATCGAAAGCAGGCTGACCTGAAAGGCGGACATCGCAAGCTGCTCGAACATGAAGGTATGGTAGAACGGCCCGAAGCAGTTCGCCGCAAACGACCATACGGCGCCAAACGCCACGAAGCCGAGCAGCGAGCGCGACCCGAAAACCAGCGAGAGTTGTTCGCGGAACGGGAGCGCGGCCTTGGCTTCGTGCGGGCGCAGGCCGGTCGGGCTGATCCATTGCCAGCGCAGGGAGAATTATCGGAGGAAGACCGCGCCCGCGATCAGGATTTGGAAGACAACGATGCCGTAGTCCCAGCGCGCGAGCGACCAGCCGGCGATGAGCAGGAACGTGAGCGTGGAGATTTGAAGGATCGCGTTGCGCCGGCCGAAGTATTTCCCGCGGATGCGGTGCGGCACCCACTCCTGAATCCACGCGTTCCACGAGACGCCCGCGATCGCGCCGAAGAAACTCGTCAGCAGGAACCACGCGATCAGCCACCGGCCGGCGGCCCCGGGGTCGTCCCGCGGGATCTTTGGCAAAAGGGCGCCAAGCGCCGCCCACGAAATCATGTGCAGCGAGGCCGCGACGATGCAGACCGTCTTGGGCGGCTTCCACCGCGCCAGGAACGGCGCGACGAAG
>JAEUHB010000274.1 GCA_016794665.1 Opitutaceae bacterium
GCCGCGAGCGAGGCCTCGCGCGTGAAGGAACAGAGATTGCGCGGCTTCTCCTCGGCCACGTGGCCGCGCGGCGTGCACCAGAGCGTCTCATCCTTCTCGATCGTGAGCGCGGGCTCGGCCTGCGCGGTGGAGTGTTTCGTCACACGGTTGAACCAGCGATACATCGTCTCGCGCACCGGCTTCGAGAAACCATGGTAGTCGGGCCCGAGGAAGTAGCTCACGTCCTGCTCCGCGCCGAGCAACCGATACAGCGCCTGCAGCCGCGCGAACGCCTCCTCCACGCCGCGCGCGTCGAAATAATCCTTCTCCTGATCGAGGATCACCACCGGCCGCGGCGCGAGGGCCGCGATGAAGTCCGAATGATCGAGCCCCAGCGCGAGCGCGCGCGGCGGGCATTGTTCGGTGTCGGCCGGCAGCTCATTTTCAAGGTTGCGGCGAAAGGTGGTCACGAAGCAGCTCGGCGCCGCCATCGTCCAACGCGGCTCGACGCCGCAGAGCCACGCGGCATCGGTGCCGCCGCCGGAGTTGCCTGTGACGCCGATGCGCTTGGGGTCCACCTCCGGCCGCGTGAGCAGGTAGTCGAGCGCCCGGACGCCGTCCCACGCGCGCCACGCACCGAAGAACTCGCCGACGAGAAACTGCTGGTTGCCCACATGCAGGTGCTCCGCCACGCCGACGCCATGGCGCGGCTTCAAGTCCGCGGTCACGAGCTGCAGCCGCTCACCCTGCCCCATCGGATCGAAAATCAGCACCGCGTAGCCGAGCCGCGCGAGGCCTTGCGCGAACGATTGGTAGGCCTCCGCCGCCTTGCCGTTGCTCGAATGACCGCACGTGCCGACGACACCCGGCACCGGAAAAGCCCGGCCCTTCGGCAAGTAGAGATTCGCCGTCACCGGGAATCCTGGACGGCTCTCAAAGATCACGTTCTCGATCTTGTAGGCCTCGCGCTCGACCACGCCGGTCACGCGCGGCTTGAGCGGGGTCTTCTCCGGAAACGCCCCGAACGACTGGCGGATTTTTTCGCGCACCTCACGCACGTAGGCCTCCGCGTCGGCCTTCGTGCGCAGCGCCGCGCGGCGGGCGTTCGCGGCTTTTTCCACCTCGCGGACGCGGGCCACATAATATTCGTGCACCATCCGGCCGAACCGATTCAGCGGCGCGAGCGGGGACGGAGGCGGCTTCGTCGCCGCCGCGGCCTTCTTCGGCGCCGCCTCCGCTCCGGCCGCCGGGGCGCTCGCCAGCCACGCGATCGAAGCCGCGGTCAGTCCCATCCCCGAGTGCTTGAGCAGGTCGCGCCGCGAGAGGTTTTTCATGGGCGCAGGCTGGTTGGCCCGGCGGCCTCAGGCGAGGCTGTTTCGATTTTCCGCCTCGCGCCCGCCGCGGGCTGAACCCATCGTGCATCACCATGAACTTCCGCGCCCTGCTCGCCACATCGCTCCTCTTGATCGCCCCGGTCGCCGCGTTCTCCGCCGAGACCAAGCCCGCGGAAAAATCCGCCGCGTCGGCCCGCCATCCGCTGCGCGGCGTGATCACCTCGGTCATGGCCGACCAGTCCGCGTTCATGGTGAAGCACGAGGAAATTCCCGGAGTGATGCGCGCGATGACGATGATGTTCAAGGTCGACGAGGCCACGTTCAAGGCCTTCAAAGCCGGCGACGCCATCACCGGCCTCATGTCGCGCCAAGGCCGCAACTGGGTTTTGGAAAACGTGAAGCCCGCGGCGGCCAAGCCCGCGAAGTGAACGCGCGCGCGCGGCTCCTCGCGTTTTTTGCCGGCCTCGGGTCGTTGCTCGCATCGGCCGCGGAAATCCGGCGCCCATCCGCGGTCGCCATCGCCGCGGCCAGCGACCTCGTGTTTTGCCTGCCGGCGTTGCACGCGGAGTTCGCAAAAATCGAGCCGCGCGTCGCGCTCCGCGTCACCACTGGGTCCTCCGGCAATTTCTTTGCCCAGATCACCCACGGCGCGCCTTACGATGTGTTCCTCTCCGCCGACCTCAGCTATCCGCGCGCGTTGGTCGCGGCGGGCGCGGCCGAGGAAAAGAGCCTCGTGCTCTACGGCGTCGGCCGCCTCGTGTTCTGGACCAAGCGCGCGGATCTCGATCCGGCCACGGACCTCGCCGCCCTGCTCCGCAATCCCCTGCTCAAGAAACTGGCCCTCGCCAACCCCACGCACGCGCCTTACGGCCGCGCCGCCCGCGAGGCGCTGACCACCCTCGGCGTCTGGTCGCTCGCCGAACCAAAGCTCGTGCTCGGGGATAACATCGCCCAGACCGCGCAGTTCGTGGAGACCGGCCATGCCGACGCGGGCGTCATCGCGCTCTCACTCGTGCTCGGCGCGCCCGCTTCGCGCGAGTCCGGCCGTTGGACGGAGATTCCCGCGACCCTGCACCAGCCGCTCGAACAAGGCGCCGTGCTCACCACCCGCGGCGCGGCCAATCCCGCCGCCGCGCGCTACCTCGCGTTTCTGCGCACACCCGAGGCGCGGGCGTTGTTCGAGCGTTTTGGGTTTCGGCTGCCGCCTGCCATTCCGTAGCCCGCCTCGGAAGAGGCGGGACTATTTCGCGCCGCATCCGGCACTCGTCCCTGCTCTTCCGAGCAGGGCTACAAGGAAACCCCACGGAGACGGTTTCCCCCCGTCCAGAAGCTCGACGCCCGCCGAAAAGATCGTTTGCTACCGGACACCCGCCGGCGGCGTCTCCGGCGGTTCGCCCACCCCCCCCATTTTTCCATGAAACAGCCCCCGCCTCACGCCCCTTGGCAGCCCAACCGTCGCGAGTTCCTCTACGTCGGCCTGCTCGGCACCGTGGGAGCGACGATGAGCGACCTGTTTCGCACCGAGGCCCGCGCCGCCACCGCCCGCCAGCTGGGCGCCTCCGCCGGCAAAGCCAAGTCCGTCATCAACATCTACCTGCCCGGCGGGATGTCGCACCAGGAGTCGTTTGACCCGAAAATCGGCTCGCCCATCGAGTATCGCGGTCCGCTCGAGACCGTCCGCACCAAACTCGACGGCGTCCATTTCTCCGAGAATCTGAAGGAGACCGCCAAGATCGCCGACAAAATCACGGTCGTCCGCTCCATGACGCACGGCGAGGCAGCCCACGAGCGCGGCACGCACTCGATGTTCACCGGCTACCGCCCCAGCCCCGCGATCGCCTACCCGAGCATGGGCAGCGTCGTCGCCCACGAACTCGGCGAGCGCAACAACCTCCCGCCCTACATCCTCATCCCCAACCAGACCACGCCCTATGCCGGCACCGGCTACCTCGGCTCCGCCTTTGGCGCGTTTGCCCTGGGCAGTGATCCGGCCAACGACTCCTTCTCGGTCCGCGATCTCACGCTGCCGGCCGGCATCGACTCGCAGCGCTTCGCCGAGCGCCGCGAGATGCGCGCCGTGGTCGACGCCCACTTCAGCGCCCTCGAAAAATCCGATGCCCTCGACGGCATGGATTCCTTCTACCAGCGCGCCTACGCGATGATCAGCTCGGAGAAGGCCCGCGCCGCGTTCGACATGAAGGCCGAGCCCGCAAAGCTCCGCGACAACTACGGCCGCAATCCCGCCGGCCAGCGCATGCTCCTCGCCCGCCGCCTCGTTGAGGCTGGCGTGCGCTTCGTCTCGCTCACCTACGGAAGCTGGGACCACCACGACAACATCAAGCGCGCCAACGGCACGCAGATGCCCAACTTCGACAAGGCCTACGCCGCCCTCATCCGCGACCTCGATGAGCGCGGGTTGCTCGATTCGACGCTCGTCGTCGTCAACACCGAGTTCGGCCGCACCCCCAAGATCAACGGCACCGCCGGCCGCGACCACTGGCCCAAGGTCTTCAGCATCGCCCTCGCCGGCGGCGGCGTGAAGCGCGGCTACGTTCACGGCTCCTCTGATGCCACCGGCGGCGAGCCCGACTCCGATCCGCTCAGCGTCGAGGACTACGCCGCGACCATCTTCCACCAGATCGGCATCGACCCCGACAAGACCCTCATGACGCCCGGCGGCCGCCCGCAATACATCGTGAAGGACGGCCATGTCGTGAAGGAACTGCTCGCCTGAGCGCCATGCCTGCGCGATTCAGTCAGTCCTTCCGCTGGGGCCGCGGCGCCCTCGCCGCGTTCTCGCTCGCCGCCGCGCCCGCACTCCTCGCCGTCGCGCCCAACTTCACCGTCGTCACCCCCGCCGGCGGCCAGCGCGGCACGACGGTCGAGCTCACGCTTCGCGGCGACCGCCTCGCGGACGCGCAGGAGATTTTCTTCTACGACGCCGGCATCAAGGTGGAGAAGATCACCGAGGCCACCGATCGCCTCGTGAAAGCGCGTGTGCTCATCGCGACCGACTGCCGGCTCGGCGAACACGCCCTTCGCCTGCGCACCGCGAGCGGTCTATCCGCGCTGCGCATTTTTTACGTCGGCCCCTTTCCCAGCGTCGCCGAAAAGGAAAACAACGACACCGCCCTCAAGGCCCAGCCCATCCCGCTCGGCTCCACGGTGCAGGGCGCCATCAGCGGCGAGGACCTCGACTGGTTCGTCGTCGACGCCCGCGCCGGCCAGCGCCTCTCGGCCGAAATCGAGGGCGCGCGCCTCGGCCGCACGATGTTCGACCCCGTGATCACGATCCGCGATCCGGGCGGGAAAATCGTCGCCACCTCCGACGACACCCCGCTGCTCGGTCACGACGGCTTCGTGTCCCTCCTCCCGGCGGTCGACGGCAAATACACGCTCCAGGTTCGCGACATGGTGCACACGCCCAACGCGAATCACGTTTACCGCCTGCACATCGGATCCTTTGCGCGACCGGCGGCCGTCTTCCCGCTGGGCGGCCGCCCCGGCGAGCAACTCGAGGCGCGATTCCTCGGCGATCCCCTGGGCGAGTTTGCGCAAACCATCACGCTGCCCGCCGCGCCGGCCGCGAAGTTTGGCCTCACCGCCGATCGCGACGGCCCCGCTCCCTCGCCCAACTGGATCCGCGTCAACGAGCTCGCGCCCGTGCGCAACGTGGCTCCCGGCGTCACGCAGGCCAAGGCCCCGCTCTTGGAGGTGCCCGCGCCATTCGCGTTCGACGGCGTGCTCGCGACCAAGGGCGAGCCGGCGTTTCTTCGCTTCAAGGCGAAGAAGGACCAGCACCTCGACTTCACGATCTACGCGCGGCGCGTTGGCTCGCCCCTCGATTCCGTGCTCACCGTGCTGGGACCCAAGGGCAACAGCCTCGGCACCAACGACGACTCCGCCGGCCAGCCCGACAGCACCGTCCGCGTCCGCATTCCCGAGGACGGCGACTACGCTGTGAAGATCGCCGATCAGCTCGGCCGCGGCGGGCCGCTCCACACTTACCGTCTCGAGGTCGCCGAGGTCCGGCCGTCACTCATCCTCTCGATTCCCGACACGGCGCGTTACGACTACGAGACACGCAAGTCCCCCGCCGTCGCACGCGGCAACCGCTTCGCCGTCCTGATGAACATCGCCCGCGACGGCTACAACAGCGACCTGCGCCTCGCGTTCGACGGGCTGCCCCCGGGCATCACGGCCGTCTCGGACGTCGTGCCCGGCAGCCTCACGCAAGCTGTCGTGGTGTTCGAAGCCGCGGCCGACGCTCCGATCGGCGGCGC
>JAEUHB010000282.1 GCA_016794665.1 Opitutaceae bacterium
GAGGCGAGCGGGAACAGCTGATCGAGAATCGCGTCGTAGCCGCGCGTGCGCGTGGCGGCCTCGGTGAGCATCGAGGCGGTGAGCGCAGCGAGGCCCTCCTTGCCGGCGGGATCATTTTGCGCGCCGACCTTGAACCAGAGGCGGAAGGAGACGGTCGGGTCGTTGGGGACACGAACGAGAATAGGCGAAAACAGTTCAGACTGGGCTGCGGGCGCTGGTGCGGCGAGCGCCAAGAAAAGCGTTGCGACAGAGGTAGCCCGCTTCGTGAGAAGCGGGACGAACCGAGACGCAAGGTGACGACGGTCCCTGCTCTCACGAGCCGGGCTACCGGAAAGGACGGTGGCCCGGCTCATGACTGGCCTCCCTTCAGCACGATCACGTTGCGGCGCTCGGGGATGAAATACTTCCTCGCGGCGCGCATGATGTCCTCGGCCGTGACGGCCTCGGCCGCGGCGTAGAGCCGGTCGATCACGGCGATGTCGCCCGTGAGGGAGATGAAACGCGCGAGCGCGCCGGCGACAGCGTCGGGCGTCTCCAGGGCCATGAGGAAGGAGTATTTGTTGCGGCGCTTGAGATCGCGGAGGCGCGTGGCGTCGACGGGCGTCGACTTGAACTGCTCGAGGGTCGCGTAGATTTCGTCGCGGATGGCGGCGATGTCGTCCGCCTGCTTGATCATCGCGTAGACGGTGAAGAGCGGCTGGTCGCGGTTCATCGGGACATCGGCCTGGAGCATCTGCACGCGCTGCTCGCGGAGCAGGAGGCGTTTTCGCAGCTCGCTGGTCTCGCCGAACGCGAGATCCTCGAGCAGCAGCGCGGCGACGTAGTCGCGGTTGGCCGGGTCGAAGGCATCGCCCTTGTAGCCGATGGCGAGGATGGGGAGCGTCTTGCCCGGATAGGAAACCTCCGCGGTGCGCTCGGCCGTTTGCGGCGGCTCCGGCGTGACGGCGGGCGCGACGTAGCCGCGGGTCCAGCCGCCGTAGTGCTTCTCGATCAGGGTGAGGGTGGCCTTGGGATCGAAGTCACCGGCGATCACGAGCACGGTGTTTTCGGGGCGGTAGAAGCGTTTGAAGAAATCGAGGCTGTAGTCGAACTGGGTCGGCATGAGCTTGATGTCGCGCTCGAAGCCGATGGTCGTGTGCTGGTAGGTGTGCGTGTCGTAGGCGAGGTCCTGCATGCGCTCGTGCAGGAGCATGAAGGGGCTCGCGATGCTCTTGCGGTATTCGCCGTAGACGGCGCCGGCCTCGGTTTGGAACACGATCCTCGGGTAGGCGAGGTTTTGGAAGCGGTCGGCCTCAATCTCGATGACCTTGGGGAGGTCGGCGGTGGTGAACTTGAGGTGGTAGGCGGTGTGGTCGTCGGTGGTGTAGGCGTTGGTGTTGGCACCCATCTTGGTGACGATGCCGTCGTAGACGGCCTGCGGGAACTTCGGGGTGCCGCGGAACATCATGTGCTCGAAGAAGTGCGCGAAGCCGGACTTGCCCTCCTCGACCTCGTCGCGGCTGCCCGTCCGCACGACGGAGTAGTAGGCGACCACGCCGGGGCTCGGCATCGGGATGAGAAATGCGGTGAGCCCGTTGGGCAGTGTGTGCCGCTGGTAGGCGTAGGGAAAGACGCGGGGCGGCGCAGCGGGGGCGGCGTGGACGGAGGCGCCTCCGAGAGCGGCGGCGAGCGCGAAGAGGAGGACAGGGTGCATGGGTTTGCGCCGCAGCAAACGTGACGCGGACGCGGCGTCAAACCGCGTCCCGCGGCTCAGCGCTTTTCCGCGTCGCTCGCGTGGAGCTGCGCGGCGAGGCGGTCGCGCTCGGCCGCGAGCGCGGCTTCGCGGGCACGCATGTCCTCCACGAAGGTGTCGAGCGCGCGGTTCATGCCCGCAAGTTCGTCGGAACCTTGCGGGCGCGGGAGGAGCGCGAGCACGTCGCCGCCGCGGATGCGGTGCGCCGCCACCCCGATCGCGCGGAGGCGGCGGGCGGTGCGGCCCGCCGCGATCCATGCGGCGAGGGCGCCGATCGCGGCGAGCGCAAGTCCGCCGGCCTCGATCGAGCGGCGCAGCGCGCCCACGGATGCGATGGCGAGGTCGAGCGGCTGCCGCACCACCGCGACCCAGCCAAGCCCCCGGAAGTCGCGAAAACCCCGGCTGCGCGCGTAGGCGGTGTAGAACGGCGCGCCGCCGGCGGGTTTCTCGACCAGCGTTCCGCGAGCGCCACGGGTCTCGGGCACGGCGGGCGGCTCCGGCGGCTGCGTCCAGCCGCTCGCGCCGGAGTCGAGCAACACATCGGCCGCGGCGTCGTAGAGCGTGCCGCCGATCTTTTCGCGCACCAGCGCATCGGGCACGACGGAGAACAGCACGTCCTCGGACCAGTTCCAGCGCACGTGCGCGGCGAGCACGCCGGCGAATTGCCCCGTTTCGCCGGTGAAGGGCACGGCCACATCGAAAAAGCGCGTGGCGGCGCGCCCGTCGTCATCCGTCGCCGCCAGGCGCGCGAGGTCGGGCCGCTCGCGCGGCGGGCCGACGTGCGGGCGCTCCGTGGCGCCCCGGAACCACGGCTGCGTCGCGGCGTCCGTGCCCTCGTTGAGACGCCCCGTCGCAACGACGACCCGGCCTGTGGCATCGGTGATCCCGAGCCACGAGAAATCAAACGCGGCGTCCTGCAGCGCCTCGAGCGCCTGCCGGGCCGCGGCTGGGGTCATCGCCGCGCCGCGGATCGCGGGCAGCCGGGCTGCGAGCGCGAGGGCGCGCTGCCGCTCGTAGAGGCCGCGGTCGATTTTGTCGGCCAGTTGGAAGGCGAGCGATTCGAAGCGCGCCTGCCGCTCCGCATCGATCGTGCGGCGGAACAGCGCGCCCGCGCCCCAGGCAAAAAGCAGGGTGAACGCCACCGCCGCGCCGCCCACCGCGAGCGCCGCACGCGCGCGCAGGCTGCGCCGCGGATCGAGCACGTGCCACCACGCGGCTTCCTCGGCGGGCGCAGGGGCGGGGACGGGGGGTTCCATCGCGGGAAGGACGCACGGCGCGGGCGTCGGTCACGCGCCGCGCGCGCGGTGCGTTTCACGGCATCGGAAACGGCTTGGTGCGCTGGCAGAGCTGGAGCGGCACGCCCCACGGATCACGCATCATGATGAGCAGCGAGCCATCGGGCTGCGGGTCCTCGGAGAACAGCGTGGCGCCGGCTTTTTCCAGGCGCGCCCGCTCGGCCTTGGCATCCGCCGCGACGACGGCGAGGTGAAACAGCAGCGGGTGCGCCTGCGCGTAGGCGGGGTAGGGGGCCTTGGGGTTGGAGTAGAGCTCGACGATGATGCGGCCGGTGTCGTCGGCGAGGAAGTGCATGAACGGCGCATCCTCGCGCCGGCGCGCGACGGTGAAACCGACGTGCTCGACATACCACTGCGCGTGCGCGCGGACATCGGGGACGTTGAGGGCGAAGTGCTCGAATTTCATGGTGAAGTGGATGTCAGATACCTCGCAAGATGGCGGAGAAAACGATTCGGACCCAGTCATTGTGGCAAAAGAGCGCGACGACGACCAGCAGACCGCCGAACGGGAATAAGCAAATTGGCACCAGCATGCCCAGAGCTTTGGGATAATCTTGGATCGCGAAGGCAGGCCAGAAACAAGCCCGAGCGGATTCGGCCAGACAAAGTGCCCCGATGCCGGCCACAAAAAGAAAAAGGCGCCGACCGCCTTCCTGCTTCCAACCAAACACCAAATTCCCCAGCAGAAACAAAAAGCCTCCGGCCAAGACGAATGAGAGGTAGCCTGCTATCCCTTTCAACCACTCGGGGAGGGCATCGAGCATGATGTGGGCAAACGAGTGCGCCGCGCTGAATCCTCCGCTGCGCCTCACACATCCCAATAGACAATCCGCCCGCATTGGTCGCAGGTGGGCGGCGGGGCGAGGGGGTCGGTGCCTTTGCCGCGGGCGGCGGACTCGACCTCGCTCGACACCTTGAGGTGGCAGCCGCCGCACTTGCTGTCGCGGATGGCGACGACGGCGGGCATGTTGCGCGCGGCCACGCGGTCGTAGAGGCGGATCTTGAGCAGCTCGACGGGCGCGCGGGCGGTGGCGACCTCGGCCTGGGCGGCCTTGAGCTCGGTGGCGAGGCTCGTCTCACGCTCGCGAAGGGTGCGGATGCGGCCCTCGTGGCCGGCGATGTTGGCCTTCAGCTCGGCCTCGGCGGCGGCGAATTTCTTCTTCGCCTCGTCGATCGCATACATGACCTCGAGTTCCTGGCCTTCGAGGTCGCCGATGGCCTTCTCGGTGGTTTCGATCTCGTGGCCGAGGGCCTTGAACTCGTCGTTTTTCTTCACGAGCGACTGCTGGGTCTTGTATTTCCCGAGCTTGGCCTCGGCGGAGCCGATGTCGTTTTCGAGGGACTTCTTGCGGACCTCGAGGCTATTGAGTTCGTGCTTCGCGGCGTCGATGGCGGCCTTTTCGGCGGCGATCTTGGCCTCGACGCGGGCGATGTCGGCCGGGACTTGCTTCAGCTGGGCCTCGAGGCCGAGGCGCTTGGTGTCGCGATCTTGCAGGATGAGCAGGGCTTGGATCGCGGGGGTGATCATGCGCGGCCACTGTGTGACCGGCGGGTTGTCGGTCAAACGAAAGCTCACCCGCCGCGGCCGGTGGGCCTGCGTTGCGCGCCCAAGCGCGCGGGCGCTGGCCCGTGGCCCGGGCCACGGGCCTGAAACCGCAAGCCTTTTATCGCGAAAAGAACGGCATTTCCGGGGCTGTTTTTTCCCAAAAAAACCCTCGCCACTCCCCGCGATTGGCGGGAGATTTTTCCTTTCATTTTTGGCCTAAGAATCCCCCGCGCAACCACCTTCATGTCCGACTCCGCCGACTCTCCGGAAACTCCGATAAACCAGCCCATCAGCGGCGCCTACGACTCGTCCCAGCTCGGCAAGCTCGAGGGCCTCGAGGCCGTGCGCAAGAAGCCTGGCATGTATATCGGCGGCACGGATGAGCGCGCGTTGCACCACTGCGTGTCCGAAGTCCTCGACAACTCCGTCGACGAGCACCTCGCGGGGCACTGCAAAAAAATCCAGGTCAACATCCACGTCGACGGCTCCATCTCGATCCGCGACGACGGCCGCGGCATCCCGGTCGACATCCACCCGCAATACAAGATTCCCGGCGTCGAGATGGTGCTGACCACGCTCCACTCCGGCGGCAAATACGGCCAGGGCGGCTACAAGTTCTCGGGCGGCACGCACGGCGTCGGCGCCAAGTGCGTCAACGCCGTCTCCGAGTGGTTCGAGGTCGAGGTCTCGCGCAACCAGCAGGTGCACCACATGAAGTTCGAGCGCGGCAAGACCGTGAAAAAGCTCGAGGTCATCGGCAAGGCCCGCGGCACCGGCACGCTGATCACGTTCAAGCCCGACGCGGAGATCTTCAAGGAGACGACCGTCTTCCAGGGCCCGCGCATCGCGCAGCGCCTGCGCGAGCTGGCGTTCCTCAACTCCGGCCTCGAGATCGTGTTCACCGACGAGCGCCCGGCCGAGCCCAAGCCCGAGACGTATTACTACAAGGACGGCGTCGAGGAGTTCGTGAAGCAGCTCAACACGGGCAAGACGCCGCTCCACCCCAAGCCCGTCAGCATCGCCAAACAGACCAAGGTCAAGACCGACGACAAGGAAGCCGAGATTCACGTCGAGGTCGTGCTCCAATACAACGACACCTACAACGACCAGGTCCTCTGCTATACCAACACGATTCATAATCCGGACGGCGGCACGCACCTCTCCGGCTTCCGCTCGGCGCTCACGCGCGCGATTAACCAGTTCGCCAGGGCCAACAATCTCCTCAAGGACAAGGACCCGCAGATCACGGGCGACGACGTGCGCGAGGGCCTCGCCGCGGTCATCTCGATCAAGCACAGCGACCCGAAGTTCGAGTCGCAGACCAAGGTGAAGCTCCTCTCGCCCGAGGTGGAGAGCATCGTGGGCTCCGTGAGCTACGAGGGCCTCATGCTGACCTTTGAGACCACGCCGGCCGTCGGCAAACGAATCATCGACAAAGCGCTCAACGCCGCCCGCGCCCGCGAGGCCGCACGCAAGGCCCGCGAGACCGTGCGCAAGGGTGCGCTCTCCGGCGGCGGCCTGCCCGGCAAGCTCGCCGATTGCTCCGAGCGCGACCCTGCGCTCACCGAGCTCTACATCGTCGAGGGCGACTCCGCCGGCGGCTCCGCCAAGCAGGGCCGCGACCGCCGCTTCCAGGCGATCCTCCCGCTCCGCGGCAAGCTCATCAACACCGAGAAGGCCCGTCTCGACAAAGTCCTTTCCAACGAGGAAATCCGCACGCTCATCACCGCCTGCGGCACGGGCATCGGCGAGGGCGACGAGGCGGTCGGCGGCTTCAACGCCGCCAAGGCCCGTTACCACAAGATCATCATCATGACGGACGCCGACGTGGACGGCTCCCACATCCGCACGCTGCTGCTGACTTTTCTCTACCGGCAGATGAAAGGCCTCATCGAGCGCGGCTACGTCTACATCGCCCAGCCGCCGCTCTACAAAATCAAGCGCAAGAAACGCGAGCAATACGTCGACAACGACGAGCAGCTCAACCGCATCCTCCTCGAGCTCGGCGCCGAGGACATCGTGCTCGCCCGCACTGGCGACGGCCACGCCTTCTCGCCCGCGCAGATCGACAAGCTCGTCGAAAACCTCGCCGCCCTTGAGAAGCTTGGCGCCGGAGTGACGCGTTACGGCGCGCAGCTCGCCGAGTATCTCGACGCTCGCGACGCCGCCACGCACGCCCTCCCGCGCTACGTCGCGCGCATCCGCGCCGGCAACAAGGAGAGCCACCATTTCCTCGTCGATGAGCACGCCCGCGCGCACTTCCTGCAGGAGCACGGCCTCAACGCCGATCTCACCGAGCAGGCCGAGAACGGCGCCTCCTCCGCCACGCCCTTCAACGGCGGCAGCAAGCCCGCGGTGCCGGCGCGCCGAGTGACGATTCACGAAATCTACGAGAGCACCGAGATGGCCAAGCTCCTCAAGGCCCTCGCCGGGACCGGCCTCGACGCCGCGCGCTTCAGCGCCACCGAGACGCCGCTGTTCTCGCTCACCGAGAACCCCGGCCAGAAGAGCGAAAACAAGATCGAGCTGCGCAGCCCGCTCGAGATCGTGACGACGATCCGCGCCAACGGCCGCAAGGGCCTCAGCATCCAGCGCTACAAGGGCCTCGGTGAAATGAACCCGAAGCAGCTCTTCGAGACGACGATGGACCCCGAGAAGCGCCGCCTCCTCAAGGTGTCGATCGACGACGCCGCCAAGGCCGACGCGCTTTTCACCCTCCTGATGGGCGACGAAGTCCCGCCCCGCCGCCAGTTTATCGAGGACAATGCGCTGAACGTGCAGTATCTCGACGTCTGAGGGACCGCAGTAGCGAGTAGTGGGTAGCGAGTAGCGAGCATGGCCGAAAAATCACAGTCGTTCCGCGATGTCCTCGTGTGGCAGAAAGCGCACGCTTTCACGCTGGCTGTGTATCGCGTCACGGAGTCATTCCCGAAACACGAGCTGTTCGCTCTTACTGCCCAGCTCCGCCGTGCCGCGGCGAGCGTGCCGTCGAATTTCTCCGAGGGCTTCCGCAAGCGCACGAAGCCAGACAAGCTCCGCTTCTACAACATCGCCCAAGGCTCCGCCGATGAGTGCCTCTACCAGCTCATCCTCGCCCACGATCTTCGCTACGCCGACGCGACGCCGCTCCAAGCCGGCCTCGAGGAAGTCTCCCGCCTCCTCCAAGGCTACATCAACGGCCTCGAACGCGACGGCACGTAATTCCTCGCCTCGCGCCTACTCGCTACCCGCTACCCACTACTCGCTACTTCCCAGTGTATACCGCCTCCGAAAAACTCTCCTCGGCCAACATCACCGACATCATGCAGACGGCCTACATCGACTACTCGATGTCGGTCATCATCAGCCGCGCGCTGCCTGATGCGCGCGACGGCCTGAAGCCCGTCCAGCGCCGCATCCTCTACGCGATGCTCCGCGAGGGCCTGCTGCACAACCGCCCCTTCGACAAGTGCGCCGGCGTCGTCGGCGAGGTGCTGAAAAACTACCACCCGCACGGCGACTCGTCGGTCTACGACACGCTCGTCCGCATGGCCCAGCCGTGGGTGATGCGCTACCCGCTCATCGATCCGCAGGGCAACTTCGGCTCCGTCGACGGCGATCCGCCCGCGGCCTACCGTTACACGGAGGCGCGCCTCCGGGACATCGCCGAGGAGCTGCTGAAGGACATCGAGGAGGACACGGTCGACTTCGCTCCCAACTACAAGGAGTCCACCACGGAGCCCACCGTCCTCCCCGCCGCGCTGCCGAATCTCCTGATGAACGGCTCGACCGGCATCGCGGTCGGCATGACCACCAACATCCCCCCGCACAACCTCGACGAGATCATCGACGCCACCTGCGCTATCATCGACCGCCCCGCGATCACGGTCGACGAAGTCTGCGGCATCGTGAAGGGCCCGGACTTTCCCACCGGCGGCACCATCTCCGGCCGTGAAGGCATCCTCTCCTACCTCAAGACCGGCAAGGGCATCGTCCGCACGCGCGGCAAGGCCCACACCGAGGAGCTCAAGGGCGGCATGGAGCAAATCGTCATCACGGAGATTCCTTATAACGTTAACCGCAACACCCTCGTCACCCGCATCGCCGAGCTCGTCGGCGAAAAGGAAATCGACGGCATCCGCGATCTGCGCGACGAGTCGGACGAAAACACCCGCATCGTCATCGAGCTGAAGCGCGGCGAGCAGGCGAAGGTCGTCATCAACCAGCTATTCCAGAAGACCGCCCTCGAATCCTCCTTCGGCGTCACCCTGCTCGCGCTCGACAAGAAGCGGCCGAAGCAGATGAACATCAAGGAACTCATCGAGTGCTACATCGAGCACCGCCGCGATGTCGTCACGCGCCGCACCAAGTTCCGCCTGCGGGAGGCCGAGGACCGCGCCCACATCCTCGAGGGCTACATCATCGCCCTCGATAACCTCGACGACTTCGTCAAAATCATCCGCGCCTCGGCCAATCGCGAGGAGGCCAAGGTGAAGTTGATGGCCAAGTATCCGCTCTCCGAGCGCCAGACCGACGCCATCCTCGAGCTGCGCCTCTACCAGCTCACCGGCCTCGAGCGCGGGAAGATCGAGGCGGAATACATCGAGCTGATGAAGCTCATCGAGGAGCTCCGCTCCATCCTCGCCTCCGAGGCCAAGCTCCTCGCCCTCATCAAGTCCGAGCTGCTCGAGCTGAAGGCCAAATACACTTCGCCCCGCCGCACCGAGATCGTCGGCGACGCCGGCGACTTCCGCATGGAGGATGTCATCCCCAACGAGGGCTGCGTCATCACCGTCTCGCATCTCGGCTTCATCAAGCGCACGCCCGTCGCCGAATACCGCTCGCAGAAGCGCGGCGGCAAGGGCGTCATCGGCGCCGAGACTTACGAGGAGGACTTCGTCGCGAACCTCTTCACCGCCTCGACCCACGACTACATCCTGTTCCTTACGAGCATCGGCCAGTGCCATGCGAAGAAGGTCTACGACGTCCCCGAGGGCACCCGCACCGCCAAGGGCAAGTCGGTCTCCTCCTTCCTCCGCCTCGCCGAGGGCGAGAAGATCGCCGCGATGATCTGCGTGAAGGATTTCGCCGCGGACCGCTACCTCGTCATGGCGACGAAGAAGGGCGTGATCAAAAAGAGCTCGCTCTCGGATTACGCCAACTGCACCCGCGACGGCGGCCTCATCGGCATCAATCTCGCCGAGGGCGACTCCGTGATCGGCACCGTGCTCACCACCGGCGACAATGAGCTCATCCTCGTCTCGCATCAGGGCCTCGCCGTCCGCTTCCGCGAACGCGACCCCGAGAGCGGCGAGGATCTCTTCCGGCCCACGGGCCGCGCCACCGGCGGCGTCACCGGCATGCGGTTCAAGCTCGAGAGCGACCACCTCGACGTGATCGAGGTCGTTGATCACAGCGCCAAGTTCCTCGTCGCGAGCGAAGCCGGCCTCGGCGTGCGCACCCGCTTCGAGGATTACCGCCTCATCAACCGCGGCGGCTCCGGTGTCTGGGCGATCACGCTGCCGGAGGACGGCTCGGTCAACCTCGCCGGCGCGCTCAGCGTCCGCGACACCGACGAAATCATGCTCCTCACCGCCAAGGGCCAGAGCATCCGTTGTCCGGTGAAGGATATCCGCGAGACCAACCGCGGCGCCAAGGGCGTGAAGCTCCTCACGCTCGCCGAGGGCGACAAGCTCCTCAGCATCGCGCGCATCGTCGAGACGGACGAGCAGCAGGCCGCCGCCGAG
>JAEUHB010000328.1 GCA_016794665.1 Opitutaceae bacterium
GATGAGCGCGGTGGAGGTCGCGGGCACGAGGCCGTATTCCGCGGTCACCTGCGGCTTGGCTTCGCCGGTGATGTATTCGAGGACTTTCTTGAAGTCCTTCAGGTCGAGCAGCGGGAGGTGCTTGTCGTCGCAGAACTTGAACACGAGCGACACGAGGCTCGATTGTGTGTCGTTCAGCCCGAGGATTTTTGAGAACAGCACGGGCCCGAATTCGCTCACCGTCGCGCGGAGGCGCGCGCCCTTTTCATTCGAGAGCGTGAGGAATTCCACGGGAAACGCACTCGGCGACCACTCGACGCCGAGCTTGGCGTGGCGCTCCTGGATGCGCGGGTGATCCGTGCCGGGGGCGGCGACACCGCTTAGGTCGCCCTTGATGTCCATGAGCACGACGGGCACGCCGGCCTCGGAGAGGCCCTCGGCGATGAGCGCGAGGGTCTTGGTCTTGCCGGTGCCGGTGGCGCCGGTGATGAGGCCGTGGCGGTTCATGGTGCGCAGCGGCAGGCGCACGGGGGCGTCGGCAAACACCTCGCCGTCGCGCATCGCGGCGCCGAGGTGGATCGAGCCGCCCTGGCAGGCGTAGCCGCGCTGGATCACGGAGCGGAAATCTTTGGGAGCGGGCATGAGGAAATGAAAAACAGGAAGAAGCGGGAAAACAGCGGGTAGACCGCCGCGAAGAATTTTCCCGCAGGGCGCGCGCTGTCCAGTGAATTGGCGGCGATGGGCCGTCACGCGGACGGCTACACGCTAATCAGGGGACTTCGTAGACCTCGACCAGCGCGATGCCCGAGGTGTTGCCGGCCCCGGCGACTTGCGCGGTGTAGCTGCCAGGCGGGAGAGTGAGAACGAGGGCGGAATCCCGGCTTCCGTTTGGGAGCTGAAAGGCTCCGACGGACGAAAATGCGCCGGCGATGGCAGGTGCCCCGCCCCAGTCGTCGTTTTCAAAGATCTTCTCCGCCCCGGAGAATACGGCGAGCTGCGGATCGGCCAGGGTGCCCGTCACGCCGAAGCCGGCCAGACTCGGGCCGATTGCCCGAATAAGAAGGGTGCGTGAGGACTGCCCAGCGACGACGAAGCCCGCAATCAGCACGTCTCCGCCGGTGCCTACGACCGAGCGTGCCGCTACGTTGATGAGCCGTGCAGTAGTCGCGGTAAATTCCTCGGGCGGCGTGGCGTCGTAAATCTCAGCGAGTGCGACGCCGGCGCCAAAGCCGACACCACTCACTTGCGCGGTGTAGCTGCCGGCGGAAGCGGCCGGCAAATAGAGCGCGGCATCGCGCGAGGCCGGCCCGCCGAGGCTGAAAGCCCCGAGCCTGGTGCTGGCGGCGACGACCTGCGCGTCGCCGGCCCAGTTGTCGTTCTCGGCGATTCTTGTCCCGCTGGAGAATACCTCGAGCTTTGGATCCTCGAGGAAGCCGCTGAGCCCAAATGCGCCAAGCGCGGGCCCGGCAGCGCGCACCAGCAGTGGCTTGGCGCCGGCACCGCCGACGACGAAGCCGACGATCAGGGTCTGGGCGCCGGTGCCCGTGGGCGAGCGGATGGCGAGGTTGGCGATGCGGGCGGGCGCAGCCCCGGTGGCGGGAGTGAAAATGCTCAGCGCGGCGCCTTGGCTGGCGACCGAGGCGAGATTGTTTCGGACCTCGACGGAGTAATTGCCGGCGTCGATGGGCTGGGCGTTTGTCAGTATCAGCGTGGGAGACGTGGCTCCCGGGATTGGCAGGTTGTCCTTGCGCCACTGGAACGCCAGGGCGGTGCCCGTTGCATTGACGTTGAGGGCCGCCGTGCCACCTGCCGCGATCGTGACTGGCTGCGGCTGGGACACGATCGCGGGCCGGATTGCGGCGATGCGCTGAATGGGGAATTGCAGCGTGAAGCCGGAGCCCATCCCGATGGTGGTCACGCCCGCGTTGGCTGAGGACACCAAGGTGCGGGTTAGCACCAAGCCGCCGGTCAGGGCATCCCCGGGGTTCAGTGAAAACTCGCTGGTGGTATGAGTCGTCGACGAACCGTTCAGCACATTCTGCAGTCCCAGCCCGATCGTGGTGTAAAGCTGGGTCGCGCCGCGCGACACGGTGATGTTTAGCGAGTCGGCGGGCGTCGCGGTTACGATTGGTGTCCAGTTGACCGTGATTGAATTGTCGACGACGGCTTGGAGTGCTTCCCAGTTTGCGATCCGCGGAGGAGGAATTTGCGGCCGCGACGAGACGATAACTGGCGTGCTCGAATCGTTGCCATTGCCAGAAACGACGATGTTATAGTTGCCGTCCGGAAACGCGACGTCGAGCGCGCCTTCACTCGCATAGGTGAGTATCCCGGAATAGACCGTGGCCGAGCTTCGCGGTATCGTATACGCGACAGCCCCACGCACCGAGACGGTTGTCGTGGCGGGAACGTCGGCCGCGAACATGACACGAAAAGTAAAGGTGCCATTGAGCACGGACTGATTGCTGGCCGAGCTCTGACTGTAGGTCAGCGTCTTCGTGCCGATGATTTGAACCGGTATCTGAGCCCAGCCAGACGAGTTCAGCGCACCCATCACGGCAAGACATACGGTCAGTTTTCCTAGGCTGGGAATTGGCATGTGCGGGATAGTGGGGCGGAAGCCGCGGTGATCACGGCGTCGGCCATCGTTGTCGGGTGGAGCGTGTCTTGACCGAATCGCTGCGGCCGGCGCTATACCGCGGGCAGCAGCCGGCGGGCGTTGCCTTGCATGATAGCGTGGAGCTGCGCGGCGGTGAGGGGCGACTCGACGAGTTTCAACAGCGCCGTCTCGAGCGGGAAAAACGGCGCATGCGAGCCGAACATCACGCGCTCCAGCGGCACGCGCGGCGTCGCGGTCTCGGGCCGGGCGCCAATCATGCGGCCGACCATCCCGTTGCTCTCCCAGCGCGAGATGTCGATGGCGGCTGACGTGTCGCGCATGAGCTGGTTGAGGTCGTCGCCGCGGGCGTTGCCGGAGAAGTGGACGAGCTGGACCTTGGCGCGCGGAGCGGTCTTCAGCGCGGCGACGAGCGGCGCCGCCACGACGGGGACGAGCGCGAGGGCCGGGTGGTGCACGCGCGTGTCCTCCATGCCAAACACGATCTGGAGCAGCAGGCCGCGCTCCGCCACGAGTGCGAGCAGCCGCCGCAGATCGGGGTGCGCGAGATCGAAGGGCTGATAACCCGGGAAAACCCGCACGCCGGGCATCCTGAGCTGCTCGTGGCACCGCCGGAGGTCCTCCTCCCAGTCGGGCCAGGCGAGGTTCACGCTGCCAAACGGCCGGAGCAGCCCCGCGCCGTGCGCGCGGCACGCGGCGGCCAGGCGCTCGTTGACGCCGTTGAGGTCCTTGTCGAAAAGCGCCTCGAAGCTCCCCGCCCACGCCTCGACCACGCGGTGCTTGCGCAGCTTGGCGACGAGCGCGACGGGATCGGCGTATTTGAGCTTCCGGAACGGCCAGCGGAAGAGGTTGACGTTGGTGTCGATGATGCCGGGAGCGGCTGGCGCGGCGGCGGCCCGCGTGGCCGGAGCGAGCGCGAGCGCCGCGCCCGCAAGCGCGGTGCGCTGGAGAAACTCCCGACGATCGTGCGGGGGCAGGGCGGTGGGTGCGGCGGCGTTCACAGTTCGAGCTTGAGGCCCTTGCGCTTGAAAATCGGCGCGGCCAGCCGGCGGAAATTGCCGCCGAAAATCTTCAGGCGGTCGGCGTGCGACAGGTCGGCGTCGAGCACCTTGCCGTATTCGGTGGCGTAGCTGCGGCTCGGGCCGTGCCCGCCCCACACGATACGATCGGCCCCGAGTTCCTGGACGGCGAGATCGACGGAGCCGGAGTGCGGATCGGAGCCGGCGAACTCGAGCAGGATGTTTCTCTGCGGCCGCACCGCGCGGATGCCGAGCTCCCAGTCGCCGCCGGAGTGGCCGCAGATGAAGCGGACGTTGGGAAAGCGTTTCGCGAGGGCGACGACGTCCATCGGCGTGCTTTCGCCGGGATTGTTGTCGCGGCCGGGCAGCCGTGGCGTGCCGCCGATTTTCAGCCAGGTGTGGATGTAGATGGTGGCGTCGAGCTCGGCGGCGAGGCGGATGATCGGATCGTTGTTGGGGTGGCTGCAGGCGATGCCCTGCTTGTTGCCGCCGACATACTTGATGCCGATGCACGGGCCGTTTTTGATCCAGCTGAGCATCTTGGCGCAGCTCTCGTCGGGGAACCCCGGGTCGATGGGCGTGATGCCGGAGAGGCGATCCTTTTCGGCCTCTAGGAGGGCGCGGACGGCGTCATCGTGCGGCGCGGGCGCAAGCGGGTTGCCGATCGTGCCGCCGATCTCGAGGGAGATGGAGCGCTCGATGCCCATGCGCTCGACGTAGAACTGGTTGAAGCGGTATTGCGCGAGCACATCGCCCTGGCCGTTGAAGCCGTGGAAGTGCGTGTCCCAGATGCGCAGGGCGACCAGCTGCTCGCGCGTGGGCAGTCCGTAGTCGGCGGGGTTGAGGTGAAATTCGCGAGGGGACATCGCCGTGGCCGGGGGTGGCCGGGTTCAACGTTTACCAAACCCGCGCAGGTCGCGGCGGGCCAGAAAATTCTTGGCACGGACGGAGGTAGCTCGGACAGTGCCGAGACCCCTTCCCGCGTTCCCGGCCGGCGTTGTTGTCCGGGGTTCCGAGCACCCAAGAACCATGAATCCACGCACCTTCATCCCCGGTTTGTTTCGCGCCGCGGCGCTCGCCGCTTTTGTCGCATCGCTCCCCGCCGCTAGCGTCGCCTTCGCGCAGGGCACGCTCACCGGCACCGTCATCAACCAGGCGACCGGCGCCACGCTGGAGGGCGCGCGTGTCGTGCTCAAGGAGCGCAACGCCGAGGCGATGACGGATTCGCTCGGCATCTATCGCTTCGAGGGCGTGCCGGCGGGGCGCGTCACGGTTGCGGTTTCCTACACGGGGCTCAGCGCGGCCGACGCGACGGCCGAGATTCCCGCCACCGGCACGGCGCGCAAGGATTTTGGCCTGACGAGCGACATCTACCGGCTCGACAAGTTTGTCGTCGCCAGCGAACGCGAGGGCAACGCCAAGGCGGTCACGCTCCAGCGCCTCTCCGAGGGCGTGCGCAGCATCGTCTCCGCCGACGCCTTCGGCGGTCTTGCCGGCAACCCCGCCGATCTCGCGATGCGGTTGCCGGGGGTCGAGGGCGAGTCGGTGGGCGGCGACATGCGCTACCTCCGCATCCGCGGCCTTCACCAGAACCTCTCGACCATCACGCAGGACGGCAACCGGCTCGCCGACGGCGCCTCCGCGGGCGCGACGCGCGAGTTTCAATTCCAGACCGTTGGCTCCGATTCGATCGAGCGCATCGAGGTCACCAAATCGCCCACGCCCGACATGGACGGCGACTCGATCGGCGGCGCGGTGAACCTGGTTTCCAAGAGTGCGTTCGACAGCTCGCCGGAGCGCCGCATCCGTGGCAGCGTCGGCGCGATCTGGCGTCCCACCGACCCGCGTGACATCGCGCGGCCCAACGCCTCCCTGTCCTACTCGGAGGTGTTCTTCGGCCGGCTCGGCGTGAACCTGAACCTTGCCTACCGCCCTCACGGCTCGATCATCGACATGTCCACTCAGGCGTTCCAGCAGCTGCCGGTCGGGGTCGCGGGGCCCGCCTATCAGTATTCGCACTCGATCCAGGATTTCCGAAACATCCGCACGCGCTCCGGTGCGGGCCTGCGCCTCGATTTCAAGCTCAACGACCGCGTCCGCTTCTTCGCCAACGCCCAGCTCAACAAGCACACCGAGCACACCGCCAACAGCACGGTCACGTGGCAGACCAACCAAGCCATCGCCACCACCGACCCCGTCACCGGTGCGCTGACCGGCACCAACGGCATCACGCCCGGCTTCACCGATGCGGAGACCCGCGTGCGCCCCGTCGCCGCCAGCACCGTCACGCTTAGTTCGCTCGCGGCCTACAAGCTGGGCGACACGCTCACGCTCAACGCCGGCGGCGTGCACCGCCACCCCGGGCTCCTGATCGACTACGATCTCTACTCGTCGAAGTCGAAGGCGTATTACCCCGGCAACAACACGTTCAATTTCATCGCGCCCGGCGTGGGGTTTGTCATCCGGCGGGACGACAAGCTCTTTCCCAGCGTGCTGCCCAACGGCGGCCCCGACTGGACCCAGCTGGCGAGCTACACGCAGAACAGCTATACGAGCGCGCGCATGGTCGGCTGGGACAACTACCTCGGCGCGTCGCTCAACGTGAAGAAGGCGTTCACGTCCCCCGTCCCGACCTATTTCAAGACGGGCCTGCGCTTCCGCGAGCAGACGCGCTACCTCGACAACACGCCCTACAACACCCGCTACGTCGGCCCCGACGGCGTGATGGGCGTAAACCCCGCCACGGGCCGCAACGACGACAACCTGGCCCAGTTCGGCCTCGCCAGCCGGCCCTTCCCCGACACCGAGCTCGGCCGCTACGCGGATGTCCCTTTCCCGGGCTTCCAGGCCAATGGTCGCACGCACAGCCTCGATCCCTTCATCGCCGCCAACCCCACCCACTGGGTGCGCAGCCTCGCGACCGACCTGCAGGCGGCCTATACCAACAACCAGCAGTTCAAGGAGACAATCACCGCGGCCTACTTCATGGGTCACATGCAGCTTGGCCGGCTCGGCGTGCTCGGCGGCCTGCGCGTCGAGGATACGGAGACCGACGGCGTCGGCGCCCTGCAGGTCATCACGCCCGAGGAGCGCGCGCGTCGCGCCGCGTTCATCGGCACGCTGACCGACGCCGAGATCGAGCGGCGGGCCAAGGAGGAATTTGGCCGCCGCCAGCGCCGGACCGGTGATTACCGCACGCTCTTCCCCGGCGTGCATTTCAAATACCAGTTCACGCCCAACCTCCTCGCGCGCGCCTCCTACGCGGAAAACATCGGCCGGCCGAACGTGGGCCAGCTGATTCCGCGCACCAGCGTCAACTACGACAACCAGACGCTCTCCACGAGCAACCCGAGCCTCGAGCCGCAGCGCGCGCGCAACTTCGACCTCTCGGCGGAGATGTATTTCGAGCCGGCCGGCATGTTCTCGGTCGGCGTGTTCCAAAAGGAAATACGCAAGTTCATCTACACCGCCGGCGGCACCACCGTCCCGACCGGCGCCGACAACGGCTATGGCGGCGACTATGCCGGCTTCGCCGTGACGACCCAGTTCAACGGCGGCTACGCCAAGGTGAAGGGCCTCGAGATCGGCTACTCGCAGCAGTTCACCTTCCTGCCGGCGCCGTGGAACGGCTTGGGCGCCTACGCCAACGCCACCCGGATGCAGGCTGAGGGGAACTACGGCGCGGGCAATGCCATCGCGCTCGCGCCCAACCCCCGTATCGCCGGGTTCAACCCCTTTGTCGCCAACGTCGGAATCTCCTACATCAAGGGTAAGCTCAACCTCCGCGCTTCCTACAACTACCGCGACCGCTACCTGACGACGTTCAACGCCAACGAATCCCGCGCCGTCTATTTCGCCGCGCGCCCGACCGTCGACGTCAAGACCCTCTACAACGTCAGCCGCCGCCTGAGTGTCTACCTCGACGTCGTGAACATCCTCACGCAGCCCGACCGGGAGACGCAGTGGGGATTCGGCCGCGCCAACACCACCCACTATATGGTGCCGCAGTTCTTCTTCGGGGCGAACTTCCGGAACTGAGTGCGCTCCCGTCGGCAGCCACGAACGCCGCGGTCTGCGGCTGCGGTAGGCCGCCTCGTGAGAGGCGGGACGGATCACGCGCAAGCTGCCGCCGGTCCCTGCTCTCACGAGCAGGGCTACCAAACTCCGTTCGCCGCCGCCTGAGCCCGGCTCGCTGATCTTTTTCCCCTCCTCATGCGCCTGCTCGTCCCCCCCCTCATCTTCGCCACCGCCACCGCGCTCCTCGCCCAGGCCCCCGGCGCCGATCCCGCGTCGCCCTTCACGCCCGAGATCGCGGAATTCGTGAAGAGCTTCAAGACGAACGGCCAGGATCTCGGGCCGGAGGTCCGCCCGCTCGCGCCGCGTGCCGCCCTCGCTCGCTTCAACATCGCGGGCGGCTATGCCCTCGAGCTCGTGGCCAGCGAGCCCGTCGTGCGCCAGCCGATTGACATCCGCTTCGATGAGCGCGGCCGCCTCTGGGTCGTCCAATACCTGCAATACCCGTTCCCCGCCGGCGTGAAAATCACCGGCTACGATCAATACATCCGCGCCGAGTTCGACCGCGTGCCGCCGCCGCCGCCGCGCCACCCCCGCGGCGCCGACAAGATCACCATCCTCGAGGATCGCGACGGCGACGGCGCCTTTGAGACCGCGAAGGATTTTGTCACCGGCCTCAACATGGCGACGAGCGTGTTGCCGGGCCCCGGCGGCGTGTGGGTGATGATGTCGCCCTACCTGCTCTTTTATCCCGATCGCAACGGCGACGACATCCCCGACGGCGACCCCGAGGTGCACCTGAGCGGCTTCGGGCTCGAGGACACCCACTCGCTCGCCAGCAGCCTGCATTGGGGCCCCGACGGCTGGATTTACGGTGCCGGCGGCAGCACCACGACCCGCGAAGTGCAGGGGCTGAAGATCCTCGGCCAATGCATCTGGCGTTATCACCCGGGCACGCGGGTCTTCGAGGTCTTCGCCGAGGGCGGCGGCAACACGCACAGCTTCGAGTTCGACAAGTTTGGCCGCGCGTTTTCCGGCACCAACTTCGGTGCGACGCGCGGCATGCACTACGCGCAGGGCGCCACCTACGTGAAGGGCTGGACCAAGCACGGCCCGGCGATGAATCCGTTTATCTTCGGCTTCTTCGAGCACATGAAGCACGAGGGCTACGGCTTGCGTTTCCCGCAGGCGTTCATCGTCTACGAGGGCGGCGCGATGCCTGCGCTCGAGGGCCAGATCGTCGTCGGCATGGCGCTGACCAACCGCCTGCAGGCGAGCGAGGTGATCAAGCACACCTCGACCTTCCGCACCGTGGACAGCGTCACGCTTGGCACGACGGACGACCGCACCTTCCGCCCCGTCGACGTCGAGCTCGGCCCGGACGGCGCAATCTACGTCGCGGACTGGACCGATGCGCGTCTCACGCACGTGCAGCCAACCGACAACTGGGACAAGACCAATGGTCGCGTCTTTCGCATTGTGCCCAGGGACTTCAAACGCCCGGCGCCCGTCGATCTGCGCACGGTCGCGACCAATGATCTGCTGGCCTACCTCGCTCACCCCAACCGGGACCTCCGGGAGCACGCGCGGCGGATCGTCGCCGGACGCCCCGAGCCGATTGCGCCCGCCTTGCGCGCGATTGTGGCGCGCGACGACGAGGCGTCGCTCGAGGCGTTTTGGGCCCTGAATCTCCGGGCGGAGCTGGACGAGGCCGGGCTGCGCGCCGCGCTGCGCCACCGCAACGAGCACATCCGCCGCTGGGCCGTGCGACTCCTCGGCGACCGGCGCAACGTCGCGGAGGAGAGCTGGCGCGCGCTTGCCGCGCTCGCGCGGACGGAGCCCGCCGTCGAGGTGCGCAGCCAGCTCGCAAGCACGGCGAAGCGCCTGCCCGCGGGCCAGGCGTTCCCGATCATCCGTGAACTCGTCGCCCGGGACGAGGACGCGGACGATTTGCACCTTCCGCTCCTGCTCTGGTGGGCCATTGAGGCGCAGGCCGAACGCGGCCGCGAGGAGCTCATGGCCCTCGTCGCCGATCCGGCCGTATGGAAGACGAGAATCTTTCCCGCGCACCTCGCGGCGCGCATCGGGCAGCGTTTCACCGCCGACCAGGGCCCGCGCAAATACTACACGCTCAAGCAGGGCGTCTATTCCGAATGGCTGATCGAGCGCGCGCCGGAGTGGCTGGCGCGCAACCTCGACTACTGCGCGCGCCTGCTGGCCGCCGCGCCGGGCGAACCGGAGGCGGCCTTGCTTCTCGGTGGCATGGCCCGCGGCCTCACCGGCCCGCCGTTTGAGCGGGTGCCCGCGGGTCTGCGCGACGCAATTGCGGGCCGGTGGAAATCGCACGCGCACACGGCGGTGCTCACCGCCTTCGCCGCGCGGCTCGGCCAGGCCGGCGCGATGGCCGAGGCGGTCGCCGCGATGCGCAAGGGCGGCCTGCCCGAGGCCGACCAGCAAATCTACCTCGATCTCTTCGCCGCCGCCGTGCCCGACGACGCGTTCCCGATCGTGGCCGGCTTGGTGCGGTCGGAGAAAAACGAAACGAAACGCGCCGCGCGCCTGGCCGCGCTCGGCGGTTTTGGCACCGCCGCCGCAGCCGAGGTGGTGCTGGAGGTTTTTTCCACGCTTTCGCCGCGCCTGCAGGCGACGGCCCAGCGCATGATGTGCGAGCGCCCGGCGTGGGCGCTCGCGATGCTGCAGCGCGCCAACGCCGGCACCTTCAAGCCCGGCGCCCTCAGCACCGCCAACGCCGCGCTGCTCCGCGGCTCATCCGACCCGCGGGTCGTGGCCCAATTTGCGAACTTTGAGCGCCGCTCCTCCGGTGATCCGGCCGAGCAGGCGGCGCAGCGGGCCTTCGAGGCCGGCAAGGCGTCCTACAATATCACGTGCGCTGCGTGCCACCAGGAAGGGGGCGATGGCCGGCTGGGCCTGGCGCCGCCGCTCGTGGGCTCGCGCTGGCTCCAGCAGGGCGACGAGACCCTCGCGAAGATCCTGCTGCACGGCAAGGAGACGCCGGTGCGCGGCTTCGTGATGCCGCCGTGGCGCAGCTTTGACGACACCCAGCTCGCCGCGATCCTGACCTACGTGCGCCGCGAGTTCGGCAACCAGGCCGCGCACGTGACGCCGGAGAAAATTGCTTCCGTCCGCGCGGCCACGGCTGATCGCGTGAAGCCGTGGACGGACGCCGAACTCGATCCCAGCCTCAGTCCGGCGGCGAAAAAGAAATGAGCGGATTGACGCGTCGCCGCTGGATGGCCGGTTCGGCCGGGGCGCTCGGCGCGGCGCTGCTCCGCGGCGCGCCGGTTGGGGCGGGCAACCTGCACCTTGCGACGTTCCGGTTCGAGGTCACGCCGCCCCCCGGCCACTCGCTTTGCGGCGGGTGGATCAAGCCGGCGGAGGCCGTCGACGATCCGCTCGAGGCGATCGGGCTCGTGCTCCTCGGCGCGGGCCCGCCGATTGTGATTTGTGCGGTGGACTGGACGGGAATCCTCAACGAGTCGCACCTCGAGTGGCGCACCGCGCTGGCCGCCGCCGCGGGCACCACGCCGGACTGGGTGGCGGTCCATTGCGTCCATCAGCACGACGCTCCGCTCGTCTGCGCCGAGTCCGCGCGGCTGGTGGAGTTGCACGGGGATTTGCCGCGGGTGTTTGAGCGTGATTTCCATCGGCGCTGCCTCGACGACGCGCAGGCGGCGATCGCGGCGGCGTTGCCGCGGGCGCGGCCGGTCACGCATGTCGCGCATGGATCGGCGGGCGTCGAGGCAGTGGCATCGAACCGCCGCCTCGCGCGCGACACCGCCGGCCGCATCACGAGGATGCGCGGCAGCTCGTGCCGGGACCCGGCGCTGATCGCGCTGCCCGAGGGCCCGATCGATCCGCTGCTGCGGACAGTGGCGTTCTATGACCGGGACGAGAAAATCGCGGCGTGCCACTATTACGCGACGCACCCGATGAGCCACTACGGCGCGGGCCGGGTGAGCAGCGATTTCTGCGGCCTCGCGCGCAAGCGGCGGCAGCGCGAGGAGCCGGGTTGCACGCAGCTCTATTTCACCGGCTGCGCGGGCAACATCGCGGCGGGAAAATACAATGATGGCTCAGCCGCCTCGCGCCTGCGGCTCACCGAGCGCATCCACCGCGCGATGATGGCGGCCAGCGCGGCGCTGCGGCCGGTGCGGATCGCGCGCGTCGCGTGGCGCACCGCGGAGCTGCACGTCGCGCCGAACCCCGCGCTCGGCCCTGGCGCACTTCGGGAGCTGATGACGAAGCGCGCCGACGCCCTCGCGCCGAGGATGCGCCCCGCATTCAAGCTGGCGCTGATGGAGCGCTGCGCGCGGCGCGTGCCGTTCGTCCTCGGGGCGTTGCACGTCGACGACCTCGCCGTGCTGCACCTGCCGGCCGAGCCGTTCGTCGAGTTTCAGGTTCATGCGCAGGCGCGGCGGCCGGGGAAGTTCGTGGCCACCGCCGCCTACGGCGATGGCGGGCCGTGGTATGTCCCGGTGCGGGAGGAGTTCGCCGCCGGTGGTTACGAAGTCGAGTTCGCGTTCTGCGCACCGGAGACCGATGCGCAGCTCCGGGGTGCCATCGACCGTTTGCTGGCGTAGGGCAGGGACTGCAAGGACCGGGGCAAACGACGGAGTCGCGGCGCCGTTTCGGGCTTCCGCCCGGACCGGGAATTGTTTCGACTGGCCGGATGCAGACCATCCGAGAGCTCAAGCGCCGGGCATCGCCGGCGCCCAAGCCGCAGTCGCTCGCGTTCGCGGGCCCGTTGCTGTGGATGGGCTCGCGCGAGACGAAGCTGGTCTACGCCCTGGACCCCATCGCGTGGCTCGTGCGGTGGCAAATCGCCGCGCCGGGCACGCCGTATGGCATGACGGCGACAGGCGACGAACTTCGTGTGCTGTGCAGCGAAGGCGACGATGATCATCGCCTGATCCGGCGCCTCAGCCCGGGGCAGGGCTTCGACCCCAAGTTCGCGTTGCCCTGCCCCGACGACGCGGGCTCGCAGCTCGGTTTCGACGGCCAGCGGCTGCACGTCAGCCAGTGGTATCCGCAAAAGGTTCTCGCACTGGAGCCCGACGGCATGGTGGCTCGCACCATCCCTGTGCCGCATGGCATCTGCGGCCAGTGCATCGTGGGCGGCGTCATCTGGCTCGTGACGACGGACAAGGAGGAGACGAACGACTATTGGCTGACACGCGTCGATCCGCGTCCGCCGACGCCGGTGATCGAGGACGTGGCCCGGATTCCATTCCAAGCGCGCGCGCTGGCGTGGGACGGCTGGCATTTTTGGACGAACCACCGCGAGCAAAACGAGATCGTCGAGTTTACGACGGGCTAAGCGGGGCGCGAGATCGACGAGAGGCGCGGGTTGAGCATTTGCCACCCGAGCAGCTCCCGCCGGGGCCAGGTGCGGCTCGGGCGGAGCCGTGTGCTGCGCTACGCGGGATAGCCGAACGCCCGGAGGCGGGACCGAACCTCGTGGGGGCTGGCGCCGAGCGGCTTGAATTGCAGCTCCCGCGGATAGGAGGGGACAGTGTGGTGGATTCGCACGGCGGCGAAGATCCAAGGGTAGAGATTGCCACGGCCGAGCTTTGTGACCGCGGTGCGCGGCAATCGGAAATTTCCCCGCGGTCCGGTGAGGATCAGCTCATCCGGCGTGGCCGTGAGCGTGGCGAGGGGCTCCGGACCGTAGGTGGCGGCGACGTCGTCCGCCATATGTCCCGGCCACTGGCGCCAGGAGGCGCCCGGACCGGCCGGTTGGGCCGGGGGAATTGCGTTTGGAATCGTTTTCATAGGGCTGCGTCGGTCGGACTCGACGGCTGCGCCGGTCCTGCGACGCAAGTTCGGCCCGTGAAAGGTCCGAGGATGGGAGGCATTGACCGGCAGCGGCGCCGAACAGGTGAGCGAGACAGCGGCCCGACTGTCCCAATTGCCTCCGGGAAGTTTTTCCCGAACCCGGGTCAAGGGGACACGCCTTTCGCCGCGGTGCAAGCCGCGATGATACTCAAAACGGCCAGAAGCGCGGGATCAGCCAGACGCAAAGCACCCAGAACAGCAGGTTGAGCGGAAGCCCGATGCGCACGTAGTCGGCGAAACGGTAGCCGCCGGCGTGCTGGACCATGGCGTTCGTCTGGTAGCCGACCGGCGTGCAAAAACTCGTCGAGGCCGCGAAGCAAACGGCCATCAGCATCGGCCGGGGATCGACGCCCATCGCCGCGGCCACGGCCAGCGCGATGGGTGCGAGCAGGACCGCGGTGGCGCGGTTGCACATGTATTCCGTTAGCGTGGCGGTGATAAGGTAGAGCATCGCCAGCGCCGCAATCGGCCCCCAAGGCCGCGCGAGGCCCACCGCGCCCTCGGCCAGCAGCGCGGCGGCGCCGGATTTTTCCATCACGAGGCCGAGCGGCAGCGCGCCGGCGAGGAGAAATATGACCTTCCAGTCAATGGCCTCGCACGCTTCCTCGATGGAGAGGCAGCGGGTGGCGACGAGCGCCACGCAGCCAGCCAGCGCCGCGGGCAGGATCGGCACCACGCCTGCCCCAGCCAGCGTCACGACCATGATGAAGATACCCAGGGCGAGCGGCACCTTGGCGCGGCGCAACGCCGGCTCCTCCACGCGATCGAGCATCAGGAATTCCTGATCATGCCGCAGCCGCGCGAGGTCTTCCCGCGGGCCGAGCAGCAGCAGCGCGTCGCCCGCGCCGAGCCGTGTGGCCGCCAGCCGTCCGGGCGAAATGCGTTCCCGGCTGCGCAGGCCGAGCACGAGGCAACGGTGCTGACGCCGGAAATCCAATTCCTGCAGCGTGCGGTCCACGAGTCTCGAGCCCGGCGCGAGGACGACCTCCGCGAGATGCACGGGTTGGTCACCCAGCATCTCGGCGCCGAACTTGAACTCCGGTTCGCTCGTGAGCCGCCATTTCGTCCGCAGCGGCATCAGTTCCTCCGCCACCACTTCCACGAGCAGCACGTCGTCCAGCTGGAACGTGAGTTGCGGTTCCGGCCAGATGGAACGGCCGCCGCGCAGCACCGTGAGGAGCTGGGCGCGTTGGTCGCGGCCAAAGCCGCTGCCGGCGAAAGTCTTTCCCGCCAGCGGGGAGCCGGCGGCGATGCGGAGCTCAGTCACGTAGTCCCTCACTTGGTAGCTTTGCGCTCCACCGCGGCCGGCGCGGTCGGGCAGGAGCCAGCGCCCCGCCACGGCCATGTAGACGATGCCGGCGACGCAGAGGCTGGCGCCTAGCGGCAGGAACTCGAACAATGTGAAGGCTCCGTGCCCCGCCCGCGCGGAGATGGAGCTTACCAGCAAGTTGGTCGACGTGCCGATGAGTGTGCAGACGCCGCCGAACTGCGATGCATACGAGAGCGGGATCAGAAACCGCGAGGCGGGCGCGCCGCTCTTCGCGCACGCCGCGAGCACGATGGGCAGGAAGATCGCGACGGCTGCGGTATTGTTGATGAAGGCGGAGACCAGGCAGGTCACCACCATCAGCGCGACCACAAGGATGAGCCGGTGGTTGGCGAGCCGCCCCAGTCCCGGGCCAAGCCATCCGATCGCCCCGGTGTGCCGGAGGCCCGCGCTCAGCACAAACATCGCCGCCACCGTGAGCGTCGCCGGGTTGCTGAAGCCCGCCACGCCTTCGTCAATCGTGATCCAGTGCGAGGCGCGCAGCCATGGCAGCCACGGGATCACGAGCGCGATGAGGAGGCAGGTCGTCAGCGCCATCATCGCGACCAGCGCGGCGGGGTAGCGTTCGGTGACGAAGAGGTAGCCCGCGGCGCCGACGACGAGCAGGGCGAGGGGGATTTCCATGCCGGGAAGCTGGCTGCGCGCGCGCAGCGTTGTCCAGTTCCTCCGGCGGGATTCTCACGCCACCCGCACCGCCGGCTCGCAGTCGGACAAAGCTCGGCCCCGGCTTGCCCGCTACGGCACCGGCCGATAGCCGTAGGCTCTGAAGCGTTTTGCCACGCGTGCCATCTCCGCCGGGCCGAGCACGGCGGGCTTCACGCCGGTCGCGAGGGTCGCGAGGCAGAGCCGTGCGAGCTGCTCGGCTTCGACCGTGAGCGAGAGCGCGTGCGCGAGATTGTCGCCGACCACCACGAGGCCGTGGTTCGCCAGCAGCGCCGCGCGCCGGCCGGCGAGCGCGCGGACGAGATTTCGCGAGAGCGCGTCGGTGCCGAAGGTTGCGTAGCGGGCGCAGCGGATGTCAGCGCCGCCGAACAGCGCGACGAGGTAGTGAAGCGCGGGGATGCCACGGCGCAGGCAAGAGACCGCGGTGGCGTGCGTGCTGTGCGTATGGATGATGGCGCGCACGTCGGGCCGCGCGTCCATGATCGCACGATGGAAGGGCAGCTCGCTCGATGGCCGGCGCGCACCCACGCAGGTGCCGTCGGCGCGCACGTGGACGATGTCGGCGGGTTTCATCGCCTCATAGTCGAGCGACGTGGGCGTAAGCAAAAAGCCATCGGCGACGCGCACGCTCACGTTTCCCGACGTGCCTTGGTTCAGGCCGAGTGCGCCGAGCTGGCGACAGGTGGCGATGATCTCGCGGCGGAACGCGAGGTGGCGGGAGGAAACAGCGGTCATTTTTCGGGAAAGAGCGTCTTCAGCGATTTGGCGTTGGCCGCGCAGACACCCCGCTCGGTGACAAGCCCCGTGACGAGTCGCGCGGGAGTGACGTCAAAGGCCGGATTCGCTGCCGCGCTGCCGGCCGGGAGGATGTCGATCGTGGCGACCGTGCCGTCCGCGAGGCGGCCGCTGACGTGGGAGACTTCGCGCGCGGCGCGCTCCTCGATTGGGATTTCGCGCCGCCCGTCGCGCAGCGTCCAGTCGATGCTCGGGGAGGGCGCGGCGACGTAAAACGGCACGCCGTTGTCGTGCGCGGCGAGCGCCTTCAGGTAGGTGCCGATCTTGTTGCAGACATCGCCGTGCGCCGTGGTGCGATCGGTGCCGACAATCACGAGGTCGACGTGTCCGTGCTGCATGAGATGGCCGCCGGCGTTGTCGGAGATCACGGTGTGGGGGACGCCATGGTTGAGCAGTTCCCAGGCGGTGAGACTCGCGCCTTGGTTGCGCGGCCGGGTCTCGTCGACCCACACATGGAGCGGAATCCCGGCGTCGTGCGCCGCGTAGATTGGCGCGGTGGCGGTGCCGACATCGACGGTGGCGAGCCAGCCGGCGTTGCAGTGCGTGAGGAGGTTGACGGGCTGGCCGGCGGGCTTGCGCGTGGCGATCGCTCGGATCAACGGCAGTCCCGCCGCGCCGATGGCGCGATTGAGGGCGACGTCCTCGTCGCAAATATCGATCGCGAGTGTCCGCGCCGCCGCGGCGCGGGTGCCGGGCGCCAAGGGCGCGGCGGCGGCGCGCACGCGATCGAGCGCCCAGCGGAGATTCACGGCGGTCGGCCGGGTCGCGAGGAGCGTCGCGTGGGCGCGCGCGAGGCCGGCATCGGAGGCATCCTCGCGCAAGGCGAGCCACATCCCCCATGCGGCGGCCGCGCCGATGAGCGGTGCCCCGCGCACGAGCATGGCGCGGATGGCGTGCGCGGCGTCCGCGAGCGTGGCGAGGCGGGCGGTGGCGAACTCATGGGGCAGGCGCGTCTGGTCGATGATCTCGACCGCGGCGCCGTCGGAGGACGGCCAGATCGTGCGGGTGGGGCGGCCGTGGACGTTCACTTTTGCTCCTGATACCAGCGATAGAACGCGACCCCAAAGGCGCCGAGCGCGATGAACACGCCGGCGAGCTTCATCATCGCGCCGGCCAGAAGTTGATCGTTGGCCGCGCTGAAATCGGGGATGACGCGCGGCGCGAACTCATAGGTCGGATAGAGGATGTCCTGCGAAAACGTGATGTAGGCGAATACCGGCGTCATCGCGATCAGCACGCCGAGGAGGTAGAGCATCTGGACCCCGGGGTTGCGGCGCGGCAGCAGGCGCGACGGGCTGAGCACGGGCCACCAATAGAGGAGGCCGGCGCCGAAGAACATCACGTGCTCGAGCACGTGCACGAGTTTGTTGCGCAGCGCGAGGTCGTAGAGGGACGGCATGTGCCAGACGCCGATGACGAGCGAGTAGGTAAGGCCCGCGCCGATCGGGTGGGTGAGCAGGCGGAGCGGCAGGCGCACCCACGCCGGTGCAAGCGCCGCATCAATCATCCAGTGGGGCAGCCCGAGGAGAAACAGGACCGCGGCCGGGTAGACGAGCAACTGGTGCTGCCCCATGTGCGCGGAGAACAGGAACCGCTCGCCGATTTGATCGAGCGGGGATCCGACCGCGAGGTAGAACACGAGGAGCGCCCCGTAGAACGCCCACGCCTGTTTCCGTGGAAAAGACGCCGTGGGGGCGAGCCGGCCGCGCATCGGCCCGGCGAGGATCGCCCAGAGCCAGCCGAGCAGCACGAGGCCGCCCACGAGGTAGGGTTCATTGTGCCAGTGCCGCCAGTCGATCATCGGCGGTATTAGCGCATCAACCGAACTCCGCGCGCAAGATCCGTGCGGCCTCCGCCTCGTGGCAGAGTTTCTTGTAGGCCTCGTCGATGCTGACGACGGCGCCGGAACCCGGGGCGAAGCCGCAATCGGGGTTGAGCGTGATGCGGCGCGGATCAAGGAACTTGGCCGCCTGCCGCACGCGCGCGGCGATCGTCTCGGCGGGGTCGATTTTGCCCGGAGTGACATCGACGCAGCCCAGGCCGATCTCGAAATCGGGGCGCAGCTCGCGGAAGACCTCCATGTCGCCGGCCTGCGGGGCGGTGAACTCCATCGTGAGGTGATGCACCTTGAGGTTGTTCAGGTGCCGGATGATCGGGCCGTAGCCGCCCGCGTGGCCGACCTCGCCGCGCGCGCGGCCGCCGGCGCGGCGGCAGAGGTGCACGGCCAGCTTGATGCCGGTGACGCCGCTCACGACCTCGTTGATCATGTCGACGGCAAACGCCGCCGCGGCGTCCGGATCCGGGAAACGCGCCCGCACCTCGGGATCGACAAAGAGGCACAGGTGCGGGTCGTCGATCTGCGCGATGTCGGCGCCGGCGTCGCGCACAAGCTCCAGCTCGCGCCGCAGGATCGGCACGCACGCGCGGACAAAGTCGTCGCGCCGCGCATAGGCGCGCACCGAGCGATCGAGCTGCCACATGCGTTCGCCGAGCAGCGCGGGCGAGGGGAGCGTGGACTTGATCAGCTTGCGCGTGATTTTTTTGAGGAAGGTGACCTCGCGCGCGATGAAGCCCGGCGTCTTGGGCGAGAGCTTGCCGGTCACGACCGTAAAGGGCCGCCCGTCGGGCAGCGCGCCCACCTCGAAGCCATGCGCGAGCTCGGCGATCACGCCGATGTAGGACTTGCGCCACCACTCGCCGTCGGTGACGACGTCGATGCCGGCGTGCTCCTGCAGCGCGACGGCGAAGCGCACCGCCGCCTCCATCTCGTGCGCGTAGCGATCGGGCGCGAGCGGCGGGCGATCGTTGATGAGGTCGAGGACGAACGCGGGGCGGGGCAGCGAGCCCACGACGGAGGTGGGAAACAAAGGGAGGGTGCTCATAAAGGTGGAGTTGATCCAAACCGTTTTACAGGAGGCAACGGAGAGAACGGAGATGAGGAATCCTGCGATGTGGTCCTCTGTTCCCTCCGTGGCCTCCTGTGAAAACCAATCACGGCTTGGGCCAGTGGCGGCGGGCGAGCTCGAAGTCCTCCTGCGTGTCGACCTCCATGTAATCGCCGGGCGTGTCGGCATGCGCGAAGGGCACGCCGGCCTCGATCATCTGCTGATAGAGGAGGATGAGGTAGGCCTTCTCGAAAACCGCGGCCTCGCGGAACGGCTTGCCCGCATGGGTCGCCTTGGCGCGCGCGAAATGCTCACGGAGCTGGGCGGAGCCGGCGCGGGTGAACTTCGCGATGCCGGTGTATTCGCCGTGGGCGTCGGCGGGCGGGATGGCGCGGTGGACGCGGGTCACGCGGCCGTGGGCGACGGTGACTTTCTCGCCGTCATCGGGCGGATGTTGCGTGCGGTGCTGGTAGCGCTCGAGCCAGCGGGTGTCGACGCTCAGCGCGATGTCCGCCGGATGCGCGAGCACGCGGCGCACGACCTCGCTCGTGAACAGGATGTCGGAGTAGCAGCAGACGAACCCGTCGCCCATCTGATCCTCGGCGTGCATGAGGGAGAGGAGGATGTTGTTGTGCTCCCAGCCGGCGTTGTGGCGGAAGGTGAACTGCGGGTAGTCCCGCCGCACCTTGTCGATCTGGTAGCCGCCGATGAAGCAGATGTCGGTGACGCCCGCGCCGGTAAAGGCGCGGAGCGCCCAGTCGAGCAGGCGCCGGCCGTGGACCTCGGCGTAGCATTTCGGGGTGTCGGCGGTGGTGGGCATGAGGCGCCGGCCGCGGCCGGCGCCGATGATGATGGCTTTCACGTAGGGGAAAAAGTTGAGCGCGGAAGGAGGTGGGTGAAGGGAAAAGTCAGCGGCCGGGCGGGGGGGAGTTTTTTCTCTCGCGGGGCCAGAGGCATGCGATCACGGCGGCGCCGGCGAACGCGCACCCGGCCCAGAAACGCACGGCAAAGGGCCAGCCATGGTCCTCGACGATGTGGCCGGTGAGCTTGTCGCCCGCCGCGGCGCCCATGTAGCCCATGAAGTTCACGAAGCCCGCCGCCGCGGCCGCCGTGCCGTGCCGCGCGAGATCGACCGGCAGCGTGCCGACCAGCAGCACCTGCGCGCCGAAGATGCAGAATCCGATCGCAAACAGGATCGCGACCGATGCGCCCACGCCCCAGTGCAGCACCTGATCGTAGGCGAGGCCGAGCCCGCCGAGCAGGACGAGCAGGACGCAGATGACCGGGGCGCGGCGCCCGTCGCAGAAGCGATCCGTCGCCCAGCCGGAGAAAAACGCCCCGGCCATCCCGCCCAGCGGCAGCACGGCGTATTTGAAGGCCGCGGTCGCCACGCTCGCGCGGTGCACCTCCTTGAGGTGCGTGACGCCCCAGTCGGTGAAGCCGTAGCGGCACGCGTCGAGCAGGCAGAGCGCAAACGCGACCAGCCACAGCGCCGGGTTGCCGAGGGTGAGCGCGAGGTTCTCGCGCCACGGGCGGCCGGGCTTGGCGGGCGCGACGCTCCCCGGGGCCTCGGCCGGCGCGTCCTTCAGGAAAATCAGCATGTGCACGGCGCTGGCCACGAGCAGCAGCGCGGGCACCCAAAGCGCGCCGCGCCAGCCGAATTTCTCCGCTGCCCAGCCGGCGACGACAAACGTGAGCGCGCCGCCCAGCTGATAGCCCGTGCCGATGATCCCGATCGCCCGGCCGCGCTGCGCCGGCGGAAACCAGTTCGCCGCGGCGCGCATGGTGGGCGGCCAGCCGAGGGCTTGCACGTAGCCGTTGCAGGCCCAGACAAACGTCAGGAAATAAAGCGCCGTGGCCCAGCCGAAGATCACGTTCAGCCCGGCGGACGCCAGCAGGCCCACCGCGAGCAGCCGGCGCGGCGCCCACTGCTCGGCGAGCTGGCCGTTGACCAGCTGACCGACACCGTAGGCGAGCTTGAGCGCCATCAACACCGTGCCGAGCTGGGCCTTGGTGTAGCCAAGCTCGGCCTGAAGCCCGGGCAACGCGACCCCGAGGTTGTTGCGGCAAAAATAAAACGTCCCGTAGGTGAGCCACAGCACCCACAGCGTCGTGCGCTGGCCGGAATTGAAGGCGGGGGCGGCGGGGTTCAACCGCCGCACCGAAAGGCCGCGCGATCCGCGCGTCAAACTTTCGTTGCCCGGAAAGCAAAACGGCGGCCGAGGTGGCCGCCGTGGAAGGAAGGAAATTGCGCGCCGCTCAGGTCGGCAGCGGGAGGCTGGCCTCGGCTTGGAAGAGTGCGATCAGCCCCCACATGGTGCCCGCGGCAAGGATGAGCCCGATGAAGAACATGATCGTGCAGAAGGGTTTGTCCCACCGCAGGTGCATGAAGTAGAAAATCACGAACATGAACTTCACGGTCGAGAGGACCACGAGGCCCGTGACGAGAATCCACTTTGCGAACGGCAGGTAGACCGCGATGATCTCCACGCCGGTGATCACGGCGAGGAGCAGCGCGATTTGGACGTAGATTTGGAACTTGCTGACGTCGTGGTCGTCGTGGCCGTGGGCCGCGGCGGCGTGGGCGGGGGAGCTCATGGGAGGAATTCGAGGAGGTAAACCGCGGTGAAGATGACGATCCACACGATGTCGACGAAGTGCCAGTAGAGGCCCATCGACTCGACGTCGATCGCGTTGTGCTCGGTGAACTGGACGGTGCCGCGCGGCTTGGCGAAGTGGAAGGCCAGGGCACCCAGCGTGAGGAGCGCTCCCACAATGTAGGCCCAGCCCTTGTCGTCCTTGATAAAGTGGCCGATGCCGCCGCCGATGGTCGGCTGCGTCTGGATGCCGTGGACGAGGCCGAGCGTGATTTTCAGGCAGAGCAGAAGGAACGCGATGAGCGTGACGGTGTGGAGCAGTTGCTGGCCGAACCAGCCCTTGTCGCTCGAGACCTTGAACGAGCGCACATACATGAGCGTGAGCCACAGCACGCCAATCGCGACGTGACAGCCGTGCGTGCCTGTGAGGGTGTAAAACGTCGTCCCGAGCAGGCTGTTCGAGAGCGTCATCTTCTTGTCGTGGACGAAGTGCTCGAACTCGTAGACTTGGCACCCGAGGAAAATCATGCCGAAGAAGATCGTCGTGAGGAGCGACCAACGGCAGCTTTTCACGTTGCCCTTTTGGATCGCGGTGACGGCGAGGGCCATCATGAGCGACGACATGAGCAGGATGAAGGTCGAGAACGACGTGAGCTCGGGGCTGAAGACGACCTTTGGGTCCAATCCGCCCGCGGGCGGATGCAGCCGGTAGATGAGGTGCGTCGAGATGAGG
>JAEUHB010000342.1 GCA_016794665.1 Opitutaceae bacterium
ATCTTCTGCTCGAAGAAAACGACGCCCGTCGGGTCGGCCGCAAACGCGGTGGAGGCAAGCAGGACGATGGCGAGGCGATTCATGGCGCGGGCAGCTATGGCTGGGCCGGCTTCGCGGTGAGCCCGTAGCTCTTCTCCCACCACGCAAGCCGCTCCGCGTCGGTGGGCTCGGGTTTGCCCACGCGCCTGGTCCAAGTGCGCTGGTAGTCGCCACGTTTCTTCGCCTGAATTTCGCCCAGCGACGGCTCGGTCCCGGGATCAGGCAGGGCGCCGCGATCGCCGGTGGCCTTCAGCCAGTCGTCCAGCGCGGCGCGCAGGCCGCTCATTGCTCCGGTGCGCGCGGCGTCGGCGGCGAGGTTGCGGAGGCCTTGGGGATCCCGCTTCAAATCGTAATACTCAAACTCCGGCCGGTTCGTCGCGACCCATTGGGTTTGCAGCCCATCGAGCCCGCCCGCGGCACCGAGCACGCGCAACAGCGGCAGGCCGGGATAGCTGTCCTCCTTGTAGCTCGACCAATTGAAACGCGGGAGCCCGGGGCTGAAATTGCGCACGAGCAAAGCGTCCGTCCCGATCACGGCGCGGATGCGATCGGCCGCGTCGCCGCAACGATCGCGCGCGGCGAAGACATGAGCGCGCGCGGGGAATTCGCCGCCGAGGACGGCGCGGCCTTCCATCCAGGCCGGCACCGGGAGCCGGGCGAGTCGGAGCATGGAAGGCGCGAGGTCGATGAGGCTCACCAGACGCTCCTCGACCTCGCGAGCCCCGACTCCCGGCCCGCGCACGATGAGCGGCACATGGAGGCCTTCCACGCTCAGCCACTGTTTGCCCCAAGGCATGGGCCGACCGTGATCGGAGAAGAACATGACGATCGTTTGGTCGAGGACGCCCTCCTCCCGGAGTTGGGCCAAGATCGCGCCCACGCGCTGATCCACGACCTCGACGCTGTGCTGATACGCATACCAATCGCGCCGCATCAACGGATGATCAGGGTAGTTTGCCGGCAGCCTGATGGCATCGAGCTTCGCCGGATCGAAGGCCGCCGGGATCGGGAATGGCCGATGCGGCTCGGTGATTTGAAACTGCGCGAAGAACGGCTGGCCCGGCCGGCGCTTCCGCCAATCGTCGCCGTCGAACATCACCGCCGCATCATGGGCGAAGTTGTAGTGCGTCTTGCCTTTGGTGATCGCGCGGCCGTTGCGCATTGTTCCCGGCGCCGCGGCGTTGGAAACAAACCAGCCGGCCTTCCGCAGCAGGGCGGGCAGCGGCTCGAAGGGCGCCGGCAGCGGCTGGGGATTTTCGACGTCGTGCGCGTGCAGCCCAGTCGTGATTTGCGAGCAGCCCAAGATGAAAGCCGAGCGGGACGAACTGCACACCGGGGCCGTCGCATACGCCCGTGTGTAACGCCGGCCCTGCGCCGCGAGCGCATCGAGATGCGGCGTGCGGACGCCCGCCAGCCCGTAAGCCGCGGTGTCGGGCGACATGTCGTCGGCGATGATCCAGACGAAATTCATCGGCGGCACGGCCGCGGAGGCCAGCGCGGCCAGGGACACAAGCGACGCGAGAAAGCAAAGAATGGTCTTCATGCCGAATCCTAGGCGAGGATGCCCTTGAGCACGTGGCCGTGCACATCGGTGAGGCGGCGGTTGGCACCGTTGTGGTAGTAAGTGAGTTTCTCGTGATCGAGGCCGAGGAGGTGGAGGACGGTCGCGTAGAAATCGTAGACGGTCGTCACGTCGACGGCGGCGCGGCGGCCAAAGTCGTCCGTGGCACCATGACTCACCCCGCCCTTCACGCCGGCGCCCATGAACCACGTCGTGAACGCGTCGGGGTTGTGATCGCGGCCGGCAGTGCCCTCCTGGTGCGTGGGCATGCGGCCGAACTCCGTGCACCAAATCACGAGCACGTCGTCGAGCAGACCGCGCTGCTTCAGATCGGTGAGCAGGGCTGCGGTGGGTTGATCGAAGATGGGGGCGTGGCGCTCGTAGTCGGACTTGAGGGTCTTGTGCGCGTCCCAGTTGAGCAGGCCGTCGACGTTGCTCGCGCGCGAGGCGCAGTAGAGGCTCACGTAGCGGACACCGCGCTCGAGGAGGCGGCGGCTGAGCAGGCAATTGCGCGCGTAGGCGGCCTTCAGCGGGTCGGCCGCACCGGTGCCGTAGAGCGTGTGGATGTGCGCGGGCTCGCGCGTGAGATCGGAAACCTCGGGCGCAGCGAGCTGCATCTTCGCCGCGAGCTCGTAGGCGGCGATGCGGGCCTGCAGCTCGTCATGGCCGGGGTGCGCGGCGGCGTGCTGGGCGTTGAGAAACTGGAGGTAGTCGCGCGTGGCTTTGTCGGTGTCGGCGCCCACCGACGCGGGGCGCGCGAGGTTGCGCAACGGCTGGTGCGCGGCGAGCGTGACGGCCTGATGACGGGCGGGAAGGAAACCCTGGCCCCAGTTGGCCTTGCCGTTGGGCGGCTCCCCGCGGATGTCCTGCACGGATACGAAGGTGGGGAGATTCTCGTTGATCGAGCCGAGCGCGTGGCTGACCCACGAGCCGGCGCTGGGAAAGCCCTCGCGGGTGAAGCCGGTGTTCATCGCGATGCAGCCGGGGCCGTGGGTGTTGCTGCGCGACGTCATCGAGTGGACGAACGCGATGTCGTCCGCATGCCGCGCCATGTGCGGCAGGAGCGTCGAGAACATCTTCCCGCTCCGACCCGCGGGTGTGAACGCCCA
>JAEUHB010000364.1 GCA_016794665.1 Opitutaceae bacterium
ACCTTGAGGCGGTAGGCCTTCGAGAGATCGAGGATGCCGTTGTCGCCCTTGTTCCAGTTGCGGATGCACTGCTTGACCTGCTCCTTCGTCGTGCCGGGCTCGAAGCCCATGAAGGTGTAGGGGAAATTGTTGCCGACATTGTTGTGCTGCGGCGGGAAATAATACGACTCCGGCTTCCCTTCCTGGCCGACGAGCTTCGCCTGCTTCGCCGACTGGTGCATGTGGTGCGGGATCGGCCCCATGTTATCGAAGAACTTCGAGTAGACGGGCCACTTCTTGTATTTCTTCCAAATGGAGGAGCCGACGAGCGTCGCGCCCGTGTCGGCCACCGCTTGTTGGAGCGTGAAGCGTTGGTTGCCCACGACGCACCACGAGAGGCCTTCGTCCCACGCGCGGCCTTCGTTGGCCGTGGGCGTGGTCGAGGCAAACCACCGCTCGTCGATGCCGCCGCGATTCAGGCCGTAGGCATAGGTGTCATCGGGGTGGAGCTTGATGCGCAGGCCCGGTTGGAGGAACGACCGCGGCACCCATGCCGGCGCGAGGCGCAACAAGCCGCCGGTGCGGCCGAGCTCGGCCTCGACAAGGCTCTGCGTGGATTTTTTGACGGTCTTGAGATCGAGGACGGAGGATTTCGACATGGAAAAAGGTTGGGTGATCGGGGCGGTGGGGTGCGCGGAAACGAGGGGCGCGAAGGAGGGGAAAGGGATGAGAATCCTATCCCGTCCGGACGCAACCGCCTAGTAGCGCGGCGGCGAGTTTTGGTGAAATTACGGCGGGGCGGCCCGCCGGTGGCATGCAACCCCGCCGCGGCTGCTTTTCGGGTTCCATTTGAGCGGTCTCGTTCATCTATTGATGCACCCCTCGCCCCCATGATCTCTACTTCTTTTCCCCTATCGCCGTTGGGATTCGGGTTCCGGATGGCCGGCCTCGTTGCGTTCGGCACCTCTATGGCTTTGGCGCAAATTACGCCCGGCGCGCCTGCGTCGCCCAAGGAAACGGATCCCGTCGTTCTCAGTCCGTTTGCGGTCTCGTCCGAGCGTGATGTCGGCTACGTCGCGGGTGACTCGCTCGCCGCCAGTCGCTTCAACACGCGGCTGATGGATTCGGCGGCGACGGTCTCGGTCTTCACGGAGGCGTTCCTGAAGGACCTGGGCGCCACCACGCTCGCCGAGGTGCTCGAATACGGCGTCAACTCGAACATCGACTTCGACCAGAACCGGCCCGACCCGACGATGTTCTATGTCGATGCCGGCCTGCAGAACACCCGCATCAACAACCGCGGCCTGCTCGGCTCGAGCCTCACGGATTTCTTCCGCTCGCGGATGCCGGTCGATGCCTACAACACCGGCCGCTTCGACTTCGCCTCGGGGCCCAACAGCGTCCTCTTCGGCGTCGCCAATTCCGCCGGCTCGATCAACACGTCGACGCTGCAGGCCGAGCTGCGGAAGAACCACTACAAGTTCTCCGCGCACGCCGGCCGTTGGGACGATTATCGCGCCGCCGCTGACACCAACGTCGTCCTCGTCCCCGGCCGCGTCGCCGCCCGCGTGCTGGGCATGCACGCGCGCAAGGCCAGCTGGCGCGAGTGGGATAACCGCGAGGATAACCGCATCACCGGCTCGCTACGCATCGTGCCTTTCAAGCGGGCTGGCACCCAGATCGTCGGGTCGCTCGAAAAGGCCAACCTCTCCGGCATGTGGTCCGTGCCGCAGAACATGGCCGACAACGTCTCGTTCTGGGAAACGCTGCCGGATTCCCAGCGCCTCGTCGACAACCGCGGCACTGCCGCCCTCAACGCCAACCTCGCCGCCGCGCGCGGCCTCGAGCGCATCGCCGGCAACCGCCACTTCATCGTCACGAATAGCGGCGACACCTACGCGAACACCGTCGGCGGCGTCTTCGGCGGCCTGAATCTTTACACGAGCACCAGCTTCTACGAGACGGCGGCGCAGTTCAACACGCTCGTCGGCGTCGTGCCCGGCTGGCAGCCCGCAATCTACCGCGACACGTTTCAAACGCTTCTCCCCACCTCGCCGAAACAAGCCGCCGCCAACGGCCCTTATCAGTCCAATCTCGTGGCGCCTTACCAAGTCGGCTACGGCCCCGACACGACCAATACGAGCGACGTCGAGCGCTTCTTCCTCCGCATCGAGCAACCGATCGGCCGCAACCTCTTCGTCGATGTTTCCTATCAAAAGGAGACGGCGAAGGGCTCGGCGTTCCGGCTCGATACGCAGATCTCCGCCGATCCCAACCTCTACATCCCCGACGGCGCCGGCGGCGTGAAGGCCAACCCCTACGTCGGCCGCTACTACATCGACGGCGCGCCCCTGCGCACGATCAACACCGACAACAACGAGGCCCTCCGCGCCTCCGCGCTCTACCACCTCAACCTGAAAAAATTCGGCGAGCACAAAATCCTCGGCATGTGGGAGCGCAGCGAGAACACGAACTCGCAGCTCCAAGGCAACCAAGTGCTGATCAACGCGCGCACCAACGCCCCGATCGCCAACGCCGATATCCGCAACGCCAACAACCGCGTCGACTACCGCACCTACATCACACCCGGCGCCGACTACCGCTCCTGGTTTGCGGGCACCTTTGCCGATAACCGCCTCGTCCGGCTCAACGGCATTGATTACAAGAAGGACTTCACCGACCGTAGCGTCTCCGGCAACAAGGCCGAGTCGAAGACCTACGTGCTCGCGACGCAGAGTTCTTTCTTCGAGAAGAAGGTCTTCGCGTCGCTTGGTTTCCGGCGTGACGACTACAAGACCCTCACGCAGGTCGCTTCGCTGCTGACCGCGACCGATCCGCGCGTGACCTCGGGCGCTCGCTACGCCGGCGACGGCGTGCTTACCGACCAGTATCTGACGATTAACAGCGAGACCTTCGACACCTACACCGCGGGCGTCGTGTGGCACACGCACGCCAAGGTCTCCTTGTTTGCGAACCAAGCGACGAACGTCGCGCCCGCGATGACCAACCGCCGCGTGATCGCGAACAACTTCGACGTGCCGAATCCAGTCAAGGGCAAGGGCTACGACACCGGCCTGATGATCCGGCTCCTCGACAATCGCCTCAACGCCCGCCTCACCTACTTCAAGGGCGAGAATCCCGGCAATCCCGTGAACCGCGTGAACTCCGTCGTCGTCGACCACGACCGGATCATCAGCGCGCAGATGACTTCGATTAACCCCGCCACCGGCAGGACCTACATCACCCAGGCCGAGGCCAACGAGAAGTTCGTCTACCAAAAATCCCGCGGCGGCACGGTCGGCACCTACGGCGGCGCGCTGCTCGACGGGCTCTCCGACGACGTGACGACCGGCTACGAGGCCGACCTGAAGTTCAACCCATCGCGCCAGTGGACGTTCACCGGCGCGGTTTCCTACACGAAGCTCGAGCGCGGGAATATTTTCTCCGAGTTCGACGCCTGGTTCGCGAGTGTCCGGCCCTACCTTGAGCGCTTCGGCAGCCCCGCGGGCCTGGTCGATCAGCTCAACAGCCCGGTGAACATCGCCGAGCACGTCGAGCGCATGCAGCTCGCGATCGACGATGTGCGCAACGCCGGCGCGTTCGGGTTCAACAACCGCCCGTGGAAGGCCAACATGTTCACGCGCTACACGCTCGGCTCGGGACGCCTGCGCGGCGTGTTCCTCGGCGGCGGCGTGCGCTGGCAAAGCCAGAACCGCGTGCAGCGCGTCGTCAGCGGCCTCTCGGCGCAAGGCCGCCCGATCTACGGCGCCACGCTGTTCGGTCCCGAGATCCTCGAGGTGGACGCACTGCTCGGCTACTCGGGCCGGGCGAATTTCTTTGGCGAGCGCACGAACTGGCGCGTGCAGATCAACGGCTCGAATGTGCTCAACAACCGCGAGGTCCAGGTGCTCCGGTATTCCGCCGATGGCACCCGCCTTTGGCGCGTGACGCCGCGTGCCCCCGGCAGCTGGCGCATGTCGTTCTCGGTGGAACTCTGAGCAGGCGGCGACTGCAGGCCACTACGCCGGCGGGCGCCCGTCACCGCGGCGGCTGGAATCGGCTGCGGTAGGCGCGCGGCGTCTCGGCCATGAATTTCCGGAACTCCTTCGTGAAGTGGCTTTGGTCCGCAAAGCCGAACTCCGTCGCGACCTCGGCGAGGGATTTGCGCGAGAAGACCAGCGCGCCGCAGCTCATGCGCACGCGGAGCTGGCGGATGTAGTCGTGCGGCGAACTGTTGTAGGCGGCCTGGAACTGCCGCTCGAACGCGCGCACCGACAGCCCGCAGGCCTTTGCGAGATCGTCGTTGGTGAGGCGTTCGGCGTAGCGCTGGCTGATGAACCGGATTGCCACGCTCAGGGGCGAGCCGCCCGGCGTCGCGGAGTCCGACGCCGTGGGTTCGCGTTGCGCGAGCGGGCGCGTCACGCCGGCCGTGCCGACGATCTTCCCCTTGGCATCCCGGAGAGGGACCTTGGAGGTGACGCACCAGCGCGCGGTGTGGTTGAAGCGGCCGACGAGCTCGACGCGCGAGAGGATGCGCTCGCCGCGCAGCACGCGCTCGTCGTCGATGCGGTATTGGTTGGCGAGGACCTCGCCGCAGAAGTCGTAGTCGGTGCGCCCGATGATCTCGGCGCGGGTCTTGAGGCCGAAGTTAAGGAGCAGGGCGACGTTGGCCCACTCGTAGTGCCCGGCCTCGTCCTTCATCCAGAGGGGCGTGTCCTCCAGGTAGTCGAACAGCTCGATCACCTCCGGCGCGATCGTGCCGGTGCGGGCGAGCGTCGCGAGCATGGAGTCGTCGGAGGAGTTCATGACGGCAGGAAACGAACTGCAACAGCAGTGGGCGGGGCGAGGCAATCTTCCGGTCGTGTCGCCACGGTCCGATGGCCATCCGCCGTAGGCCAGCTCGCTTGCGAGCGCTCCGAATGGCTCGCCGTGATTGGGCACTCGCAAGCGAGCTGCCTATGGTGCGAGCAGGCGCTCGCCAGCGAGCTGGCCCACGGCGAAAACGGAGTTTCCGGGAGCAAGCCGGCCTACGCGAGCCACTCGGGAAACGGGCGGCCATCGTCGAGCAGGGGCCGGAACCACTCGGCTTCGGCCGGGCCGAGCCAGAACCACGGGTAGATTTCCGATGAGGGGAGCAGGTTGGCCCGATAGGGATTGAGGAAGAGGTAGCGCAGAACCTCCTCGACGGCATCGTCGGGCCGCAGGCGATGCTCGTAGAAATTGCCCTGCCAGCCGATGCCAACGGCCGCAAGCGCACCCCGGGTCTTGGTCTTCAGGCGGCCGATGATTTGGCCGACGGAGAGGTTTCCGCCCGCGAGGAAAAATAGGTGGAGGTGATCGGGCATGATGACGGTGGCTCGGATCGTGAGGGCGTGGTCGGCCTCCAGTGCGGCGATCTGCTCTTGGATGGAGCCCGCGACTGACGGCGTGTTGAGCCCGGTGTGGCGATCGCGGGTGCAGAGCGTGATGAAATAGGAGGCGCCGGGAATCGTGACGCGGTAGCGGCGCAGGGACTCGTAGCCGCGCGGCGGTTTCATGGGACGATTCGAGAAGAACGGAGAGGCGTGCGCAAGCGCACTGACCTACGTGATGAGGCCTTTTGTAGGCAGCTCGCTTGCGAGCGCTCTGGGAACCGAGAAAGGAATTTGAGGGGAAAATTCAAGCAGAGCGCTCGCAAGCGAGCTGACCTACAATGAATATAGGCGCTCGCGAGCGAGCTGGCCTACGGAGGTATTTCACTCAAACGCCACGCGCGGGTTCGGCGACACTTGGTCGACGGTTTCGGCGCGACCAGCTCACGCGTTGACTCAAGGCACTTCGTAAAATTCCACCAACGCGATGCCGGTGGAATTTCCCGTGCCCGTGACGTGGGCCGTGTATTGCCCGGGCGGGAGCGTCACGACGAGGGCCGAGTCCTTGGCGGCGGCATCGAAGGGAAAGGCCCCCGTCGCGGCGACGGCTTCGCGACGAAGAAAAACGTCCTCGGCCGTGCCGTCCTCCCACTGGTCGTTGCGGGCGACGACCGTGCTACCCCGGAAAAGCGTGAGGACCGGGTCGGCCAGCGCGCCGGACACGCCGAATTTTGTGAGCGCGGGGCCGGCCGCGCGAATCAGGACGTTGCGCGACGAATCGCCATTGAGCGTGAAGCCCGCAATCAGCGTTTCGCTCCCGTTGCCCGTGGAACTGCGGGCGGAGAAATTCGTGAAGCGTGGCGAGCGTGCGCTCACGGGTGCGGTGCCGGCGTGGTAAAGCTCGAGCAGCGCGACGCCGGGCAACAACTCGCCACCCGTGACCTGAACGGTGCGGGCGCCCGCCGGAGTCGTGGCAATCAAGGCGGCATCTCTGCTGCCGATGGGGAAGGGAAACGCACTCAGCCGACTCGCGGTTGAGGCGATCAGGTTGTCGGGCTCGGCGCTCCAGTTGTCGTTGGTCGCGACGACCGCCGCACCTTGGAAGAGCGCGAGGCGCGGATCGGCGAGCGGGTTGGCCACGCCGAATTGGGCGAGGGCGGGACCGGCGGCCCGCGCGAGCACGGTCGTGTTGCCGCCCGAGGAAATGTAGCCCGCGGCCAGCGTCGCGGCGCCGGTGCCGGCGACCGAGCGGACCGAGAGGTTGCCAAGGTGCGTTGCACCCGCGCGGGTGTTGGGTGTCAGCCGCGCGAGGTAGGGCTGGGCGACGCCGCCGATCGAGGTGAACGAACCAAAGGCCAGCAGTTGGCCGTCGGGCAGGGGATAGAGGTCCGTAATCTGCGAGGTCGCGTCACCGAGTTCGGCGGCGAAATCCGGATCGTAGGCTCCACTCGGATCGAAGCGGATGACGCCGCGGCGGCCACGTTGACCAAAGAAAAGCGCGAGCACCGAGCCATCGGGTGCGGCTGTTATCTGTCCGAGGCGCACTCCCGACGTCGTCCACGTCGGTGCCCGAAAGGTGTCGTCGTTCCTGCCATTGGCCGCGAGCCTCACGACCGTTGTGGTGGCGCCGTTCAGCTCTCGGACTTCCCCAGCCGGACCAATGTCCAGCGAGATACCGGTTGTGGCGGCCCACCTGTTGAGTTGGCAAACGAGCCCCTGCTCCGTTGAGCACAGCGTCATCACTTGATCG
>JAEUHB010000104.1 GCA_016794665.1 Opitutaceae bacterium
TGCGTTACCCGCCGCTCGTGAAAGCCGGCGCGGAGCCCGCCGCCCTGTCGCTCACCACCGATCTCGCGCCGACCATCGTGGAGCTGGCCCGCGCGCCGGCCATGACCGGCATCGATGGCCGTTCGCTGGTGCCGCTCTTCACGCGCCCGCCGGCGGATTGGCGCACTTCGTTCCTGATCGAGTATACGACCGACATCGTGTTTCCGCGCACGCTGAAGATGGGCTACGACGCCGTGCGCACCGAGCGCTACAAGTTCATCCGCTACCGTGAGCTCCCCGGCATGGAAGAACTCTACGACCTCCGCGAGGATCCGTTTGAACTCTCCAATCTGGTCCGCTCGCCCGCGGCCGCCGGTGTGCTCCGGGACATGGAAACGGAGCTGCAGCGCATCCTCGCCACGGCTCGTCCTCGGCAGCGTTAGGTCATCGCGATCCGGCTCCGGCGCCGTGGAAGCGGCATGGACATCGCGCCGCGGGCCTGAGAGAACGGCGGCGTTCCCGACCCGCCCCATGAAACGCCTTTTGCGCGCCCGGCTGTGGCCGTTGCTTTCTATTGCCCTCGTTGCGCGTGTTCCCGTCGCCCTCGCCGCGGAGCCGGCGCTCGACCTCGCGATCGTCAACGCCCGCATCGTCGATGGCGCGGGCAACCCTTGGTTCCGGGGCAGCGTGGGCATCCGCGGCGAGCGCATCGCGGAGGTCCGTGCGGGCGCGCCGTTGGCCGCGCGCCGTGTGATCGACGCGGGCGGGCGCGTGGTCGCGCCGGGCTTCATCGATCTGATGGGGCAGAGCACGCTCATCTACATCCAGGATCGCGGCGCGGCGGAGTCGCGGCTGCGCCAGGGCATCACCACGCACCACCACGGCGAGGGCTCGTCGCACGCGCCCCTCAACCGCCGCCTCCAGCCGCGCGACCTGTCGATCGATGGCAAGACCGTCCGCTGGTCCACTTACGCGGAGTATTTCAAGATCCTCGAGGACTTCGGCCTGCCGCTCAACGTCGTCCACAACGTCGGCGCCGCCCAGGTGCGGCAGCTTGTGATCGGGGATGTCAACCGCCCGCCCACGCCGGCGGAGCTCGCCGAGATGGAGCGCCACGTCGATCAGGCCATGCGCGATGGCGCGGTCGGCCTGTCGACATCGCTCATCTACCCGCCGGGCATCTACGCCTCGACCGACGAGCTGGTGGCGCTCGCCCGCGTGGCCGCGCGGCACGGTGGTGTCTACTACTCGCACATCCGCAACGAGAGCGGCGGGCTCATCGCCGCCATCGACGAGGCGATGCACATTGGCCGCGTGGGCGGGCTGCCGGTGCACATCTATCACCTCAAGGCCGCCGGTCGCGCCCATTGGCCGCTCATCCCCCAGGCCATCGGGAAAATCGACGCCGCGCGCCGCGCCGGCCTCGACGTCACGGCGGACGTCTACCCCTACGTCCGCAACGGCCTGAACCTCGGCGCGTTTCTCCCGCCGTGGCACTACGACGCGGGCCGCGAGAAATTCCTGACCGCGCTCTCCGATCCCGCGCTGCGGCGCAAGGTCCGCGCAGAGGTGGAGGCGCCGGTCTCCGAATGGGAAAACTGGTTCCATCATGTGGGCCGCGACTGGGACAAGGTGCTCATCACCGGCTCCGGCGATTTTCCCGACAAACGCATCGCGGGCCTCTCCGTCGCCGCCGCCGCGAAACTGCTGAATCGCGACGTGTGGGACTTCGCCTTCGACCTCATCCAATACGAGCGCACGCGCGGTGCGTCCGTCGCGCCCGAGTCGATGGACGAGCAGCAGAAGCACCAGATCCTGCGCGCACCGTGGACGATGATCGACACCGACACGTCGCCGGCCAACCCCGCGCACACCGCGAGCACGCATCCGCGGGCCTTTGGCGCGTTTCCCCGCGTGCTCGCGAAATACGTCCGGGAGGAGGGCGTGCTCACGCTCGAGGAGGCCGTGCGCCGCATGACTTCGCTCGCCGCCAACCGGCTGGGTCTCCTCGACCGCGGCCGCATCGCGCCCGGCCTCGCCGCCGATCTCGCGATCTTCGATCCGGAGAAAATCACGGACCGCGCGACCTTCACCTCGCCGCTGCGGTTTGCCGAGGGCATCGACTTCCTGTTCGTCAACGGCACGCCGGTCATCGACGCGGGCCAGCTCACCCATGCGCGGCCGGGCCGCGCGCTCCGTCGCACCGCGTCGTCCGCACCATGACTACCGTCGAGAATTTCCTTTCCGCTGTCTCCTCGTTTCTCTGGGGCTGGCCGCTGCTCGTGCTGCTCGGTGGCGCGCACGTTTTCTTCACGCTGCGGCTCGGGTTTCGGGTGCAGCTCCACACCTGGACTGCCATCAAGCTCTCGGTGCGGCGTGATCCGGGCGAGGGTGATGTGAGCCAGTTCGGCGCGCTCACGACCGCGCTGGCCTCGACGATCGGCGCGGGCAACATCGTGGGTGTCGCGACCGCCATCGCCGCGGGCGGGCCGGGCGCGGTGTTCTGGCTGTGGCTCACCGGCGTGTTTGGCATGGCCACGAAATACGCGGAGGGCGTGCTCGCGATCCGCTACCGCGTGAGGCGCGACACCGGTGAATTCGCCGGCGGGCCGATGTATGTGCTCGAGCGCGCGCTGGGCTGGCGCTGGCTCGCGGTGGCGTTCGCGGTCTTCACGATTTTCGCGGGCTTCGGCATGGCGAATATGGTCCAGTCCAACGCGCTCGTCACGATGACGCAGGCCGGCCTGCCGGACGTCGCACCCGGCACGATCGCGCTCATCGGCGGCGTGGTCCTCGCGCTCGGCACCGCCGCGATCATGCTCGGCGGCATCCAGTCGATCAGCCGGTGGAGCAACGCGATCGTTCCGGCGATGAGTCTCCTCTACATTCTGACCGCCATCGCCGTCCTCGCCCTGCACGCCGAGCGGCTGCCCGACACGCTGGCCACGATTTTCCGCGGCGCGTTTTCCGGGCAGGCGGCGGTGGGTGGTTTCGCGGGCGCGACGGTGGCCGCGGCCCTGCGCTTCGGGATCGCGCGCGGGTTGTTTTCCAATGAGTCCGGCCTCGGCAGCGCGCCCATCGCGGCGGCGGCGGCGAAAACGTCCGATCCCGTGCGGCAGGGGCTCGTCTCGGCGACGGGCACGTTCTGGGACACGGTGGTGGTCTGTGCGCTCACCGGACTCGTGGTTGTGAACTCCGGTGCATGGGAGTCGGGCCTCAAGGGCGCGGAGCTGGCGCGCGCCTCGTTTGCCGGCCTCGGCCCGTGGGCGCAGTGGGGGCTCAATCTCTCGCTCGCGCTCTTCGTGTTCACGTCGATCTACGGCTGGGCCTACTACGTCGAGAAAGCCGTCGAGTATCTCTGGGGCAGCCGCGCGATCCTCCCGTTCCGTTGGATTTGGATCGCGGTGGTGTTCGTCGGGGCCAACCTTTCCGCCAAGGCCGTCTGGGATTTCGCCGACATCGCCAACGGCCTGATGGCTGTGCCGAACCTGATTGCCTTGTTCGCGCTGCATCGCGTGATCGCCGGCGAAACGAAACGCTACTTCGCCTCGCCGCCCGAACGCTGACTCCATGCCCCAGCTCTCCGCCACCGTCCTGCGTCTCAAGAAACGCGTCCCGCTCACCATCAGCCGCGGCACGATGACGCACAACGACATCGTCTGGCTGCGTTGGCGCGAGGAGGGCGCGGAAGGGTGGGGCGAGGCGGTGCCGTTCGCCATCGACGCCCATCCGCAGAAGCTCGACGGCCTGCTCGCCGCGCTCGAGCTGCACCGCCCGTGGCTGGAGGACTCCTCGGCGTGGTCGCGCCATGAGGTGGAGCGCCGCCTGTGGTCGGCCAACGCCCCGTCCGCACTCATCTCGGCGATCATCCAGGCGATGCACGACTGGGCGGGCAAGAAACTCGGCCAGCCCGTGTGGCGGCTGCTCGGCCTGCCCCGCGACGGCGGCCCGCTCACCTCGGTCACCGTTGGCATCTCCCCGCCCGACGCCGCGCGCACGCGTGTGCGCCAGTGGTTGGAGGCCGGCGACGTCCGCGCGTTCAAGGTCAAGCTCGGCGCGCCCGCGGGCCTCGACGCGGACAAGGCCATGTTCGACGCCGTGCGCGCCGCGATCCCCGCGGGTGCGCGCACGAGCGTCGATGCCAACGGCGGTTGGTCCCTCGCCGGCGCGCGCGAGATGGCGACCTGGCTCGCCGCGCGCGGCGTCGATCACCTGGAGCAACCGCTCGCCGTCGGCCAGGAGCACGAGCTCGCCGCGTTGCGCGACGCCTCGCCGCTGCCGATCTTTGTCGACGAGAGCTGCCGCACCGCGGCCGACATCGCGCGGCTCGCGGGTTCCATCGCCGGCATCAACATCAAGTTCATGAAATGCGGCGGCCTCGACGGCGCGCTGCGCCTGGCGCACGCCGCGCGCGCCCACGGCCTGCGCCTCCTGATCGGCTGCTACGGCCAGAGCGCGCTCGGCAACACCTGCGCCGCGACCATCGGCGCGCTCGCCGACTACCTCGACCTCGACAGCCACCTCAACCTCGAGGACGACCCGTTCGCCGGCGCCGCGTTGCGCGAAGGCCGCCTCGTCCTGTCCGACGGCCCCGGTTTTGGAATTCACCATGCACAATCCGACTGATCCCTCCTTCGCGCCGCGCTCCCCCCAGCGGCTGGCGATCCTCCAACACGGCGGCCTGCTTACCCCCAAGCACGGCAAGACCGGCCTCTCGCTCCTGCGCTACCGCGGCGACGAGGTCGTGGCGGTCGTCGACCGCGACGCCGCCGGCCGCTCGCTCCGCGAGATCACGCGGCTGCCGCTCAAGCGCGACATCCCGATCGTCGCGAGCGTCGCGGAGGCCCTCGCGCACAAGCCCAACGCCCTCGCCATCGGCCTCGCGCCGAGCGGCGGCCGCGTGCCGCCGGAGTGGCTCGTCGAGCTCCGCCTCGCCGTGAAGAGCGGAGTCTCCATCTGGAGCGGCCTGCACACGCGCCTCGGCGAGGACCCCGAGATCGCGGCGGCGGTGCGGCCGGGCGTCTACATCTGGGACATGCGCCGCGAGCCCGCGGGTCTCGTCGGCGGCACCGGCGCCGCGCGCAACCTGAAGTGCAAGCGCGTGCTCTTCGTCGGCACCGATATGGCGATCGGCAAGATGACCGCCGCGTTGGAGTTCGACAAGGTCGCCCGCGCGCGCGGCGTGCGCTCGATGTTCATCGGCACCGGCCAGGCCGGCATGATGATCAGCGGCAACGGCATGTGCCTCGACGCCGTGCGCGTCGACTACGCGAGCGGCGCGGTCGAGGCCGAGGTCATGCGCTACGGCCCGTCGAACGATGTCGTCTGGGTCGAGGGCCAGGGCTCGCTGCTCAACCCGGCTTCCACCGCCACGCTGCCGCTCATCCGTGGCACGCAGCCCACGCATCTCGTGCTCGTGGCCAAGGCGGGCGTGAAGACCCTGCGCTCCTTTGAGCACATTGTGATTCCGCCGCTGAAAAAGGTCGTCGCGCTCTACGAGCAGGTCGCGGAGGCGGCGGGGGCGTTTGCCCATGTGCCGGTCGTCGGTGTCGCCCTCAACACGTGGGAGCAGGACGACGCCACCGCCCGCGCGAGCGTCGAGGCCGCCGCGCGCGAGACGGGCCTGCCCTGCACGGACGCGGTGCGCTTTGGTCCCGGCGAAATGCTCGACCGCATCCTCGCATGAACGCGCGCGCCCTCCGCTGCGTTTGCCTGCTCGCCGCGTTGCTGGCGGCGCGCGCGGTGGGCGCCGATGCCTACGATCCCGTCCGCGAGCTCATCCGCAAGGAGATCGCCGAACATGCGTTGCCATCCGCCGCGGTCGCGGTGGTGAGCGGTGGCAAGATCGAGTGGGCGGAGGGCTTTGGCTGGGCCGATCGCGAGAAGCGCGTGCCCGCGACCGAGCACACGCCCTATTCGCTCGCCTCGATCTCCAAGCCCATCACGGCGACGGCGCTGATGGTGCTCGTGCAGGCCGGCAAGATCGGCCTCGACCGCCCGATCGACGACTACCTCGGCGGCGCGCGGATTACGGCGCGGCTCGGCGAGGCGGCGCAGGCCACGGTGCGGCGGGTCGCGAACCACTCCTCGGGGCTGCCGCTGCACTACCAGTTCTTCTTCGTCGACGAGCCGCACCGGCGCCCGCCGATGGAGGAGACAATCCGGCGCTACGCGAACCTCGTGACGCCGCCCGGCGAGCGCTACCAATACTCCAACCTCGGCTACGGCCTGCTCGATCACGCGATCGCGCGGGTGTCGGGCGTCAGCTACGTGGAGTTCATGCGGCGCGAGGTCTTCGTGCCGCTGGGGATGACACGCACGTCGGTGGACATCGGCCCCGGCCTGGAGGCGTTCGCCGCGGCGCGCTACGGGACCGATGGCCGCCCGCTGCCCTTCTACGACTTTGATCACCCCGGCGCCTCGGCGGTGTTCTCAAGCGCGCACGACCTCGCGCGGTTCGCGCTCTTTCACCTCAAGGCGCGCCTGCCCGACCAGAAGGCCATCCTGAGCGATGCCAGCCTCGACGAGATGCACCGGCCCACGCAGCCGACCGGTCGCACCAGCGGCTACGGCGTCGGCTTTGGCACGGCC
>JAEUHB010000475.1 GCA_016794665.1 Opitutaceae bacterium
GAGCACCCGCTCCACCGCCGCAATCGCCGTCCGCGCGCGCTCCGGCCAGTCGCCGCGGATCTCCACGAACGGCAGCCCGCGGGAAGCCAGCGCGGCGCGCCAGAGATCGCGCGCCCGCGCGCGGCCCGCCCCATCGGGGAAACTCCGCTGCGGATCCGGCTCAAACGGCACGTCGGTGTCGCAGAGCAGCCAGAGCGCGACTTCACGCGCCCGCTCCTCCGCCTCGGCTCGCACCCACGCGGGACACTCGCCGGGAAACAACACGTCGTCCCACAGCGTGCAGGTGAGCAGCTCCGTATCGAGGAACACCGCGCGCCGCGCCGCCGCGATGGCGCGGTCCTCGTTGGCCATCTGCCCGAGCGCGATGGTGCCGAGGTCGCCGGCGGTGATTTTTCCGCCGCGGATTTCCCAGAACTCGCGCACGAACTCCTCCGACCACGGCTCGCCAAAGTGCGCCGCGAGCCGCTGCGCCAGCGTGGTCTTCCCCGTGGATTCCGTGCCGAAGAGCACGATGCGTCTTGCCCTGCTCATGGCTGCTTGACCGGGGACCCGGCGCCCGATTTCGCCCGCGCCCACGCCCGCCAGCCGAAGACCGCCAGCCCGAGATAAATCGCGTAGAGGCACGCCGTGTAGGCGAGCGCCGCCTGCCAGTAGGCCGCAATCGCGACAACGTTAACCACGACCCACAGCGGCCAGTTGTCGATCAGCTTCCGCGCCTGCAGCCATTGCGCGATGATGCCGAAGACCGCGATGAACGCATCGCGCCAGGGCATCACCGCGTCGGTCCAGCGCCCCAGCGCCACCGCCCAAGCCGCCGTCGCCGCCACGCCGCCCACCGCGATTACCCCGCGGCCGCGCCACGGCAGCGCCGCGACCGGCAACTCCGGCGCCGCGCCGCGACCGGCCGTCCACCGCCACCAGCCCCACGCCAGCGCGGCGAAAAAAAACGCCTGCTGCGTGGCGTCCGCATAGAACCTGGCGCGGAAAAAAAGCACACCCTGCACCGTCACCGCCGCGAGCCCGACCGGAAACGCCCACAAGGAACGGCGAATCATGAGAACCACGCCGGCGACCCCCAGGGCGAGGTTCACCCGATCGAGCGGCGGGGCGCCGGCAAAGCCGGACCAGATGTTGCGCCAGATTTCAGTCACCAGGCGGCGCTATTTCTTCCCGGCCACAAACGCTTCCAGCGCCTCGCGCGTGATCGCGTGGCGCGCGCTGCACCGCGGGCACCGGATCTCGATCTTGGGATCGCCGGCGAAGAGGCCGTCCGGATCCTCGCGCATCGTGGGGGCGAGCACCTCCATCATGCGGCCCTGGTTGCAGCCGCAGTGCCACCGTTGGATGCGGCGCTCAAGCAGCGAGAGCGTCTCCGTCCGGTCGAGGGAGCGCATCGCCTCGGGGGCGAGCGCACGGAACCATTCGAGATCGCAGTCCGGGTGCTCCGAAATCAGCGCAAAATCCTCCTCGCCGAGCTGGAAGAACCGCGCGCCGCGCTGCTCGCTCTGCGTGTAGAATTTCTCCGCCGCGACGAGCGGATCGGCGCCGGCGAAGGTCACGGCGCTGCGGCGCTTCTCGCCGCGGCCGCGCACGACGTCGGCATAGAAGATGTTTTCCGGCAGCGCCTTCACGTTTTCGTCGAAGACGCGGCCGGTCACCGCGCCGTTCTCGTTGTCGCCGGCGAGAAACAGGTTCACGCGCGGCTCCTGAAAATTAATCGTCCACGCCGTGATTTCGTTCCACGGGCGCGACGCGCAGTGCAGCGTGAAGGCCGCGAGCGCGCGCTTGAACATCGCGTCGTGCTCCGGCCGCACCTTGATGCCATGCGTGCTGAGGTGGAGGTAGTAGTCGACGAAGAGCTCGCCGAAGTCCGCACGCGCCACGAGCGCGTTGCGGTTGCGCACGTAATGCGTGCGAATCTCGAGGCCGGCATCCGCGGTGTCGGGCGGTGTGGTTTCAGGCATGGCGGTCACGTTTCGGGCAAATCGCCGGAAGTCGAACCCGGAGGCGCCCCGGCGACGCCCGCCGCCCGGTTCACGGCCTTCGTCCCGCAAAGCGCGATGCGCTCGAGCAACGCGATTCGCTGCGCGGGCGCAGCGTCGAGCCGGGCCGGCACCCGGGCGACCTGGAGCGCGTCGGCCCGCCGCACAAGCAAGCCCCACCCTGCCGGGATCTCCGCCTCCGCAAAGATATCGTCCTCCACAACCAGGTAGAGAAAGTCCGCGCACCGATAACGAAACATCTTCGAGAACTTCAGGCCGCCGCGGAGACGTCGCTGCACGGTCTCCAATTCCACGACTACGGCGCGATAGCCTTGGTGCTCCAACGCCGAGAAATCCCACCCGTCGAATTCCGGCCACAGCGCCTCGCCGCGCCGCAAATCAGGTCGGTGCACGGCCAGCAGTTTCTCGAGGGTCTGCTTCCGCCCCACCAACTCTGCAAGACGCGCGCGCGTCTGCGCTTCGGCGTGCGCGTCCTTGAGCAAGTCGGGCCGCGCCTGCTTGCACTCGAAGACGGCCGTGCGGGGCTCCGCGCGCTCCGCCGCGGCGGGGGCGTAGGCGGCGACATCCGCGCGGAAGCCGCTCCGCGGCACGGGCACCTCCGTGGCGGCGATGCGAAACCCGTTCGCCTGCGCCCATGCGAGCGCGAGGGTCTTGAGTCGGGCGTGCTGCGCGGTTTCGGATGCGGGCATCTGTGGGTCGGGGTTTATCCCCGACATGCGGGGCGTAAAGCCCGACCCACACCCACCGTTCAGGCGCACATCAGGAAATCCCGCCCCTCGACATAGCCGCGGGCGTGCAGGCGCTCGCGGACATCCTCGCGCACGCCGCGCCGCGCCACGTAACCGAGCACCAAGATCGTCCCCGGGGGCGGCAGCGCTCCCGGCGCGATCACCGGTGGGCCGGTGCCGCCGATCCCGCGGCCTGTCTTCTTCGCGTCCACATCGATGTAGCCGGCAATCGTCACGCCGTGCGGCGCGAGGTGCGCCGATCGCTTGCGGGCGGGCCGGCCCGCGCCCCAGGCCCACACGGCTCGCCCGCCCGCGATCCGCGCGACTTCGCGCGCGATCCACAGCGCCTTCACGCGGAAGAACGCCTCCGGGTCGTAGCGTGCGTCGGTGCGCGTGAGCCGTGTCGGCGCGTCGTGCCACGTCAGCAGGACGCGCGGCACCTTCGCCATGCGCACGCCGGCATCGAGCCAGCGCAGCCACAGCTCGTAGTCCTCCGGAAAGTCGCCGTCGCGATAGCCACCATGCCGCACGAGCAGTTCGCGGCGGAACATCACGCTGGGGTTCGCCAGCGGCGCCTCCACGAAGCGGTTGAGCGCGATCGCCTCGGGGGTCACGAGGGAGTTCACCCAATCCACGTGCCGGGCGTAGCCCTCGCCCACGTCGCGATCACCGCCGAATTCCACCAAGCTACCAACCACGCCCACGTCGCGATGGGCCGCCGCTTGGAGAAACTCCACCTGCGCCGCCAGCCGCTCGGGGTGCGATTCGTCGTCCGCATCCATCCGCGCAATCCATTCGCCCTTGGCCAACGCCATCGCGGCGTTGGCCGCCCCGGCCACCCCAGCATGTTCCCGCTCGATGATGGTCATTCGCGGCTCGCCGCCCGCCAGTCGTCGCAGAACCTCCCGCGTCCCGTCCGTCGAGCCATCGTCGACCGCGATCAACTCCCAACCGGGATACGTCTGCGTGCGGATGCTCGCGATCGCGCGCGCCACGGTGCCCGCGGCGTTGCGCACCGGCAGGACAACGGAGACTCGCGGCGTCTTTTCCGATGACACAGCCGGAGGAAGCAGTCCCGCACTCACGTTGTCCAACCGTTCGATCTTATTCCGGCGGATTCCGCGATTAGGCAGTTGCCCCGACCCGCCCGCGGGCCGACTGTGCGGCCACATGTCCGACCATTCCCCCTCCCGCGGCCGCGTCGAAGAACAGTTTTCGCTCCCGCTCTTCCTCTTCACGATCGCCGCGTCGCTCGGCGCGCTGGCCGGGCTGCTGAGGCTCGTCGCACCCGACGCGGTGTGGCAAATCCAAGTCACGGCGGGGGTCTGGCGCTTCGCCGTGGCGTTTCTCGTGATCCATCTTTTCACGGCGTTCATCGAGTTCGTGTTCCACCGCTACGTGCTGCACAAGCCGGTGGTCCCGTTGCTCAGCCGTTTCTACAAGCAGCACACCCTCCACCATTCGCTCACGCGGATCGGCAAGCGCTACACCTCGGCCGGGCGCGAAGTGCCCTTTGTCGAGAACATCTACCCGGTCACGGAGCCCGAGCAGGGCGAGGCGTCGTTCTTCCCTTGGTATACGCTGGCGGTCTTCGCGGCGATCACGACGCCGTTGCTCGCGCTGCTGCACTGGATCGCACCGGGTTTCCCGTGGTTCATCGCAGGCTACGCGGCGCTGGCCTTCGCGATTTCGCTCTACGAGATTTTCCACGCGATCGAGCACTGGGCGTTCGAGCGCTGGGAGCCGCTCATCGAGCACCGCGCGTTCGGCTGGTTCTGGCGCAAGGTCTACAGCTTCCACCTCCGCCACCACGCGGTGATCGACTGCAACGAGGCCATCTCGGGCTTCTTCACGCTGCCGGTCTTCGACTGGGTGTTCGGGACGTTCATCCTGCCAAAGACGCTCTACACGGACGGCTCCGAATGGCAGGCCTCCGAGTTCACGAGCCCGCGGCCCGTCGCGCTCATCCGCTGGTGCGACGCCCGGAGCGACGAGCTCGTGAAGGCCCGGCGCGCGCGCGCGCCGCAGGCCGCGCCGGCCGGCTACACGCGCGGCGAGCAAATCGCCCACGCGCTCACCCACGGCGCCGGGCTCGTCGCGAGCGTGGGCGCGCTCGTGCTGCTCGTGGTCTTCGCGGCGCTGCGCGGCGGCGGCCGCGATCTGGCGGGCGCCATCCTCTTTGGCGCGGGGCTCGTCGCGGTCTACGCGGCGTTCGCGCGCTTCCGGAAGACGCGCGCGACCCACTGGCGCGAGGTCTTCCACCGCCACGCCCACGCCGCGATCTTCCTGCTCATCGCGGGCACGGCGACGCCATTTCTCCTTCGCGGCATTGGCGGCGCATGGGGCTGGAGCCTCGTCGGCGTCGTGTGGGCCCTTTGCGCCGCCGGCGCGGGAGCGCGGCTCTTCTGGCCGGGCCGCATGCAGCTCGTGGCGCGCGGGGCGTATCTCCTGCTCGGGCTCGTGGCACTCATCGCGCTGAAGCCGCTTGTCTCCACGGTGCCGCAGGGCGCGGTCTGGCTGCTGTTCGCAGGCGCCCTCTGCTACGGATGCGGCGCGATGTTCCAGCTCTGGCAACGCGTGCGCTACCACCAGGTGATGCGCCACGCCTTCGCCCTCGGCGGCAGCGCCTGCCACATCGTGGCCGTGCTGATCTTCGTGCTGCCACGGGGCGCATAGGCGACCCGCCATTCAAACCCCAAGACGCGCGATCTTTCCGTCGCGCGTTTTTTTTGTCGGATTTCCGCGGCGGCGACGACTACAGGAAGCAACCGCATGACCGACCACGAACTCCTCCACGCCTACGCCCGGAAAGGCTCGCAGCCGGCATTCGCCGCGCTGGTCGGGCGGCACCTGAACCTCGTCTACTCGGTGGCCCGCCGCGTCACCCGCTCCCCGCAGCACGCCGAGGAGGTCGCGCAGGCCGTGTTCATCGATCTCGCGCGGCACGCGGGCGCGCTCGCAGCCGACGTGCCGGTCGTCGCGTGGCTGCACGTGGTGAGCCGCCGCAAAGCCGTCGACACCGTGCGCCGCGAGTCCCGCCGCCAGCTCCGCGAAGAACTCGCGGCCAGCCTCGCCGATTCCACCATGAACCCGCCCAACACCAACTGGACCGAAGTCGAGCCGCTGCTCGACGAGGCGGTGGAGTCGCTGCCGCCCGCGGACCGCGCCGCGATTCTGCTGCGCTTCTTCGAGAACAAATCGCTCCGGGAGGTCGGCGCCGCGCTCGGCACGAGCGACGACGCCGCGCAAAAGCGCGTCACCCGCGCGTTGGAGCAATTGCGGGAATTCTTGCTGCGCCGGGGTGTGACGATCTCCGCCGCCGGCCTCGCGACGAACATCTCCGCCAACGCCCTGCTCACCGCGCCCGCGGCGCTGGGCGGCGCCATTGTCACGGCCGTCGGCGCGGCCGGGGCGGCAATCCCCGCGGCCGTGCTGACGCTCGCGCAAAAGGCCCTCGTCGGCACGAGCGTCGCCGTGCTCGTCGCGATCGCGGTGCACCAAGGTTTGTCGGGGTCGAGCGCGCCGCGGCCTGCTGTCGCGACCCAGCCTCCTGTCGCCGCCGCGGCGGGTGCGCTCGAAGCGAATCTTACATCCCGCGCGGCCGCCGCGACGGGCCCGCGCATCACACCCGGATCGACCGAGGATTTTCGCGTCGCCCTGCTCCGGCAGCTCTCCACCGAGTTACCTGCGCAAAGCCTGCCGGAGCTGCGAATGCTCGAGCCGACAGACTGGCTCGAGGTCGCCCGTGCGCACGAACTCGACACCGCCGCGGATATCCGCACGGCGCTCGCAAAACTGCGCGCGCTCGCGCGCAAAAAATTCGCCGTGCCGATGCAAACAGCGTTGCGGCGTTTCACGGAGGGCAGCGACGGCGTGTTGCCCGCCGACATCGCGCAGCTGGCCCCTTACCTCGAGGCGCCCGCCGATGTCGAGATGCTCGCCCGCTACGAGCTCACGCGGAACGGCAAACTCGGCGAATCCGACGAGAAACTCCTCCGCGAAAAGCCTACCTCCGATATGCTCCTCTCCGTCGGGCTCGACGGCTGGCACATGAAGAACAATTCCGACTTTGCCCCAGCCGCCGGCGAGACCGAGATGGAGGCGCTCGCGCGCGCCGCCAAGGCGGTCGATGCGGCCCTCGGCCCCGAGAGCAAGCTCGCCGCCGAATTGATGCCGGGGCTGACGACGATGGCCGAAGGCATGAAGAAGTCATTTGCCGCGGCAGCCGAATCGCTCGGCGGCGAGGACGCCATCGGCGAGGCGCTGAAGGACGCCGTGCGGCGCTTCGTCGCGGCCAACCCGGGCGCCACCGTCACCGACCTTGCCCAAATTCAGCCCTACCTGCCAATCGCAGACAAACTGATCGAAGCCGGGCGCCCAATGCTCGCGCAGGTGGCCTACCTGCACGACCATCCCGGCCAGCCACCCGCAAACGAAGAGCAATTGCGCCGCTACCTCGCGGGCTCACCGGACCTCAGTGTCGCATTCAAGCTCATGAAGCTGAAATGGGACGGCGAGCACGTCACCTTTTCCTACAACTTCGAGTGGGGCGGAAAAAAGGACTGATCAGCCGCCAACCACCCCCAACTACTTTGCCGCCGCGCCCGCCTTCTCCGCCGCCACCTGCGCCTTCAGCTTCTTCACCTTGGGCGCAATGACGTAGGCGCAGTAGCCGGCGGTCGGGTTGAGCCGGAAATAGTCCTGGTGGTATTTCTCCGCGACCCAGAATTTCTCCAGCGGCACAATCTCGGTCGTGATCGGATCGCGGAACTCCTGCGCGGCCTTGGCGCGCGACTTCTCGGCGGCGACCTTTTGCTCGGGCGAAGCGTAGAGGATGATCGAGCGGTATTGCGGGCCGTGGTCGTTGCCCTGTCCACCGACCTGCGTGGGGTTGTGCACGTGCCAGAAGTAATCGAGCAGCTTCTCCAGCGAGACGACCGCGGGATCGTAGTCGATTTTGATCACCTCGGCGTGGCCGGTGCGCTTGGTGCCGATCTGTTCGTAGGTGGGGTTGGGCACGTGGCCGCCGGCGTAGCCACTCACGACGTCCTTCACGCCGGGCAGGATTTCGTAGGCGGCCTCGGTGCACCAGAAGCAGCCGCCGCCGAGGACGAGGGATTCTAGTTTGGAAGTGGCGGCAGTCATGGGTGTGGCGAGGAGAGCAAGGGAC
>JAEUHB010000026.1 GCA_016794665.1 Opitutaceae bacterium
CCGGCGACGTGACGCTCTTCGCGCTGCACTTGAAAAGCCGCTACACCGAGCGCCCCGACGATCCCATGTCGGCCACCCGCCGCGCCGCCGAGGCCACCGCCGTCCGCGACCGCGTGCTGAAACGCTTCTCCGATCCCGCCACCGCGCGCTTCCTCATCCTCGGCGACTGCAACGACGGCCGCACCAGCAAGGCGGTGGGCTTCCTCCAGAAACGCGGCAAGACCGAGATCGCGAAGCTGCTCCCCGCCGCCGACTCCCGCGGCGAGACGTGGACCCATGCCTATCGCAAGGAAGACTCCTACTCGCGCGTCGACCAAATCCTCGTGTCGCCCGGATTATTTCCCGGCGTGAAGGGCGGGGCCGGCCGCATCCACGACGGCCCCGGCGTGCGCGAAGCAAGCGACCACCGGCCAATCGTGGTGGAATTCGTGCTAGGCGCAGCGGCAAAGTAGCCCCAAAGTGAGTCTGCGGCACTTATGTCGGTCCGCTAAATTGCGGGTGTCGTTTCGCGATTCAGATCCCGTCGCTCCGTCGCGCTGAATATATATCGCGCCGTTTTGCTCCGGGCTCGACCCCACCTGCGGCCTTCGCACACTCGCTCCCTCCCGTGACTCGCGCCCCAGAAACCATGAGCCAGCCTGCCGCCCTCGCGATTTTCGCGCACCCCGATGACATTGAGTTCCGCGCCGCGGGCACGCTGCTGCTGCTCGCGCGGCGCGGTTGGGCGATCCACTGCTGCAACCTTTCGCGCGGCGATCTCGGGAGCAGCACGATGTCCGCGGGGCGCACGGCGGCGACGCGCCGACGCGAGGCGCAGGCCTCGGCGAATCTCATGGGCGCGACGTGGCATCCGCCGATCGGGCATGACCTGCGGCTCTTCTACACCGAGCGCGCGATTCGGCAGGTGTGCGCCCTCGTGCGTGAAGTGCGGCCGACGATCCTCCTCACTCATCCTCCACAGGATTACATGGAGGACCACACCACGACGTGTCGGCTCGCGGTGACCGGCGCGTTTGCGCGGGGCATTCCCAATTTCCGCAGCTTGCCGTCGCTAACGCCGTCGCTGGAACCACTCACGATTTATCACTCGATGCCGCACGGGCTGTGCGATCCGTTGCGGCGCGACTGGAAGCCCGAGGCCTGGGTCAACACCGCCGCGGTGCAGCGCGAGCGCCTCGCCGCGCTCGCCTGCCATCGGAGCCAGCACGAGTGGCTCGATGCGAGCCAGGGCATGAACAGCTACGTCGCGTCCGCCGCCAAGGAGGCGATCGAGCTCGGCCGGCGCTCCCGCAAGTTCACACACGCCGAGGGCTGGACCCGCCACTTGCACCTCGGGTTCGGCACCGAGGCCGACGATCCGCTTCGCGATGCCCTCGGCCGCGACTACGCGCGCGCCAAATAAATCCACCTCCATGAAGCTCCCCCATCTTTTTGTTTCCCTGCTGGGTCTTGTGTCAGTCGCCAGCGCCGCGGAAGCCCCGCGCGCCTACATCGACGGCACCGGCCCTGGCTGGCGCCCGCTCGGCGCCGAGGATTTCAAGCCGGTCAACAGCGCGCCCGACACGTGGTCGTGGAAAGCCGACGGCCTGCACTGCACCGGCCAGCCCGTGAGCGTGCTGCGCACGGCCAAGGAATACGTGAACTTCGAGATGGTCGTGGAGTGGATGCACCTCAGGCCCGCGGGCAACTCCGGCGTCTTCGTCTGGGCCACGCCCGCCTCGATCGAGCGGCTCGCCGCCGGGGGCAAACCCGGCCTGCCCGACGGCATCGAGGTCCAGATCCTCGATCACGGCTACACGGAGCAGTATAAGAAGCGAAATCCCACCAAGGCTCCCGATTGGTTCACCACCAACGGTGATGTTTTTGCGGTGCGCGTGAAGCTGAATCACTTCGAGCCGCGCTCGCCCAACGGCAGCCGTAGTTTTCCGCGCAGAGCCATGGCCCGCGGCCACGGCGAGTGGAACCACTACTACATCCGCGCGATCAACGGAGAAATCCGCCTCTGGGTGAACGGCGAGGAAGTCTCCGGCGGCAACGGTGCCGATCCCGCGCGCGGCTTCCTCTGCCTTGAGTCCGAGGGCTCGCCGATCCATTTTCGCACGCTGCGCATCCGCGAGCTTCCGTAGCAGCCGCGCTCCCCGCTTTTACCCCGCCCCCAACCATGAGCTCCACCCTCACGCTCGAACCGCCGCCCGCGGCGCGGCCGCTCGATTTGCCGACGCGCCCTGCGCCTCCGCCCGCGACCCCGTCCGAGACCCCCGCCGCCGCCAGCTCCGGGCGGTTGCTGTCGCTCGATGCGTTCCGCGGCTTCATCATGGTGTGCCTCGCGTTCACCGGCTTCGGCCTCGCGGCCACCGCGCGCAACCACCTCAAGGCCGATCCGAACTCGGCGTTTTGGAAATTCACCGAGTGGTTCTGGGAGCACGGCGAGTGGCTCGGCTGCAGCTTCTGGGACCTCATCATGCCGGCGTTCACGTTCATGGTCGGCATGTCGATGGCGTGGTCCTACGTGCGCCGCCAGCGCGAGGGCCACACATATGGCCAGTTGTTTCGCCACGCGTGCGTGCGCGCCGCGATTTTGGTCGGGCTCGCGGTGTTCCTCACGACGCGCGACGGGCGCGAGACTCAGTGGGTCTTCACCAACGTCCTCGCGCAGATGGGCCTCGGCTACCCGCTCTTGTTCCTCTGCTGGAACCGCGGTTTCCGCGTCCAGGCGATCGCCGCCGCCGCGGCGCTCGGCGTCACGTGGATCGCTTTTCTCGCGCATGGCGGCACGGCGGCGCTCGGGCCGGGCGTGACCGCGGAGTGGGCGGCGCAGCACCAGGCGACGCTCGCCGCCGCGTGGCACAAGAACGCGAACATCTTTCACGCCTTCGACGTTTGGTTCCTCAACCTCTTCCCGCGCTCGGCGGCGTGGAAGTTCAACGAGGGCGGCTACCAGACGCTCAATTTCATCCCCAACCTCGCCACGATGATCTTCGGCCTCATGGCCGGCGAGTGGCTGCGGTCCGCCGCCGATGGAGCGCGCAAGGCCCGCGTGCTCGTAATCGCCGGCGTCGGGCTGCTCGCGGTCGGCTACGGCCTCGACGCCGTCGGCCTCATCCCCGCGGTGAAGCGCATCTGGACGCCGTCGTTCGGCCTGCTCTCGACGGGCTGGTGCGTGCTGATGCTTGCGGCGTTCTACTGGGCCATCGAGCTGCGTGGTTGGCGGCGCTGGGCGACGTTCTTCGCCATCGCCGGCGCCAACTCCATCGCGCTCTACTGCATGGCGCAGCTCATGAAGACGTGGACCGGCAACGTGTGGAAGGCGCACCTCGGCCAGAAATTCTTCCAAATCGCCGGCGCCAACTGGGAGCCCACCGTCCGCGGCATCGTGGTGGGCCTTACGTTCTGGCTCGTCTGCTGGTGGATGTGGCGGAGAAAAATCTTCCTCCGCATCTGAGCGCTTTCAGGCTCTCAACTCTCAACCGTCATCTCTCAACTCGTCCCCATGCCCCGTCCGCTCTCTTCCCTCGCCCCCGATTGGTGGGACTACACCACGCTCGATCGCGGCCTCATCGCCGACGCCGCCGCGCTCACGCCGGAAAAAATGCGCAAGCTCTCGCGCCCCGGCTTCAAGGTCGTGTTCTACGACACGCTCGAGGACTTCTATTGCGCCGAAGCGCTCGAATACATCGAGGCTTGGAAGCAGGCCACGCCCGACAATCCCGCCGGCATCTGCGGCCCCATCGGGCCGACCGAGCAGCTCCCGCTCGTCGCGCGCATGGTCAACGCCCTCGGCCTCAAGCTCCACTCCGGCCACTTTTGGGGCATGGACGAGTGGGTCGTCGACGGCCGCGAGGCCCCGGTCACGCACCCGCTCTCCTTCGAGAAGTGCGACCGCGAGATGTGCTTCGACCGCATCGATCGCAAGCTGGTGATGCCTGATGCCAACCTGCATTTTCCGAAGGCCGACACCCGCGCCTACCGCGCCAGCTACGACGCCGGCATCCGCTGCGTCGTCATGCAGGGCGGCCAGGGCGACATCAAGCACTGGGCTTTCAACGATCCGCTCCCGCGCCGCGGCAAATACAAGGACGCCCCGCCGTCGCCCGCCGACTACCGCAAGCTCACGACGCGTGTCGTCGATCTGCACCCGGTCACGATCGCGCAGAACGCGCGCACCAGTGGCGGCGGCAACGTCACCCTCGTCCCCACGCAGGCCATCACCGTCGGCCCCGCCGAGACGTGGAAGGCCGAGAAGGTCTCGATCTGGCACGCCGGCAACCACGACAACCCCTTCGGCCAGCGCCTCACCACGCTGATGATCGCGAAGGGTCTGGCCGATAGCGCCGTCCCGATGTCGCTCCTCGCCGATCATCCGAACGTGCAGTTCAATTTCTACCGCGGCGGCATCGGCAGCTGCGCCGTCGAGATGCACTGAGAGGAAACCACAGATGAACACAATTGGACACAGAGGTGATGCGCGCTCAGGGTGTTCGTCTCGGTATCTCCATCTGTGATTATCCGTGTCCAGCTGTGGTTCAAAAATAGCGCGTTCGTGAAACTCCCTTCGCTCACCTTCGCCCTTTCGGCGTTCGGCCTCGTGGCTTTCGCCGCCGAGCCCGCGCCCACCTTCAACCGCGACATCCGCCCGATCCTCTCGGACAACTGCTTCAACTGCCACGGCGCCGACGCCGCCTCGCGCAAGGGCGGCCTCCGTCTCGACGAACGTGACGCCGCGCTGAAGGGCGGGAAATCCGGCGCGCGCGCCATCGTCCCGGGCAAACCCGCGGAGAGTGAACTTCTCCTGCGCGTGCGGTCGCCGCACGACGACGAGGCGATGCCGCCGCCGGACCAGAAGCCGCGTCTCGCCGCCGCCGACATCGCCAAGCTCGAGCGCTGGATCGCCGGGGGCGCGAAGTATGAGGCGCACTGGTCTTTCATCGCGCCGGTTGCATCGACAGCGAAAGGGAAGGGGAGCCCCATTGACTCAGCGGTTGTCGCGCGCCTCCGCCGGGAGGGGCTTTCGCCTGCACCCGAGGCCGATCCGGCCACGCTCGCCCGCCGCCTCTACCTCGACGTGGTCGGCCTGCCGCCGACGCCGGCCGAGGTCGCCGCCTTTTCGCGCGACGGGTTCTCCGCCACGCTTGATCGGCTGCTCGCGCGCCCCGCCTATGGTGAGAAATGGGCGCGCCACTGGCTCGACGCCGCGCGCTACGCCGACAGCAACGGCTACGAAAAGGACCTGCCCCGCGAGCAGTGGGCATGGCGCGACTGGGTGATCGGCGCCTTCAACCGCGATCTGCCTTACAACCAGTTTCTAATCGAGCAGATTGCCGGCGACCTGCTGCCCGGTGCCACGCCCGAGCAGGTGATCGCGACCGGATTTCTCCGCAACAGCATGATCAACGAGGAGGGCGCGATCGTCCCGGAGCAGTTTCGCAAGGACGAGATGTTCGACCGCATGGACTGCGTCGGCAAGGCCGTGCTCGGCCTCACGCTCCAGTGCGCCCAGTGCCACACGCACAAATTCGACCCCGTCACGCACGACGAGTATTTCGGCCTCTTTGCCTTCCTGAACAACACCTACGAGGCGCAGTCGTGGGTCCACACCCCCGAGCAACGCGGTCAGATCGCCGACATCGATCGCGTGATTGCCGAATTGGAAAATCGCCTCCGCACCGAGCGGCCCGATTGGAAGAAGGAACTCGCGGCGTGGGAGGACGGGGTGCGCGCCCAGCTCCTGCCGTGGACGACCATCGTCGCCTCGGACCTAGGCAGCGACAGCGGGCTCAATCACCCGACGCAGGAGGCCGACGGCTCCATCCTTACTCTCGGCCACCCGACCACGCGCGGCGCGATCTACGCCGTCACCGATCAATCGCTCAACGGCGCGACCGGCCTGCGCTTCGAGGCGCTCACGCATGGCGACCTCCTTTTCCGCGGCCCCGGCCGCAGCCGCTACGGCACGTGGGCGGTCAGCGAGCTGAAGGTGTCGGTGAAGGTGCCGGGCGGCAGCGAGTGGCAGCCCCTGCGCCTGCAAAACGCCACGGCGGATTTCTCCGAGCCCGCCGGCAAGATGGAGGAGGAGTGGAAGGCCGACTTCGACAAGGAGGGCAAGCGCACGCGCGGCCCCGTCGCGTTCATGGTCGACGGCGACAAGCTCACTGGCTGGCGCGCCGACCGCGGGCCGGGCCGTCGCAACCAGGAGTCCGTCGCCGCCGTGCAATTCGAGTGCCCGATCGATTATCCGGCCGGCAGCAAGTTCCGCTTCGACATCATCACGGATCATGGCGGCAGCAACAGCGACCGCTCCAACAGCATGGTCGGCAACCTCCGCCTCTCGTTCACCCGCGCGCCCGATCCGCGCGTGCCGCCCGTCGATCACGCCGCCGTGCTCGCGCTCGCGGTGCCGCCGGCGCAGCGCACGCCCGCGCAGCAGCGCGCGGTGTTCACGGCTTGGCGCCAGTCGCTCCCGGAGGCGAAGGAGATCAACGAAGCCATCGCCTCGGCTTTGACGAAATATCCGGCGGCGCCGACGTCCGTGCTCCACCTCGCCGAGCGCCCGCCCTCCGACGCGCGGGCGACTCATCTGCTCGATCGCGGCACCTGGGATCGGCCGAAGCACGTCGTCGCGCCCGCGGTGCCCGCGGCGTTGCACGCGTTTCCCGCCGATGCGCCGCGCAATCGTCTCGGCTTCGCGCAGTGGCTGGCTGATCCACGCTCGCCCCTCACGGCCCGCGTCGAGGTGAATCGCGTGTGGCAGGCGGTCTTTGGCACCGGCCTCGTCGAAACCGCGGAGGACTTCGGCACGCGGGCGCCCGTGCCCGAGTATCTCGACGTGCTTGATGCGCTCGCCGTCGATTTCATGAAGAACGGCTGGAGCCGGAAGCATCTGCTCAAGGCGATCCTCTCCAGCGCCACCTACCGGCAATCGTCCGCCGCCTCGCCCGCCCTGCTCGAGCGTGATCCCGCGAACCGCCTGCTCGCGCGCGGCCCGCGGTTCCGGCTCGAGGCCGAGGTCGTGCGCGACACCGCGCTGGGCATTGCCGGGCTCCTTTCGCCGACGGTCGGTGGCCGCAGCATATTCCCGCCCGTGCCCCAGAGCGTGATCGACTACAACTACGTGAAGCCGACGTATTGGATCCCCGCCCAAGGCCCGCAGCGCTACCGCCGGGCGCTTTATGTTTTCCGCAAACGCTCCATGCCCGACCCGGTGATGAGCGCGTTCGACGCGCCCAACGCCGACCTCGCATGTGTCCGCCGGCCCCGCTCCAACACTCCGCTCGCCGCGCTCACGAGCCTCAACGAGCCCGTCTTCGTCGAGGCGGCGCAGGCCCTCGCGCTCCGCATCCTGCGCGAGGGTGGGGCCACCGATGCCGAGCGCGCCGACTACGCCTACCGCCTCTGCACCGCGCGCCCAATCCGCGACAACGAGCGCGCGACGCTTGCGACGTTGCTGCGCGACACGCGTCAGCGCCTCGCCGATGGCTGGCTCAACCCCCGCGAGGTCGCCACA